>JAFGFO010000339.1 GCA_016931085.1 Thermoflexales bacterium
CGAATTACACCTGGAAAACAGAGATTCTTCGCTCCCTTTGGTCGCTCAGAATGACACAGACGAGTGAAGTCTCGTTGTAGTACTAGCTTCTTTTTGAAAAAGAACGCGCCGACGGCAGTAAAGGCTATGCCCAGCCCTAGCATGGCGACCCCATACGGCCACACTACGTCCAGGCCCACGCCGGTGAGGAATATGGCTCGCGTGATGATGGCGTAATGCGTCCCTGGCAAGCCCATCGCCTCCACGCGCATGATCTCTGGCATGGAGGTGATGGGAAAGAATATCCCGGTCAAGAAAAAGCCAGGGAAAAAGATGACCAGGAAAGACAGCGCCAGCGCCGCCGCTTGGGTGCGAATGAACACGCCAATGATCATCCCCATGCTGAGTATGGAAAACAAGAAAACAGCCGACAGCACGAAAAAAAGCGCAAAGCTGCCGGCGAACGGCGTTTGAAAGGCCATGCGGGCCACAGCCGGAATCACGACCACGTTGACCAGGCCCACAATGACGTAGGGGACCATCTTGCCTAGTAAAAGCTCTGTACGGCTGATGGGAGTGGCCATCAGTTGTTCCAACGTGCCGTGTTCGCGCTCGTGCGCCAGCGTCAGGGCAACGGATAAAGCCGGAAAGCCCAACACCAGTGAAATGAGGCCAGGCACCATGTCCACCCGGGGCTTTTGGGCCGGGTTATACAGCGTGCGCACACTCAGCTCGATCGGCTGCAGAGATGCCGCCGATAGGCCCAGGCTGGCCAGTTGGCTGGCCAGCGATGCGTTTACAAACTGGGCTGCCCGCCCGCCAATGTGATCGACCGCAAAACCGCCGCTCTGCGGCTCGGTGCCATCAATGATGATCTGCATCGGCATTCCACGCAGCGCCATCAAATCGCTGCCAAAGCCCGGCCGGATCACCACAGCGGCTTTGATCCGGCCCCGCAAGAGCAATGCCTCGATCTCGTCCAGCGTGCCTACGTAGGCATACAAGTCCAGGTCCTTACCCTCCGTGATGCGTTGGACGAAAGCGCGCGACGTGGGGCTGCGATCGCCATCCAACACGGCAATCGGCACGTGCTCGATATCCACCGTCAACGCATAAGCCATCAAAAAGAGCAAGGCGATGGGCGTGAGCAGCACCAGCACAAAAGTCGCCCGGTCGCGCATGATGTGTTGGATCTCTTTACGGCTGACAGCCAACAAGTGTCGCGGCGACATTCACACCTCCAGTCGCTTGATCAAGGAAATGAACGCTTCTTCCATGCGGGCCGGGGCCACGCGGGCACCTCGATCCGCAATGCCATGTGCCTGCAGGGCAGCCTCGATTTCCGGCAATCGCCGGTGGCCCGAGTCCACCAGCACGTGCAGCAGCTCGCCGTAGGTCTGCACCTCCAACACACCAGGCAGCGCCTCGACCAAAGCGTGCGCCGCTTGCCAATCGTCCGGGCGCAACTCGATCAGCTCGCCCTCGATTTGGGCGCGGATCTGCCGCGGCTCGGCGCACACCACCAAGCGGCCCGCGTACATCAAGCCAACCCTGGAGCAGCGGTCGGCTTCGTCCATGTAAGGCGTGCTGACGACGACGGTGGTCCCGCCCAGGTAAAGCTCGGTCAGGATATCCCAAAACTCGCGCCGAGAAACAGGATCGACGCCGGTGGTGGGCTCGTCGAGCAGCAGGATGGCCGGCTCGTGGATCAGCGTGCAGGCCAGTGCCAGCTTTTTCTGCATGCCACCGGAAAGCTTGGCCGCGCGCCGGTCCTTGAACTCTGTCAAGTCGGCAAAGGCTAGCAAGCGCTCAGTGCGTTGCCGCAGTTGGCCGAGCGGCGTGTCGTACAGCTCAGCAAAGAATGACAGGTTTTCCATCACCGAAAGCTCTCCGTACAGGCTGAACTGTTGGGCCATGTAGCCCATCTTGGACTTGATGGCCTCGGGCTGGCGAGCCAGGTCGCAGCCAGCCACCGTGGCCGACCCGGAACTGATGTCCAGCAAGCCGGCCAGCAGGCGCAGCGTCGTCGTCTTGCCGGCCCCATCCGGGCCGACCAGGCCAAATAGCTCGCCAGCCTGGATGGACAGATCCAAGCTATCCACCGCGCGCGTCTGTTTAAAAACGCGCGTCAGGGCGTGCGTTTCGATGATGGGCAAAGCTTGTTCACTCATTGAGCGGCTCGAAGCGGGCAATATACGTTGGCGCAGGCCCGGCAAACGACGATTCGAATCTGCACGAATGCGATCAGACTCAGCACCCAATACACCCCAAACCACAGCGGGTATTGCCACAGCCATGCCTGCGGAAAGCCCAGGATCACGACCAGCGCCGCTAGCATCGCGCCAATTTCAACCCGGCTATAAGGACCGGGGTTCCTCCCAAACCTTATGGCTGCCTTACCCGGCAAGACGTGCGCGCAGTGCGCCTGACAGGGGCACTTGGCGCAATAGGCGTACAAGATCGTAAATACCGCTGCGCCGCTGGCCAACAGGTAAACCACGCCCAACACCCAGGATGCCCGAAACACAATCACGGTCGCGATGAGTGTGGCCACGCCAACCAAGCTAATGCTGGTGACGCCATGAAATTGCCTCGTCATACCAGTCCTCCAATTTTCACACAGAACTCTTCTCAAGCCCTTGCAAGAGCGTTTCGATAAACACGTGGCTGATGCGCGCGACATCCAGATTGGGCACCAACATCACGTAGGCAGCCAGCCCATCGTAGGCGGCCATGACCGCCCACACCAGTTGCTCTGCGTCTACCGGTTCGAACTCGCCTTGCCGCACGCCTTCTTCGATGATCCTCACAATGGCGATCTCAAATTCCTTTAGCAGTCCGCCCCACAACTGGCCTGCTTCTTGACGACGAGCGCTCGAGGCCCAAAATTCGAGGAACAGGTTGAACAGTCCTTCGGCGGCTGTGACAAAATGCGTCATTTGCTGGCCCAAGGCGCGCAGCTTGGCGGAAGCATTGCCCCCCTGGTTTAACGCAGCAAACGCCTCCTGGCCAAAAGTGGTAAAGAACGACATGAGCGCCGCCTCAAACAGTTCGTCTTTGCCCTTAAAGTACCAGTACAGGCTACCCTTGCTCAGGCCACTTTCTTTGACAATGTCATCCATGGTGGTGTTGTTGTAACCCTCACGTACAAAGCACGCCAGGGCAGCCTGGATGATCTGGGCGCGGCGCTCAGTGGATACGTCGGCGCGAGGCGTCATAGGCTACGCTCCCGCTTGCCTGCGCTTGATGATGCGCAGCAGCCACAGCACAAGCACAGTGCTGATAAAGGGCTCGAGAACCATGGTGGCAAAGGCCAGCGCACCCCTAATGCCCACCATCGGCAAGACAAAATAGTCGCCCAGGCCGACCAAGATCATGGTCAGGACGGCAGCAATGATGTCTACCACCTGCCCATAGGGGGGCTGAGCCTTGGTCACCAGGCTGGCCAGCGCGCCCACCAGCAGCCCCAGCACAAGCCAAATCACAAGCCAGATAACGATACTGGACATTTTTGCCTCCTTTTTCGATTGCGTTCAACAGCGGCCAAAAACGCACCGCCAGATACTAGACTGACTGGTCAGTCTATATTATATACCCAAAAGGGCCTGTTGTCAAGGGGTAAAAGAGGGTGGGAGTGGGCGTCAGAGTTTTGCGTGCATCATCCGTAGGGACGGTCGAGCGGCCCGCCCCTACTTTCCCGCTTCCGGCCGCCATCGCAAACTCTAGGATGATTAGACCTGACAGGTTTTTGCGAAGCAAAACCTGTCAGGTCTGTCTGCTAGTTATTTTTGAGCACCACCGGCAAATAGATTCGGTACTCGACCCTGGCCACGCTGATGGTCGCGCTGGCCGTGTCCTGCCCATAGTCATTCGTCGCCGTCAGGATGACGGTATAGTCATCAGCAGCGCCGTAGCTGTGGGTCGGATTCACCAACGTGCTGCTTCCGCCATCGCCAAAAGTCCACACATAACTGATCGGCTCGGTACCAGCGGTGGTGTTGGTAAAGCTCACCACCTGCCCCACCGTGACGCTGGCGCTGCTGGGCACAAAGCCCGCCACCGGCGCCGTCCCAGCCTCCGTGACGGAGATCGTCGCACTGGCCGTGTCCTGACCATAGGCGTTGGTCGCCGTCAGGATGACGGTATAGTCACCGGCAGCGCCGTAGCTGTGGGGCGGATTCACCAGCGTGCTGCTCTCCCCATCGCCAAAAGTCCAGGCATAGCTGATCGGTTCGGTGCCGGTCGTGATATTGGTAAAGCTCACCACCTGTCCCACCACAACGCTGGCGCTGCTGGGCACAAAGGCCGCCACTGGCGCCGTTCCCACCGGCGTGATCGTCGTGACCGTGGTCGTATCGGTGACGGCGACCTGGCCGGCCAGGCTGCCCACCGCCGTGACCCGCGTGCTGTCCACCGTCCCGCTCAGCGCGTTGGCCGGCACATTCACCCGCACCGTCACCTGGGCCGTCCCGCCGTTGGCTGCCAGGCTGGCCGTGGCGGCCGGCTCAACGGTGACTCCATAGCCCTGCGAAGAGACGTACGCCAGCGCAAAGCTCTGAGCGGCGTTATAATCGTTCACCAGGGTATGCGTGTAGACAGCCTGGCTGCCGGCCTGAACGGTGAGAGCGCGGTTGGGCACCAGGCTCACGTTGCCGCTCAGGCGGACCGTGGTCACATCGACCTGGCTATCTTGCGCAGCGGGGTCGTTTTGCGAGACAACTGTGACGGTCATCACATCGCTCAGCGCTCCCTCCGCGCCAGCCGGTACCATCACACGCACGCGCACGAGCGCGCTCGCCCCAGCCGGCAAGCTGACATAAGAGGCGCTCAGCAGCCTGCTCCAGCCTTGAGTGGAAGACAGACTGACGGCATAGCGATCGGCCATGTTGCCTGTATTGGTCAAGGTGTGCACATACACCCACAGGGCGCCTGGATCGAGAGTCTGGCTATCATCGGGGCCAAGCTCGACGCCGTACACAGGCGTGATGGCATTCCCAGTCACCGTCACAACGCGGCTGGCCGCGCCGGAGCTCGGGCACATGTTAGACGCTGTCACCGTCACCGGGTAAGCGCCGGGCGTGGCGTAGCTGTGCAGGATTGGATTGCTCACCTGCGCAGGCGTCCCATCGCCAAAGTTCCAGGTATAGGTAAACGGCGGGCTGCCCTGTAACACACTGCCGGTGAAGGTGATGGCCTGGCCTGTCGCAGGCTCCGCCGGTACAACGTCAAAGCTCACGCCTGACACGCCTTCGCACGCCAGATAAGTCGTATCGGTTACCGCAGCCGACATAGCCCCGGCCTGGGCCGTGGCGGTTAGAATCGTCGTGTCGACCAGGCTTGCCACAAGCAGCGGGGTGCTTACGCGCACATGGATCTGCCGGCTCGCGCCGGCCGCCAGCTCGAACGGGCCAGTGCCGTCCGGCAGAGTCGCCCAGCCGAGACTGCTGCTCAGCGATAGGTTGAACTCGTCCGGGCCATTGCCGGAGTTTGTCAACACGTGCGTGTAGGTCGTCACCGCGCCAGGTCCCAGTGTTCTCGAATAACTCGGTGCCAAACTCAGACCAGCCGTGTAGACAACGCTCGTTGTGTCGAGCACGCTGGCAAAAGACGACGGCCTGGTCTGCGAGGTGGCCGTCACCCTCGTCGTATCTTGCAGCCCCCCGGCGCCAGCCGGAACCGTCACTCGCACATGGACCGCCTCGGTCTCGTCAGGCAGCAAGCTAACCAGAGCTGGTCCAGCCAGGCTTGCCCAGCCCTGGCTGGACGACACGCCAAGCGCGTAATTGTCCACCACAGTCCCTCTATTCCACAGCGTGTGCTCGTAGGTTACCACAGTGCCTGAGCTGACGCTCCGGCTGTCGCTGGCTGGCAAAAAGAGCACTCTGTATGTAGGTGTAACGACAACTCCCGTGACGTGGATGGCGTGGCTCGCCGATGCGGCACTGGGGCACAGATTGGTGACCGTCAAGATCACGGTATAGTCACCGCTGCTGGTATAGGCGTACAAGATGGGGTTGCCCACCTGGAGTAGCCCCCCATCGCCAAAGTCCCACGTATAGGCTGGCTGGCTGCCGCTGGCCAGGCTGGCAGTGAACGTGATCGCCTCCCCAGTCGCAGGCTCCGCCGGCTCAAAGCTAAAGTCAACCCCAGACACGTCCACACACGCCACGCCAGTCGTGTCAGTCACCGCAGCTGAGACTCCCCCGTGCTGCGCGCGGGCGGTCACCACCGTCACGTCCTGCAAGGTCTCGCTGCCGGCCGGGGCAGTCACCTGCACTTGCACGGTCCGGCTCGCGCCGGCCGCCAGTTCGGATGGACCCAGCTCACCGATCAGGGTCGCCCAGCCACGGCTGCTGCTCAGGGACAGGCTGAACTCGTCTGTGCCATTGCCCGTATTCGTCAACCAGTGCGTGTAGGTCAACGATTGGCCAGCAATCAGTGTGCCGGAACGGCTCGGCGCAAAGGCCAAGCTGTATGTAGGCGTAAAGACCGGGCCTGTCACCGTGATCCAGTGGCTGGCCGTCCCGCTGCTCGGACACGCGTTCGTCACCGTCAG
>JAFGFO010000039.1 GCA_016931085.1 Thermoflexales bacterium
CGCTACAAGGTGTACGCCCTGGACTTTTGGGGATTTGGCGAGTCGGCCAAGTCGAGCGACCTGCCTTTTCGAGTCGATTCGTACGTGAAAATGGTCGATCAGTTCATGGACGCCTTGGGTATCATGGCCGCCCCGGTGTTCGGACACTCGATGGGCGGCACGGTGGCGCTCAGCTTGGCGTTGGAACGCCCAGATAAGGTGCCCAAGGTGGCCATCGTCGGATCGCCGATTGACGGCCGCTCGCTGCACCTGTTTCTCAAGCTGGGAGGAATAGACTGGATCGCTCGCTTGCTGTGGCGTCTGCCAATCGTTTTGCAGCTCGTGATCCGCATGGTGCTGATCTATGATTCGGAAGCAACTAGAAAGATGATTCTCAGCGATGTGACCAAGACCAGCAACGAATCGTTCTTTCGCAGCATTGGCGACTTGCACCATACCGACTTGCGCTCCCGGCTGAGTCGCCTGCAGATACCGACTTTGGGCGTGTATGGCATACGGGACATCATTGTCGATCCCGCCCAAGCCCACGTGTTGGAGGGTGGCGTGTCACACGCAGAGGTGTTCACATTCGACAAGTCCGGACATTTCCCGATGCTGGATGAACCGGAGGCTTTTCACGAGACCCTGGTGAACTTTCTCAAGCGTTGAAGGCTAGTATGAACCAAACGATGGCCGAACAAGACCTACAAGTGGATAGCCCGATCTACCATTATCCCAACAAGATGGGCCGCATCTTGCTCTTGGCCATGGAAGAGGTGATGGGCCGGAATGGTGTCAACGCGATCTTGAATTTGGCTCAACTGAGACAGTTGGTTAACAATTACCCACCTAACAATTTCGACCGGGAGGTCACGTTCGAGGAAGTGGGTGGCCTTCAGCAAGCCTTGGAAGATATGTACGGGCCGCGTGGCGCACGCGGGCTGGCCTTACGCGCCGGGCGGGCCTGTTTCAAATATGGCCTGCGAGAATTCGGCCCGGTGCTGGGGATTTCCGACCTGGCCTTTCGCCAACTGCCCTTGAGAGTCAAAATGAAGCTGGGGCTGGAGGTTTTTGCCGAGACTTTTAACAAGTTTAGCGACCAGGTGGTTCGCTTGAGTGAGAACGAGCACAACTTTATCTGGATCATTGAGCGCTGCCCGGTGTGCTGGAAACGGCATACCCAACAGCCGTGCTGCCACCTGGCCATCGGCATCTTGCAAGAAGCCGCCTACTGGGTCAGCAATGGCAAGAACTTTGAGATTGAAGAGACGCAGTGCATCGCGATGGGCAATCCGGTTTGCTCGTTTGACATCAGCAAGCACCCGTCGGATTAGGCTGTAGCTATATGCGTAAACTCATTATTCCTGACAAGCGCAATATCTCGCCCTTCAACGAGTCGGCACGCGAGTTGCGGGTGATGAACAAGCCGTTGTGGCTGAACCAACGCGACGCCCTGGCCTCCTATTGCGAGCAGGAACTGGACATCACTTCCCTGGAAAGAATGCCGGATGACCGCACCGAAACGATTGTCTACCGCGACAATCTGTTTTTCGACCAGCCTTTTGTCGATACCTTTGTGCAGAAAGCCAGGCAGCAAGGCAAGGCCTGCCGGGTGGCCTTTGCGTTGACCGACCCGGCCATCGTCACCCACGCCGTCCAATTTCAACGCGGCATTTACCGCCAGGGCGATGTGTACGTGGCCGATCTGTGGTATTTCCCGTTCGGCAAGGACCCCAACGTCAGGCCCTTGCTCATAGAAACAGGCGCCAGGGAAATCGGCTATTACCGGGTGCCCAGCTACATGGCCAACGAGTCGGGCGACTTGACCTACCAGGTGCCACTCAGGGCGTTCATATCCATCGAGCACTGGGTCCACTTGTACATCGCCAACAGTATTTTCGGACTGTTCGCGCGCGGCGCGCGTTTCGAACAGATCGCTGGCAAGGACCTCAGGGCCAAGCTGCGCGCCGTGTGGTACGGCATGATCGAGCGCCGGCAGGTGCTGCGCAGCACGGCGGCGGTCAAGATCGGCAAGGGCACCATCATCGACCCCTCGGCCACCATCATCGGCCCCACTACGATCGGCGATTATTGTTTCGTCGACGCCGGCGTCGTCATCGACAACAGCGTCATCGGCGACAATGTCACTGTGGGACAAGGCTCCCAGATTAAACTCAGCGTGGTGTGTGACCGCTGCTTTTTGCCGTTTCGCACGTCGCTATTTATGACGACGCTCATGGAGAATTCCATCGTGGCCCAGAACACCTGCTTGCAGATGTGTGTCGTTGGACGCGATACCTTCATCGGCGCCGGCAATACCTTTACCGACTATAACCTGTTGGCCCAGCCCATTAAGGTGTTCGATCGCGACAAGCTGGTTGAGTGGGCCGCCCCGGTGCTGGGAGGCTGCGTGGGACACAACTGCCGCATCGGGTCGGGCTTGATCATTTATCCGGCCCGCATGATCGAATCGGACGTCATCCTGTTCGCTTCTCCGGAGCGACGGGTGATCTCCAAGAACGTGATGTACGAGGACAGCGATCATCTCAAGCTCAAGGACGGTGTCAAGAAACATCCAAGAAAATATTCTCTCGAACAAGATCAATGGTGAAGGGAGGCGGTGGACAATTTCGCATTCATCATACACCCCATCGATCCCAAGCGCGACGTGACCCGCAAGTACCCAGTATTGGGTAAGATGTTGCCGGTCGCGGCGATAAATTTTTTTTCGGGCTATTGGCCGCCGGTGTTTATCTCGCATATCACCGGTGCCCGCTCGATGGCTAGCGGCAAAGAGATCGAGGGCTGGTTTGTGGCTTGCCCGTATACGCCACAACGCATGGTAACGCTTCCGCCACAACGGGTGTATAATAAGGTGATCCAAACCGGGCGACTGGCCGAAAAGTTGGGCGCGCGCCTGTTGGGCCTGGGGGCGTTTACGTCCGTCATCGGCGATGCTGGCTTGACTATCAGCCGGCAGTTGGCTATTCCGGTAACCACCGGGGATAGCTATACGGTGGCGGTGGCCGTGATGGCGGTCAAAGAAGCCGCCCGCCAGATGGGTATCGAGCTGAGCAGCGCCACGCTGGCCGTCGTTGGCGCTTCGGGCGCCATCGGCTCGATCTGTGCCGAATTGTTGGCCGGTGATGTGCCGGAGATGATCCTCCTTGGCCGGCATCTCGAGCGGCTTGAACCCGTGCGGGCCAAGGTGATGGCTAGAGGCACGCAGGCCCGGATGGCGACGGATATGATGAGCTTGCGCCAGGCTGACGTGGTCATCACGGTGACCAACTCGCTGGATACCGTCATCGAGCCGCGGCATCTCAAGCCGGGCACGGTCGTGTGTGACGTGGCTCGACCGCGCGACGTGTCGCGCGAAGTGGTGCAGGAACGGGACGACGTGCTGGTTATCGAGGGGGGTATGGTGGAGGTCCCCGGTGAGGTGGACTTTGGCTTTGATTTTGGCTTCCCGCCGCGCATGGCGTATGCCTGCATGGCCGAGACCATGACCTTAGCCATGGAGGGCCGCTACGAGAGTTACACACTTGGCAAGCAGATTGACATTGAAAAGGTGCGCCAGATCGCTGCCCTGGCGGATAAACACGGTTTCCGCTTGGGCGGCTTTCGATGCTTCGAGCAGGCCGTGAGCGCCGAGCGCATCGAGCAGATCCGCTCGAACGCGCGCAAACGGCTGGCTAAAGAGAGCGCATGAACAAGAACTTTGTGGGTCTCGCACCTGAGACCTTAAACCTGAAACCTGAAACTATCTTCGAAGTAGCTAGACGTTCGATGGAGGTTAAGAGATATGAGTAAAGGGCGTATCCTGGTCGTTGAAGATGATGTTGACATCGCCAACATGCTGCGCATTTACTTTTCGTCCCAAGGCTACGAGACGACGGTGGCCGGACGCGGGCGCGAAGCGTTGGACCGGTGCAAGCAACAATTGCCTCACGTGGTGGTGCTGGATATCATGCTGCCGGATATCGACGGCTACGAGGTCTGCACCCAACTGCGCACTAACCTGAGGACCAGCCACATCCCCATCATCTTCCTGACCCAAAAGGACGAGCGGTCAGACAAAATCGCCGGGCTGGAGTTGGGCGCTGATGACTATGTGACCAAGCCGTTCGACATCGAAGAACTGCGCTTGCGCGTCCAAGGCGCCATCCGCCGGGCCGAGCGTGAGAGCCTGACGAACCCCACCACCGGCCTGCCCAGTGGCAAGCTCATCGAAGAGCAACTGCGCCTGCTGATGCGCAAAAAAGGCTGGGGCCTGCTGTACATCGGCATCAGCAGCCTAGAGCCGTTTAACGATAAATACGGCTTTGTAGCGCGCGACGAGGTGCTGCGCTTCACGGCCTTGCTTTTGGGTGAAATGGTGGACCAGCACGGGACCAGCGATGACTTTATTGGCCACATTGGCGGCGACGATTTTCTCATCATTGCCCCCCTCGACAAGGCTCAGCCGATTGTCGACGCGACGATCAAGCGCTTCAATGAGGAAGTCAAGACGCATTACGACTTTAGAGATCGCGAGGCGGGTGCCCTGATCCTCAACAATCAGCGCTATCCCTTCATGACCTTGGCGGTCGGCACGGTCGACTCTACCCAGGAAGACTTTTCTGATATCCGTGAGATTACCGAAGTGGCAGCCGAAGCGCGCCGCAAGACTCAAGCCTAAGGCCAGCCTTGACTTGTGAGCCGTCTCGTGTTGCGCTGCGTCATGTGGCGCGCAATGTCTTAATGGTGCACAAGCTGCAAGAGCACGATTGAGTGGGTGATGGCAACTCAAACAGGCGAGATCAAACAATCGAGATCTACCTTGCGCCTCAAACTGGGAGGCCCGCTGCTGCTTATGGCCCTGCTGACCATAGGCCTGGGACTGTACATGGCCTGGAGTAGTTACCAGTTACAGGTTCAACATACCCAAGCGCGCCAACGCCAGGCGTCAACCCACGCGGCTGATCAAGTCTCCAGTTACGTCAGCTTGTTTCGAGCTCAATTAGAGGATGCTGCCCGCGGCCTGGTCTATGCTGGACGAAGCACCGAACGGCAATCCGAAGTATTGGAACAGGTGCTAGATGCGTATGCCCACTTTAACGAGATCGCTTTCGTAAACTTTGTGGGCCAGGAGACAGCGCGCGTGGTCCGGGGTGTGCCGATCGGGCAAGCGACTCTGAGATTGCACGCCCTTCGAGAGATGTGGCCCGCCGTCGACGCGGCGCTGTCCGGCCATGTTTACCTGGGGCAGGTGTACATTTCAACACAACCCGGCGTGCCGTTTGTGCAGATGGCCATACCAACCTACGATGCCGACCGGGCTGTAAACGGCGCTTTGTTGGCCGAGGTTGACCTGAGTTACTTGCAGCAAGTCATCCAGGAAGTTCGCGTGAGCGAGGAGGATATTTACGTGGTGGACGGCGAAGGCCGGCTGATTGCCTACCATGACAGCACTGCGCTGCTGATGCCAGGTTCTAACCAGGCCTTGCGGCTCGCTGAGCGGGTCCCCGCCGTGCAAAGCTACCTGCAGCGCCGGAGCGCCAGCCGTGAGGTCACGCGTTACACCAGTGGACTGAGGTGCGACTTGGGCGATCAGTGCGGTTCGGTCATGGCTTACTACCGGCCGATCGAAAACACGGACTGGGTTGTCGTCGTCGAGCAGCCGCTCAGCAGCGTGTATGCTGAGGCGAACAGACTGTTGATATGGCTGGCTATTCCAGCGCTGATTATTGTCGCACTTATGGTTGGGTTTGTGTGGTATCTTCAGCGTGGCGTCCTAAGCCCGATCAGTGAGCTGAGCAAGGGAGCGGCCGCCCTGGCCGGGGGACAATGGGAGCAGCGCCTGGCCATTCGTACCGGCGACGAGATTCAAATGCTGGCCGAGGAATTCAACATGATGGCCGAAAGCCTGCGCCATTCACAGGCCGAGCTGGAAGACGTCGCCTTGGAAAAGAGCCGGCAGGCCGAAGTGGCCCAAAAGCGCGTGCTGGAAATCAGCCGGC
This sequence comes from Thermoflexales bacterium, assembly GCA_016931085.1. The sequence continues at coordinate 5,982 of JAFGFO010000039.1, forward strand.
TGGTCGAGTCTGGGCGAGCCATTACCTCGCTCGACCTGGAAGACGTTCTCAAAGGCCTGGCGCTCGAAATGGGGCGCATCGTCCCGATCGATCAATGCCTGATTTATTTAAAGGACGAAGACAGAGGCCAGTTGGTGGTGCGCGGCAGGTGGGGCTTGGGTGAGACTGAGTACGTTGAAGCCGCGCTCAACTGGGGTGAAAGCGCGGCCGGCTGGGCGGCCAGCGAAGGACACGAGCTGTTCCTGACCAACGTGCAGGCAGACCAGCGCTTTACGCCCAAGACCCCAGCCGATCGCTCGCTGTCCACCCTGTTGGCTTTGCCCCTCAAAGCCGAAGACGGCGTGGTGGGCGTCTTGCAAGTGGCGACCCAGCTTGGCAAGCCCGGCTTGCCGGCTGGGACCATGCAACAGCTCGATCCATTCGCGCAGCAGGTGACCATCGCTTACAAGAACGCCCGTCTGTATGAAGAGGAACGCCACCGCGCCCAGGAGATGAAGGTCGTGGCCGGCATCATGCACACGATCAGCGCCAGCCTGGACCTGAGCGAGACGCTCGATTTGATCTTGCAATCCATTCGAGAAGTCGTGCCCTACGACCGCAGCCAGATCAATTTGTGGGAGGCGAGCGAAAAAGTGCTGCGCACTTATGCCCAGGGAGGGCGCAAAGACGCCAGCGGAAACGACGTGTATCGCTTGGACGAAGGCTTCACCGGTTGGATCGCCCGCAACCGGAGGCCCCTGGTGCTGGATGATGTGCAAAGCAAGTCGCCCGTTCCGCCCAAGATCGACCTGCAACAGGTCCCGCTGCGTGCGTACGCCGGTGTGCCGCTCGTGCTGGGCAGCGAGCTGGTGGGCACTTTGGAATTGATCAGTTACAAGCCCAACATCTATGAAACGCGGCATGTGGAGACCTTGCAAACGGTGGCTAACCAGGCCGCCGTGGCTATCCACAATGCGCGCCTGTACGAGGAAACCCGGCGGGGAGCCAGGGAGATGGCGGCCCTGCGTGAGGCGGTGGTCGAGATCACCAGCCGGCTCGAGCCGCAGCGCATCGCGCACGCCATCGTCGAGCGCGCCACGGTGCTCCTATATGGCCAGAGTGGCGCACTTTACCAGGTGGACACCGACCAGCGAAGCTTGACGCTCGTGGTGAGCTACAACATGACGCGCCAGGTGGTCGGCGCGACGCTTCGCTTTGGCGAAGGCCTGTCGGGGCGGATCGCTCAAAAACGCCAGCCGATGATCGTCAACGATTATCGGCATTGGGAGGGGCGCGCCGCACGCTTTTCCGACGATCCCTTCACGGCTGTCATCGGTGCCCCCCTGATCTGGCAGGACGAGTTGATCGGCGTGATCAACGTCCTGGCCAATGCGGATCATCGCAAGTTTAACGAAAGCGATCTGCGCTTGATTACCCTGTTTGCCAGCCAGGTGGCCGTAACGCTTCAAAACGCGACTCTCTACGAGCAGGTCAGGCGCCGCGTCGAGGAGATGTCCACCTTACACGAGGCCTCGGCCGATCTGGCCAGCGAGCTCAATCCCGAGCGCTTGCTCGAGAGCATCACCCGGCGCGCTACGGAATTGCTGCGCGCCAGGGGAGGCGGCTTGTATCGCTACAACCCCTATGACCAGATGGCGCGCTTGATTGCCAGTTGTCACGTGGAACCAGACTACCTGGGCATCGCGCTCAAGCGAGGCGAGGGACTGGTCGGCCACATCGTTCAAGATGGCCAACCGCTGATCATCAACGACTACCCGTCTTGGGATGCGCGCGCGAGCCAGGGAGAAAACGCCGGTTTCACGGCCGTGATGGGCGCGCCGCTGATCTGGCAAGACCAATTGTTGGGCGTGTTGACTGTGCTGGACGATGTCGAGCAGCATACCTTCAACCTGAGCGACTTGCGCCTGCTCACCTTGTTCGCTAACCAGGCTGTGGTGGCTTTGCGAAACGCCGATCTGTTCGCGGAAACGCGCCGGCGCGTGACCGAGCTGGATACGCTGGCCGACATTGGCCAGGCCCTGTCCTCTACCTTGCGCGAGGGAGAACTGCTTCAACTGATCTACGAGCAGACCAGGCGCGTGATGTATGCCGAGCATATGTTTATCGCCTTGTACGACCAGCCCAATGCCGAAGCGGAGGTTGTGTTTAGCCGCGCGGATGAACTGCCCGAGGGAAGCCGTTTCCCAGCCGATGAAGGCTTGGCGGGCCACATCTTCAAGCACCGTCGCTCGATCCTGTTGGGGGAAAATGTGGCCGAGCGCGTCCGCCAGATGGGCCTGGAAATCGTCGGCCAGCCGGCGGCTTCGTGGCTGGGCGCGCCCATGCTCACCGGCGACCGCGTGCTCGGCGTGATCGTGATCCAACACTACACCGACCACTATGCCTACGACGACTCGCACCGCATCCTGTTGGAGGCGATCGCCAGCCAGGCCGCCATCGCCCTGGAGAACGCCCGCCTGTACAAATTGACCGATGCGCGCTTGCAGCAGCGCGTCCAAGACCTGACCGGCCTGGCGATTATCAGCCAAGAGCTGAACGCGACCTTCGAGCTCGACCGGATCTTTGAGCTCGTTCTCAACGAGGCCCAGCGCGCTACCCACGCCGAGTACGGCACCATTTATTTGTTGAACGCCAGCACCGGCAACCTGGATGTGCGCGCTACCTACGGTTACCCGGCCGATAGGCTCGAGGCGATCGCCAGCGCCAGCCTGCCCTCTGGCACCGGCGTCGTCGGGCGCGTCGTCGAGAGCGCCCGCTCAGCCCTGGTCGATGACGTGAACGCGGATCCCAATTACCTGCGCTTCATGCCCGATACGCAGTCGGAACTGTGTGTGCCCATCAGTTATGCCACCCTGACCGTCGGCGCGATCAAGCTGGAAAGCACCGAACTGAGCCACTTTAGCGCGGAGGACAGCGACTATGTGCAAGCTCTGTCTTCGCAGGCCGCCATCGCGATCGGCAACGCCCAGCGGCGTGAAGAACAATTGCAGCACGGCGAGCTGCTGCGCCGGCGCGTCGAGCAGTTGTCCACCCTCTTCGAGATCGGCCAGGCCTTCCGCAGCGACCGCCCCATGGCCGAGACCCTGGAGGAGGTGGCGTATGCGATCCAGACGGCGGTCGGCTTTAACGTCGTGATCATCAGCGTGCTGGAAGGCGAGCCGCCCGTACAACGCCGGGTGGCAGCCGCCGGCCTCCCGGTGAAACAGTTCGAGCAGATGAAAACAACCCGCCAGCCGTGGGAAACGATCCTGGCCGTGCTGCGTGACGAGTTCCGCATCAGCCATAGTTATTACATCCCGGCCGAAGAACACCAAGCCACCGATGGCCTGGATGCCTACGATCTGGTCGAGGGCGCTGACCAACCGCGCCAAGCGGGGCAGTGGCACCCCCAGGATATGCTGCTCGCCCCATTGCGCGGCGGGCAGGAGCGCATCCTGGGCGTGGTCTCGGTCGATGCCCCGCGCGATGGCGCGATACCCAACCGGGCGACCATCGAAACCCTGGAAGTGTTCGCCAACCAGGCCGCCGTGATCATCGAAAACACGCGCCTGTACGCTGACCTGGAACGACGCATCGACGAGATCCGCCGCCTCAACCTGGAATTGGAGCAGCGCGTGCAAGAACGCACCGAGGACTTGCGCCAGGCACTCGATCAACTGACACTCGAGCGCGACCGGGTAGAAACTTTGTTCCGCATCACCAGCGAGCTGCAAGCCAGCCTCGATCTCGACCGGGTGCTCAATCACGCCCTGGCCCTGGTCAATGAGAACATCCAGGCTTCACGCGCCGTGATCCTGTTGACCGGCCCCCAGTCTGAGGTTTTGACCGCCCGCGCCATGATCGATGTCGATCAGAGCCTGGGGGCGGATGAAACGCCCATGGTTTTACAACGCGGCGATGGCCTGGCTGGCTGGTCCGCTCGCCGCCGCAAGCCAGCCGTCGTGCCCGATGTGCGTAACGACCCCTATTGGATACCCGAGGAGGGCGGCTCCCAGGCGGATGCTCGCTCGGCCCTGGTTGTGCCGTTGATCACCGCCGACGATGTGTTGGGGGTCCTGCTCATGACCCATCGCGAGCCCCACTATTTTACCGAGGCGCACTCGCGGCTGGCCGAAGCGGCTGCCGTCCAGATGGCCACCGCCATCAACAACGCCGAGTTGTATCGCATGATCCGCGAATCGGCCGAACGCTTGGGCCAGATGCTGCGCAGCCAGCAAGAGGAAGCCTCCAAGAGCCAGGCTATTCTTGAGGGGGTGGCCGAAGGCGTCATGGTCGCCGACCGGCGTGGTCAAATCATCTTGTTCAACGCTGCCGCCGAGCGCATCCTGGGCTTGAGCCGCGGCGAGACCATCGGACGTTCGACCGATGATCTGCTGGGACTGTATGGGGCGGGCGGCACGGCCTGGCTCAACGCCATGCGCGAGTGGGCCTCGTCAGCCTATATCCCGACCGAACCGGTCAGTTTCGAACAATCCCTGCAAATAGAAGACAAGTATGTCCGGGCCAGCATTGCCCCGGTGATGATGGGCGAGGAGTACTTGGGCGCTGTGTCGGTCTTTCGGGATACCACCAAGGAGGTCGAGGTGGACCGCGCCAAGAACGAATTCGTCTCGACTGTCTCCCACGAGCTGCGCACGCCGATGACGTCGATCAAGGGCTATGCGGATTTGCTGATGATGGGCGCGGCCGGCCCGCTGGCAGAAAGCCAGTTGCGCTTCATGAGCATTATCAAGTCGAACGCCGATCGCCTGTCCGAGCTGGTCAACGACTTGCTGAACATCTCGCGCCTCGAAGCCGGCCGGGTGGCACTGGACGTCAAGCCACTCCGCCTGGATTCGTTGATCGAGCAGGTCGTCAATAGCTTGAAAGGCAAGATCGAAGAAAAGGGGCTGACCGTCTCGACGGTGATACCCGATGACCTGCCGCCCGTCAGCGGCGATAATGACCGCGTGATCCAAATCCTGACCAACCTGGTCAGCAATGCGTATCAATACACCCGCCCCGGCGGCTCGATCACGGTCCATGTCAAGCTCGATGACGGGATGATACGGACAGACGTGGCTGATACCGGCGTGGGTATCTCGCCGGAGGACCAGAAAAAAGTGTTCGATCGTTTCTTCCGCTCGGACGATGATTACATCCAGGAATTTGGCGGCACGGGCTTGGGTTTGGCGATTGTCAGACAACTGGTCGAGCTGCACCAGGGCCAACTGGGCTTGGAAAGCCAAGCCGGTGTGGGCACTACCTTTAGTTTTACCCTGCCGGTGGCCGTAGAGCCGGCTTAGATGAGATGATGATGGAGCACGCTGGCCAGGCCACAGCCGAAACGTGGCATGTGCACAACGAAGCGGATGTTTATGCCGCGATTAGCGCGGGACGGATGATGGGAAACACAATGGGCTTTGAGCACGCGGACCAGATGCGGCTAGAGACGATCATAGCTGAACTGGCGCGCAACGCGCTGCGCTATGGCGGCGGTGGCACGGTGAGCTTGCGTCGCGTGCAGAACAAGAGCTCGACGGGAACGTCCAGGTCGGGCCTGGAAATCATCGTGGAAGACGGCGGGCCGGGTATCGCTAATCTGGTCGACGTGCTGGCCAACGGGCGCAATTCCAAGTCAACAGGCAACGCCTCCAGTGGCCTGGGAGTGGGGTTGGCTGCGGTGCGCCGGCTGGCCGATGAATTCGAGATTGAAAGCGTGGTAGGACACGGCACGCGCGTGCGAGTTTGCAAATGGAAGCGAGTGGAGCAGGATGCCATCACGAAAACACATGGCAACTGAAGCGAATGAGCAAGAGCTCAAGGTGAACGCGTCGGAACATGGCGCCTTGTACCAGGCCGCCCTGGCCGAGTGCGAGCGGCTGCGCCAGTTGCACGCGGCCGCCCTGGCCGAGCGCGACCAGTTGCGCCAGTTGCACGTAGCCGCCCTGGCTGTCCAACGCGCCCCCTCGCTGGTCGAGAAACTGCGCCGCGTGGCCGAGGCCATTCGCGAGTTGGGCTGGCAGCGGGTCGTGATCGCCCTGCGCGATGAGGACATGGAGCTGACAGAGCTCATCTCGGCTGGCCAGGGCGAAGAACACATCGTGCCGCAGCGCATGCTCCCGCCCCAGGAATGGCAACGCCGCTTGAGCGGCGAGCTGAAGCCATTCAAGATCGGGCAGAGCTATTTCGTGCCGGTCGATGGCTTGCCCGTTCGTGACGAGAGCTGGCAGACAGGTGACGAGTTGTTTATCCCGGTGCGCGATCAAATAGAGCGTATGATGTGCATCATCAGCCTGGATGCGCCGCTCGATGGCCGGCGGCCCACGCCCGAAAGCCTGCCCAGCTTGGAGCTTTTTGCCCAAGAGGTGGCGGCTCACATCGAAACGGCCCAATTGTACAAAGCTTTGCAAGATCAGATTATTCCCTTGGGCGAGCGGGCCAGACGGCTGGCCCTGCTCAACCTCATTTCCAACATGCTGAGCTCAACCCTGGATTTGCAAACGATGCTGGCGAATGTCAGCGAGCAAGTTGTCCAAGCTTTTGGCGTCGATCATTGCAGTATCGTGCTGTATGACCATGACAGCCGGGTCGCAAGTTGCATGGCGGAACAGCCGGCATTGGGGATGATCAGGCATACCATGTCTCTGCGCGAGTGCCCGCTCGTCGATCGCCTCCAGACTTCGCCGCTTCCCATCCAGGTGTGGGTATCTGGCGACGGCGATTTGCTTGGCAAAGAGATGCAATTCTGGCTCGGCCAGACCAACATCGAGACGGCGCTGATCGTGCCGTTGATCATTCAGGATCGGCTGATAGGCTGGTTTGGATTGAACCTCATCCAACGCCAGCGTGTGTTCTCAGCCGAACAGATCGAGTTGGGCCAGACGATCGCTAATCAGACGGCGGCGGCAGTTGAGAATGCCCGCTTGTTCGAGCGGGTCCAAAGCACGCTGCACAAGCTCGAGTCTACCAATCGCACCCAGGCGCAGTTGCTGGCGACCGTTCAAGAACTGTCGACTCCCGTCGTCCCGGTCCTGGACGGGATCTTGATCCTGCCGTTGATTGGCTTCATCGACAGCGATCGCGCTCAACGCATTATGGAGGGCCTGTTGAGCAGTATCGAGCAAAACCGGGCCGCGGTGATCTTGCTGGATGTGACAGGTGTGCCGGTCGTAGACAGCGGGGTGGCCGAGTATCTCATGCGCGCCGCGCGCGCGGCGCAATTATTGGGCGCGCGCCCGGTGCTGGTCGGTATCCGCCCAGAAGTAGCCCAGGCGATCGTGGACCTGGGCGTTCACCTGCGCGACCTGGTCACGCGCAGCGATCTGCAAAGTGGCCTGGAGTACGCTTTGTCCATCACTCAGCGTAGGATTATGACAATTGAAAGCTGAAACCTTAAACCTGGAACTGATTTCATGAGGGGCTAATGGAGTTTGTACGCATCCCGATCTTGCAAATTGAAGATTACCTGGTAGCGTCAATCCAAACGCCGCTGCGCGATACACAAGCTGAGCAATTCAAAGACGATCTGCTGGACCGGATCTATACCACCAAGGCCCACGGCCTGGTGCTGGATTTGACGGCGATCGACGTGGTGGATTCGTTTATGGCGCGCATTGTCGGCGATGTGGCCGAGATGGCCGGCTTGATGGGAGCTCTCGTGGTGGTGAGTGGCTTACAGCCGGCGGTGGCGATGACGCTGGTGGAATTTGGGATCGAGTTATCCAGTGTGACGACGGCGCTCAACCTGGAACGAGGGATTTCTGCCCTGCGCAAATTGAAGAAGGAGCGCCAGAATGGCTGATGTGAAGCGTATCCCGATCCAGAACGATCTGGATATCGTGAGAGCGCGCGTCGAAGGGCGCAACATGGCCCGTGCGCTCGGCTTTGGCATCATAGACCAGGCCCGTATCGCTACCGCCATCTCGGAATTGGCGCGCAATATCGTCCTGTATGCCAAAATCGGTGAGGTGATCGTGCGCCAGGTTGAGAACGTGCACCAGTGCGGCATCGAGATCGTGTGCAGTGATAGCGGGCCGGGCATTGCCGATATCACGTTGGTCATGCGCGATGGCTATAGCTCGCACCAAGGCTTGGGCATGGGCCTGCCCGGCACCAAGCGCTTGATGGACGAGTTCGAAATTATGTCAGAAGCGGGCATTGGCACGACGGTGACAGTGCGCAAATGGCTCAAGTGAGGGAAGCGCTCGCCCACCGGGGCCACGCTGGATAAATCGATATGAGTAGGCTGTGTACGGGAATCGTGTTCCGCCCCAAGAAGGGGCAACGCGTTTCGGGTGATGCATACCTGGTGATGCATTTAGAAAGGACTTATATTGCTGTGCTGGTGGATGGATTAGGTTCTGGTGAAGCGGCCGCAAAAGCCTCGCATCAGGCTGTGCTGACAACCTGCGCGCACGTGTGGGCTGAATTGCCCGATATCTTGCAGCAATGCCACCTGGCCCTGCGCAGGACGCGCGGCGCGGTGATGAGCTTGCTCAAGATCACGCTCAACCCGACCGGCGGCGGGCGAGTGAGCTATGCCGGCGTGGGCAATATCGGCTTTTCCGCCCAGGCTGCCCATAGTTTCCAGCCGATCAACGCGAACGGCATCGTCGGCTCCCGCCTTCCAAAAGTGCGCGTGTTCGAGGGAATTTACACGCCCGGCGATGTGTTCGCATTGAGCTCAGATGGCATTACCCGCCGCTTTAACCTGGACCAGATCCCGGCTGCGCGCGAACAAGCTCCCCAGCTCATCGCGGAAAAGATTGACCAAGACTTTAGCCGCGATGACGATGATGTAACGGTATTGGTGGTAGCCTCGCGCGCCGATGGCCCAGCGAGGTAGGCGATAATTAGAGAGGTGTTTCATAATGGCCAAAATATTGATTGCAGAAGACGAGAAGGACATCCGCGAATTGGTGACCTTTACGTTGAGCATGCTGGCCAGGCATCAGGTGATCCAGGCCGTCAACGGCCTGGACGCCGTTGAAAAAGCCAAGGCCGATAAGCCAGACCTGATCTTGATGGATGGCCGCATGCCACATTTGGATGGCTACCAGGCTTGTGCCCAGTTGAAGGAGATCGAAGAAACCAAGGCTATCCCGGTCGTTTTCCTATCGGCTAAGGGGCAAGAGTCTGAAATTCAAGACGGGCTAACAGCCGGCGCCGACGGTTATATCCTCAAGCCTTTTGCACCGGATGACCTGATCAAGGGAGTCAACGAGATTTTGAGCAAGCATGGAATCGTCTGAGTTGCTGTTAGCGGGAGGGCGTGCATATGAGCGCGATCATCATCGATAGTGGATTGGTACATTACGAAGCCATCGGCCGCGGCAAGCCGA
>JAFGFO010000040.1 GCA_016931085.1 Thermoflexales bacterium
TCCCAGCGAGCTGTCCGGCGGCCAGCAGCAGCGGGTGGCCATCGCGCGCGCCATGGCCAACGACCCGGCCATCCTCGTCGGCGACGAAATGACCGGCGACCTCGACAGCGTCACCGGTTTCGAGATCATGGAGCTGGTGACCAAGCTGAATCGCGAGCGCGGCACGACGGTGGTCTACGTCACGCACGACCCGCGCATGGCCAAATACGCCCATCGCTGCATCCAGTTACGCGACGGCAAGATCGTGGCCGAAAATGGCAACGGGGCCACGCCGGCTGTAGACCCGGGCGGGCTGTTGATCGACGACGACGGCAAGCTCATCGTGGATCGGAAATGATCCTCAAATACGTTCTGCGCAGTTTTCGCCACCGCAAGGCGCGCACGCTGTTGATCCTGCTCTCGCTCATCTTTGCGGTGGGGATGGTTGTCACCCTCAGCGCAATCGTCGACACCAACCGGCAGTACCTGGTCGAGATGATCGCGCAGCAGACAGGTGGGTACGACCTGGCGCTCAGCAAGGTCGAGACGGCTGGCGACCAATTCATGTGGGTTGACAGGACCGAGGCGCTGATCCGCCAGACTGTCCCCAGCGTCGAGGCGATCCTGCCACGCTTCCAGGGCATGGCCGACATCGCGCACGGCTCTCGGCGGGGGGCGGCGACTTTCTTGGCCCTGGACCTCGAGCGCGACACGCTGGGCCGCATGACGATCGTCTCGGGCACGACCGACATTGGGCCAGGACAGGTGGTGATTTTGCCGGGCACGGCCGGCTCGTTCGATCTGCAAGTGGGAGACAGCTTTGACCTGTACTACACACTGCCCACGCCGCGCCGCGAGGGTTACGCCGGTTCCACGGGCGCCAGCTCGTCCCGCGCGCGCGCCAACGTCACGGTCGTTGGGATCGTGACCCAGCAGGGCCTCTTTTCGCAGAGCACGCAAAACGCCGTCATAGCCGACCTGGCCTTCGTGCAAGAGTGGCTGGGCCTACCGGGCCGCGCCCAACAAGTGCTTGTCCAGTGGGATCCGAACCTGTACAAGACGACCAATCCGCAGGTGGCCGTCTTCCAGGCGCGCCAGATGGCAGAAGGCGTGCGGGCCGCACTGGGTGACGACTACAGCTACGATCTCAGCAAGGTCAAGGCCATCGACAGCAGCCAGCAGTCTTTTGCCGCCCAGCAATCGCTCGTCAACGTCTATGGCTTGATGGCACTGGGCATCGTGGGACTGCTGGTGCGCACGCTGATCCAGAACAACGTGATCGAGAACCGGCGCGACATGGCCGTCCTGCGCATCCTGGGCGCGACGAGCCGCCGCTTGTTTGGCATGGTGGTGGTCGAAGTGACCGTGCTGGGCGTGCTTGGGGCCGGGATTGGCACGCTGGCCGGCATCTTGCTGAACAATTACGTCTTTGCGCCGGCCATTCTCGCCAGTATGGAATTGGGTGGGTTGACGCTGCGCCCCACTGTGTCGCCAGGCACGATTCTGCCGCCGGTGCTCATGGCGGCAGGAGTGTTGGCGATCAGCGCCCTGTCGCCGGCCCGCCAGGCCTCGGCGACCAAGATCATGCACGCCATCAATCCCGGCGCAGCCGACAACATCGGCCTGGACGACATTGCCAAGTTCCGCGAGCGGCGTCCCTCGACCCGCGTTTTCGTCATTGGCCTGTCGCTGACGATCGCCTGGGTGGTGATGATCTATGGCTTTCAGTACGCCTTCACGTTTGGTGACATCAGCCTGATCGCCGTCTTGATTTTCGGCTCGCTGCTGTCGATGGTGCTCGGCGTGGCGATGATGTTTTCCGTGCTGACTGTCCCCTTCGAGCGGCTGCTGCTGCTGCTCTTGGAGCGGCTTGCTCCCAAGCGAGCCTTTTTCGTCACCCGCTACGTCAAGCGTGGCAAGGAGCGCAACACCTGGATCTCGCTGATGATCGTGCTGTCGGCCACGCTGCCGGTCTTTTTGGCCACCGAGATGGCGCTGCAGCAGGCTAACCTGGCCACCCAGGTCCAGATGAACAATGGCGCTCCGCTTGAAGCCGAGATTGGCACAGAGTGGGGCATGGGCGGCTTTGTGTTCGAAGTCAGCATAGGCGGGTCGGGCGGCCGGAGCAATCTGATGCGACTCAAGCCGGCCTTTGTCGACGAGTTCAAGGCGACGCCTGGCGTGGAGCGCGTGGTGGGGCTGAGCTACTCGTACCGAGCCAACACGGCCGACGCGGTGGGCGTGCGCAGCGCGAACGTCAGTTACGTCGGGCTGACGGGCAGTCTGAACGGGATCGTGTTCCCCGACAAGATCGAGTTCCTGGGCAGCGGCCCCGAGGCACTCGACCGTGTCGTGGCTGAAAAGGACACCGTCATTATCTCTGAGGGCCTGGCTCAACACTTGCAAGTGCCGCTGGGGGGGATCATTTACGTGACCGGGGCGGGCCTGGATCACAAGATCGAGCTGCGCGTGGTGGGCATCGCGCGCCAGTTGGCCGGCTTTGCTTACCAGATCGGCCGCAACCAGCAGCAGGCCAGCGGCGGCGGAAGCTCCGCCCTGGTCTCGCTGAACACTTTCCGCCAATTGAGCCACGACCCAGTGGCGGGCCAGCCTGATCCAAACGAGGCCGTGTTAGCACGCTTCCTGGCGACCATGGCGCCTGGCGCTGACTCGTCCGAAGTGGGCAAAAGCCTGCGCACCGCCTTTACCTTGAAGCACAAGCTGATCGTCTCGATCACCCAGGAGCAGATCGACGAGGCGATCCGGAGCTTTCAGCAAGCCCAGGTCTTTATGGCCGTGCTGGCCATCATCTCGTCGGTCACCTCCATCTTTGGTGTGTTCGCCGTCATCTTTGTGGCCGTGAACAGCCGCCGGCTGGAAATCGGCATGATGAAAGCGGTCGGCAGCTCCAATGGCCATCTGCTGCTGACATTCATCCTGGAAGCGATCGTGATGAGCGTGAGTGCCGTGCTGACCGGCATCACCGCCGGGGCGATACTGGGCTATGTCGACACCTATTCGAGCTCGTTTATGTACGAGATGCCGGTGACCTTTGCCGTCGACTTGGTGGTTGGCCCGTTGACGGTCGTATTGGTCGTCGTGGCCAGCATCATCTCGGCTGCCTGGGCCTCGCGCGCGATCCTGGTCCGCAAGGCGGTCCAGATTCTGCGTGAAGCGTAAATTCTACCTTCCCGAAAGCTCCAAGCTTTCGGGAAGGTAAAGAGGAGTGCGATGTTACGCAAGCTAGTGATTTTGACAAGTTGTGCCCTCATCCTGGGCCTTATCATGCTAGCGGGCTGCGACGCCCTGCCCAAGCCGCCGGTCAGCCCGACCCCCAGCCCGACGGCGGAGTCGAGCCTGCCCCCTACCCCTGTTCCGACCCCCATCGTCGAGACAGTTGTCGACGCCGACGGGGCCTTGGTGTCGCTGCGGCCGGCGTTGGGATTGGGCTTCCAGGTCAGCGGGCGCGTGATCGAGGTACTGGTGCGCCCTGGCGACTCGATCAAGGCTGACCAGGTCATGGCGCGCCTGGATCGCGCCAGCTTTGAGAATGCCCTGCGCGATGCCAAGGCCAACCTGGAACAGCGGCGTTACGAGCTGGACAAGGCCAAGCACTCGGTCGAGGCCGGCACCGAGCTGGAGGCGGCCTCCAAAGCGGTAGAAGCCGCCAAGCTGGGCTTGGTCAATGCCTACGGCAATTATACCTCCACCGTGCTGCGCGCGGACGTCTCGACCGACGTGCGCAATGCCAAGACCTGGGTGGATTTCTGGAACAGCGAGCTGGGCGATGCCTGGCTGAGACTGGACCAAAACCCCAACAGCAACCAGCGCCAAAAGGATTACGAATTGGCCGGCACGCGCGTGAGCGAGGCGAAAAGCTATTTGACGAAACTCCAGGTCGACGCGGCCAACTCGTTGTCGGCCGCCAAGCGCGGCATCGCTTCGGCTGAGCAAACGTATCTGTCGGCACTGGCGAATTACGAGGCCCTCAAGGCCAACGACCCTGTGCGGCAAGCCGAGCTGCAAGTGATGCTCTACGAAACGTCCCTGACGCGCACGCAGCAGGACCTGGCCAACACCGAGTTGGCAGCGCCGTGGGACGCCATGGTGGCCGAGGTGAACATCGCGCCCGGCTCGCAGGTGGGCGGCGGCCCGGCCGTGACGCTCGTCGACATCGAGCAGTTGCAATTCGTGACCAACAACCTCAGCGAGCGGGACGTGGGGCGCATCACGGTCGGGCAGACGGTCGCGATCACGCTCAAAGCATTTCCAGATGCCGTCCTCACCGGTCGAGTGGCGACCATCGCTCCGCTGCCGGGCCAGCCGGTGGGCGACGACGCCACGTTTGCCGTGCGTATCGACCTGGACGCCACCGACCTGGCGCTCCGGCCGGGTATGACGGGGCAAGTGGAAATCAAGATCAAGTAGCGGCAGGGCTTTCCCCTGCCCAAGGTGGGCAACCGCCTGCTTGCCGACAGGCAGGCAAGGGTTGCCCTACATCTTGAGAAGACCAACCCATTTGACAAAATCAGCTTTTTGCGGTAAACTGCGCCTATGTCTAACATGACGATCAAACAAATCACGGCTGACCGTGTATGCTCCAAGAAGCCGGACCGCTGGGTCCGGTAATACTCGTTTATTCGAGCCGGCCCTGGGTACCAACAAGGGCCGGCTTTTTTGTTGCAAGTTGTATGAAGCAATTGCTCATGTCTGATGGGAACCGGATCGTGAATAGCCAGGCTACGGGCGCGCCGAGCCGCAAGCTCGTCGCCATCCGCCTATGCACCAAGCGCAGCACCAAGAAGCCGGACCTCGGGTCCCCTTAGGTGCGCTTGCGCCACACGAGTGTGTCA
>JAFGFO010000340.1 GCA_016931085.1 Thermoflexales bacterium
CGCCATCTATCCCGCTGTCGGCGCCCTTTTTGCCTTTCTTGCCTCCCTGCTCGCCCATCGGGCGCGCTCGCACGAGGGATAAGGCCCACCACTGGAATTGGTAGCGGTCCGTCTGTGCCAGGTGGCGCGCGGATCCCACGTCTTGCGGCTCGCCGACGACCTGAAATTGGATGCCGGGGAACATCTGCTCGAGCCGATACTTTTGGAGGGCGACAGCCAGGTGGGTGACGTCGATGCCCAGCCACTTGCGGCCCAGCTTCTCGGCCGCCGCGACTGCCGTCCCGCAGCCGCAGAACGGATCGAGCACTACGCCGCCGGGGTTACTGCTGGCCTGGATGATGCGCTCCAGCAAGGCGAGTGGCTTTTGGGTTGGGTAGCCGAGGCGCTCGGCGGCCTGGGCGCCGATGGGGGGAATATCGTCCCAGATATTAGAAACTCGGGCGCCAGGCGATGTGTCCAAGTATTGCTTGTACATCAGAGCTCCGCCTGGTTTAGATGGATATACCAATTTGCCGTCTTTGTCCGCCTGACGCATCCGTTCCGGCGACCATGACCACCCATTAGGATGGGGTTGATATGTAATACCATTCAGCGCCGTATAGGGATAGTGCAAATTTGGCCTGGGGCCTGGATTGCGCAATGTGACGGTTCGCCAGCGTCTTCCATTGGGATCGGAGTATCGATAATACTTTTCGATGTATCTCGAGTCTAGCGGTTCAAAAGGTTGATTCCATGTGTAAGTCTCGGTTTTTGTGTACCAAAAGATGATGTCAGAGATGCTGCCATAGTTCCGCCCGACATTGCCATGCGCGAAGGTGCGCTTCCAGACTATCTCGTTTCGATAGTTCTGAGCGCCAAAGATGGCATCCAGCACGATCTTGAGGTAATGGCTGGCGGTCGGGTCGCAGTGCAGGTACAGGCTGCCAGTGGGCTTGAGCACCCGGTGCAGCTCCACCAGGCGGGCGGCCATCATCACCAAGTATGCCATCATTTGGTTGGCCCCGATGAACTGCCGCAGCGCGCCGGTCATCGCCACCACCGGTGCATTGGTCTGGGTGGCCAGTTGGTTGTAGACGCGCTCGGTGTCGATGGTCCAATGCCAGGCGTCGTCGAATGCCTGGATCTGCGCTGGCGCGGCCAGGCCGCTTTCGTCTCTGAACAGGACGTTGTAGGAGCGGTTGGAGTTGAACGGCGGGTCGAGGTAGACCAGGTCGACGCTTGTATCCTGGATGTATTCGCGCAGGATGGCCAGGTTATCACCGTAGAATAGTGTATTTTGTGTCACTTGTCTATCGTGCCCCCTGCCCTACCCACCACGTGCTCATAGTATACCACGGTTCTTACACGTTGGCATTCGCGTCTCCATTCGCAAAGTCATTACCTTTTTGCTTTTCTGAAACCGGCCGCCTGGGCATCGGCTTCGGTGTCGAAGCACTGGACATTGCTGTACGTTTTGGCATAGTCGCGCTGGTCAGGGGCGTGGTAGATCATCGAGTTTAGGTTACCTTTTATTTGTCCCTGCTGACACGGCCACCAGGGCGGGTCGACTTCGTCGCCCGAGAACGTCGGGCCGCCGGCCGGTGGAAGCGTGGCGACCCTGGCAGGCATTGGCGTCAGTGTGGGCACCGGTGTGCTGGTCGGGATTGGCCTAGGGGTGCTAGTCGGCGGCAATGGTGTTTTGGTCGCTGGTGGCCGCGCAGTAGCGGTGTTAGTAGGCGGCAGCGATGTGTTGGTTGGCGTGGGGGTTGAGGGTGTGTTGGTTGGCGTGGGCACAGTGGCGGTGCTGGCAGGCGTGAAGGTGTCCGTCGGCGAGGGCAGCGGCGTCTTGGTGGCAACTATCTGCGAGGTGCTAGTTGGGGCTGTGGTTTTTGTAGCCGCAGCCGTTGGGGCTGGCACTATAGCCATTGTTGCAGCCCTGACCGGGCGCGGGGTATATGTCGGCAAAACTCCCGCTACTCTAAGCGATGCATCCACGAAGAGATACCCAAAACAAGCGCAGCAGCACAGAACGAACGGAGCGATCAGGAGCACGATCAGCGGCACGCCGATGCGGCGACCGCGACCGACCGGAATGTGAATTTTGCGGTTAAGGCTCATACGGTTAGACAAAGAAGGTTACGCACCCTCGCTTAGCTCTTCGTCGTGCTCCAGGAAGTATAGCGCCTCGTAGTGATGTTACTTCAACTGACTCAGGGCGGCTTCGTACTTTTTGGCTGTGTCTTCGGGCAGATCGCCGTTGATCTGGACCAGGATGTTGTCTTTGACGAATACCCAGGAGAAAAAGGCGGCGCTGCCCTTGCCGAGTTCAACGTAGTATTGCTGCATCTTTTCCAGGTCTTCTTTGGTCGCAAAGCTGAACACTCGAGCGCCGCAGTCTGCACACAACGATGGGATAAGGAAATGAGTGCCTTCCTTGGCTGTCATTGGGGCCATTCCGTAATCGTCTTTGGTTATTCGCTTGGCACTCTCCGCCTCAAGGCCGGCCGCCTTGAAAGCATCAACGACTTGGCTGCTCGTCCACTTTGAGAACCTGCCGCCGCAAGATGTTGTAAGTAGTGCGACAGCCAGCAGCAACAATGTGATTTGTTTCATTCATCCCCCTACCATATCGTAATAGACCATATTCACCAGGCAGGCGGCAAGTGTGAACTCGGCAATGGCAGCCTCGAGGACCACCAGCGCGGGGTTGCCCAACGCTTTGGCGATAAGCACCATCGCCACCGCCGAGACCGCCACGCAGTAGACCATTGACCTGGCATTGATGGTCGCCATTGCTGCCCGCCCGACCTCGCTCAGTGGGTCGTCGGGTAGCTCGTGCCCCCAGCGCCGCCGAATCAATCCCCCTCTTGATGTACTGTCGCTATCGTCGAGCTGGTGGTAGACAAACGAGTACAGGCGAATGAGCCAGGCGCGTTGGCCAGTCTCTCTCTCGATGGCGGCAGTGCACCCGGCTGGGTCGAGGGTGAACACGAGGCGGTCGCGACGCACGCCGGGAAAGGATGGCGCGAGGGCGCGCCGGATCACTCGCACGAATAGCCAGGCGCACCACTTGACGCGGCGAAGCCCGATCTCATTCCAGGCGTTGCTCAACAGGTGATTTGATACCACGCTCTCGAAGAAATTCCTCATAGTCCCTCCAGATGCGTTCCTTGAATTCTTCGCGATCACCGGGGGGAAGTGAATCGACTATCTTGATGAATAGCGCGAAAAACGGGTCGGGACGCGCCAGGCCAAGCAGGTCGTAGATCTC
>JAFGFO010000041.1 GCA_016931085.1 Thermoflexales bacterium
GAAGAATTCTACCGCAAGCTGCCCACCTTCCCTGCTCATCCCACCACGGCCGCGCCGTCGCCGCAAAAATTCCGCGCCATGTATGATGCCCTTGCCGACGAGGGCGCCAGCCATGTCCTGTCTATCCACATCTCAATTGCGCTGAGCGCGACCGTGGATATGGCACGCATGGCGGCGCAAAATACCACCTCGACGCAGGTAACCGTGATCGACTCGCGGCAGTTGAGCCTGGGAACGGGATTCCTGGTCGAGACGGCGGCCCAAATGGCCGAGGCGGGCAGTTCGCTCGCGGCCATTTTAGCCACCCTCGAGGGGCAGATCAAGCGCTCGCGCGTTTTCGCCGCCCTCGACACGCTGGAATTCTTGAAACGCAGCGGGCGGATGAACAAGTACGTCGCCGGCCTGGCCACGCTGCTGCAGATCAAGCCCATCTTGACCATGTACGACGGCCAGCCCGGCACTGAGCGGGTGCGCACGCGCCAGCGCGCGCTGAGGCGCGTGGTCGAGATGCTGGCCGCCGCCGGCCCGCCGGAACGGCTCGCCATCGTTCACACCCACTCACCCCAGAGCGTCGACGAATTGCGCGCCATGGCGGCTCACCTGCTCCCGGCAGGCGATATCATGGCCGAAGACATCACACCCGTCATCGGCGCGCACATTGGCCCGGGCGTTGTTGGCTTCGCCGTGGTGAGCGCCCGGGAATGATTGGGCTATCGGAATAGCCCTTAACAAGGAGAGAAACATGAACTTTTTACCTACCTATCTCACATTGGGCATCGTCATTCTCGGATTGATGACGCTGCTCTGGCTGCTCAGCCTGGCGCTCAAGAATTCCAGCATCGTGGATATCTTTTGGGGCACGGGCTTTGTCATCGTAACCTGGGCCGCGTTCCTGCTCACGCCGGAGGGGTTCGCCGCGCGCAAGCTGCTATTGAGCGCCCTCGTGACGATTTGGGGACTGCGCTTGTCGCTCCACATTCTGATCCGCAACTGGGGCAAGGCCGAAGATTTTCGCTATCAAGCCTGGCGCAAAGAGGCCGGGGCGGCCTGGTGGTGGCGCAGTTTCTTCAAGGTCTTTCTCTTGCAGGGCGTCATCCTCTGGATCGTGGCAACGCCCTTGCTGGCAGCCCAGCTCAGCGCCCGGCCGGACCACCTGACATGGCTCGACTATCTCGCTGTGGCGGTCTGGGCGGTCGGTTTTTTCTTCGAAGCCGTGGGGGATTGGCAGTTGGCGCGTTTCAAGGCCAGTCCGGCCAATAAGGGCAAGGTCTTGAATAGCGGTGTCTGGCGCTACACGCGCCATCCCAATTACTTTGGCGACGCGACGCAGTGGTGGGCGTATTACCTGATCGCGTCGGCCTCCGGCGGCTGGTGGACGATCTTTAGCCCGATTCTCATGACCACCTTGCTGATGCGCGTGTCGGGCGTGACGCTGCTGGAAAAGAGCTTGAAGGAAGAAAAGCCGGGCTACAAAGAGTACGTCGAAACGACCAGCGAATTCATTCCCTGGTTTCCGCGCAAGACATGATTTCACTTGAAAGGATAGCACCATGAACATCGCTAAGGCTATCGCACTGGCTGGCTTGCTGGCCATGAGCGGCATCTTGATCTATGGATTCACCGTGGGAGATTTTTTCACCGAAGGATCGCGCTTGCTGGCCATGCCGTGGGGAATCGTCTCTCTGGTGGACCTGTACGTTGGTTTCGCCTTGTTCTCCTGCTGGATCGCCTTCCGTGAGAAGGCGCTGCTGCCCTCGGCCATCTGGATCATCTTGATGATGGTCTTGGGCTTTTGGGCCGGCGCGCTTTACACCTTCATCGCGCTGCAAAGCAGCGGCGGCGATTGGCAGCGCTTCTGGTACGGAAAGCGATCGGCCTAAAGAGTGTTATGAGATGAAGGAGGGAAAAAATGGACAAAACAACTGGTGAGTTGGCCCCTGACTTTAGCTTGGTCGACACCCAGGGCAAGACCGTGCGCCTGTCGGATTACCGCGGGCGCAAGCACGTGGTGCTGGTCTTTAACCGCGGCTTTGTCTGACCGTACTGTCGCCGGCACCTGACGCAGTTGCGCCAGGATTACGAGCGCTTTGTCGAGCGCCAGGCCGAGATCCTGGTGATCGGCCCGGATGGCCCGCGAGCCTTCCAGCGGACCTGGGAAAAAGAGGGCTTCCCGTTCGTGGGCCTGGCCGACCCGCAGCACACGGTGGCAGACTTGTACGAGCAAGAGGTCAACTGGCTCAAGCTGGGGCGCATGCCGGCCGTGCTGGTCGTGGACAAAGAAGGGCGCATTCGCTACCGCCACCACGCCAGCTCGATGAGCGACATCCCAAGCAACGACGACGTTTTGTCTTGGCTAGAGACGCTGAGCGAAAAGTAAGGATTGCCCTAACTGGATTGTGGCCACCAGGCGATTGTTCTGTGCCCGCACGTGATAATGTGGTATACTTATGCTGGGCTGTTAAACCGGCGACTCGTAAGACCAAATGCCAAACTGACATGAATGAATCCTAAGGCGTTGCTATGGGACAAATCAAGCTGAATGTGCCTAGGTCTATTGAAATGCTGACCGATGACGAGCGAGACCGCTTACTTCGCTCTGCGCTGCGTTTGGCCGCCAAGCGGCGCGCCCGCGAACTCGCCAAAGAACGACGCGAGGCACTGACTCGCATTCGACGCCATGAACACAAATATGGCATGTCGTTCGCCGAGTTCGAACGCAACAAGCTGCCAGTGTTAGACACATTGCAAGCACACGAGGATTATAACGATTGGTTTTTCTGGACGAGCGTTCTTGCGCGTGCTGAGCAAGCTGTTGATGTGCTTGAGAAGATGGAAACTGTCGCGTGAGAGAGCTTATTGCGCGTTATCCAGACTTGGTCATTGGTATTGCTGCTGTCGATCATCGCATTCGCGAAGGGATAGAGCAATATAAAGCGACCTTTTTACTGGCAGATGGAAGCCTCTTGCGCATGTCTGAAGTGCGGATCGACGACCGATTGGTCAAGTACAGTTATTACTGGCTCAATGAATCCAACCACGTGATCGCTGGATGGGATAACGCTCCACACCATCCCCAAGTCGCATCGTATCCTCATCATACTCATATCGCCACGGGAGTGCGTGACTCGTCCATTCGCAGCCTCGAGGATGTGCTGGTTTTTCTTGCCAAGCGTATTCTCGGCGAATGAATAAATCGACCCGTCTATTCGTGCCATTCGTGATTAAAAGATGTAGGCTTATCGGAATAAGCTGGGCAATCCCGCCATTAAGAAATGGCGCGCTATAAGAATAGCGCGGGATTGCACGAAACAAGTTTTGCACGCCTGAAATGTAGCGACTTCAGGTATTGCGAATAGCCAAGATGTACGATAGAGAATGGGGGGATAAATGAGCATCAACGCGCAGCAGCGAGCTTTTCTGACCCAGACCTTTGGCAATCGCGCCAACTTTCGGCGCGTGGAGCGCAAGCTCTACGGGCACGACATCGCCGCCATGCCCGGCCTGTTCAAGCCGCTCATCGGCGATACCGTGCCCGACGCGGTCGTGCAGCCGGCGTCAGAAGCCGAGCTGGTCGAGCTGGTCAAGTGGGCGGGACAGAACGGCATCCCGCTCACCCCGCGCGGCTTTGCCTCGTCCGGTTACGGCGGTGCGGTGCCGGTCAAAAAAGGCCTGGTGGTGGATTTCTACCGGATGAATCGTCTCATCAGCGTGGACGAGCAAGCTCAAACGGTCACAGCCGAGGCCGGTATGGTATGGGAAAAACTGGACCAGGACCTGGCCAGGCGCAATTTGACCCTGCGCCTCTATCCCACCAGCTATCCCTCCTCCACCGTTGGCGGCTGGTTGGCGCAAGGCGGCGCCGGCATCGGCTCGTATGAAAGCGGCTGGTTCAAAGATAACGTGATCAGCGCGCGCGTGGTGTTGCCCGATGGCTCTGTGAAGGACTGTAGCGGCCCCGAGCTTGACGTGATCTCGGACGCGGAAGGCATCACGGGGCTGATCAGCCAGGTGACGCTGCGCGTGATGCCGCTTGAGGAGTTGGACGTGCTCGCGATCGGCTGCCCGGACCCGCACGACGCGCAGCGCTTGATGCAGGCGATGGTGGACGCCAAGCTGCCGCTCTGGTCCGTCATCTTTATCAACCCGCGCATGGCCGAGCTTAAAAACCGCGCGCCGCTGCAAGAGCATCTCGGCCACCCGGTCGAGGAGCGCGTCCTGTTGCCGGCGTCGTACATCATCATCCTGGCTTTCCGCAAAAAAGACCACGACGCGGTGGTGAACAAGCTGCCGGGATTGATGCGGCCTTGCCAGGCGGAGGTCTTGAGCGAGCGGATCGCCCAGCACGAGTGGAAGAACCGCTTCAAGTTGATGATCGTCAAGCGCCTGGGGCCGAGCCTGGTGCCGGCCGAGGTGGTCATCCCATTGGCCTCGATGGGCGACGTGATGGTCGAGATCGAGCGCAAGGTAGATCAGCCCATCGTCAAGGAAGGCGTGATCATCCGCGAGGGCAAGAACGGCCAGCCGGAGGTGGTGATCCTGGGCTTTATCCCCAGCGACGAGCGCAAATTCTCGTACAACTTTGTGTTTGCCCTGACGCTCACCATCATCAAGATCGCCGAAAAGCACGGCGGGCGAGCCTATGCGACCGGGCTGTATTTTGGGAGCAAGGCGGCCCAGATTTTGGGTCCTGACCGGCTGGGGCGCATCAAGTCCTTCAAGCGCCAGGTGGACCCCAAGGGCATCCTCAACCCGGGCAAAGTCACCGGCAGCGGCCTGGTGGGTGCCGCGCTCAGCGCGGCGCTAGTCTTTGAGCCGTTGGCGCGGCCTTTGGGCAATTACGTCATCACCCAGGTAGGCGAGCGGCCTGCCAAGCCCGTGCGCGGCATCCCGGCCGACGTGGCCTGGTATGCTTACAGTTGCTCGCAGTGCGGCTACTGCATCACCGAGTGCGATCAATTCTACGGGCGCGGCTGGGAGAGCCAAAGCCCGCGCGGCAAGTGGTACTGGCTGCGCGAATACATGGAGGGGCGCGAGGAGTGGGACCAGTTCATGGTGGATACCTTCCTGGCTTGCACCACCTGCGAGCTGTGCAACCTGCGCTGCTCGGCGGCATTGCCCATTGAGCCATCGTGGATGCAATTGCGCGGCAAGCTCATTCACGAGGACAAGCGCATGACCTTCCCGCCCTTTGAGATGATGGGGGCCGCGCTCCACGCCGAGGGCGATATCTGGGCCGGCTATCGCAAGGATCGCGCCAACTGGTTCCCGCAGGACCTGCTAGAAAAGCACGGGCCAGGACGCAAGTCCAAGAACGTCTACTTTGCCGGCTGCACAGCCAGCTACGTCGAGCACGACATTGCTATGGCCAGCGTGCGGCTGCTGGACGCGGCCGGGGTGGATTTCACCTACCTGGGTGAGAAGGAGAGCTGCTGCGCCACGCCCATGCTGGTGGCCGGCAAGTGGGAGTTGTTCGTCGAGACGATGAAGAAGAACATCGCCGCCGTCAAGGAAGCCGGGGCGGACACCGTGATCAGCTCTTGTCCGGCTTGCGATATGATGTGGCGGCATGCTTATCCCGAGTGGACCAAAAAACTCGGCATCGACTATAACATCACTGCCAAGCATTATAGCGAGATCTTGTCCGAAAAAATCAAGGCGGGCGAGTTCAAATTCCCCGCTACCGACACGCTGCCGTTTACCGTGACCTGGCACGATTCGTGTCACATCGGGCGTGTATCGGGCGTGTACGAGCCGCCGCGCGATCTCATCAAGGCTATTCCGAACGTCGACTTTGTCGAGATGACGCACCACCACCAGGAGGCCCACTGCTGCGGCTCGGTGCTGACGCTCGTCCAAGATCCGCCGGTAGCCGCTGAAATCGGCCAGACCCGGCTGGACGAGGCGCTGCAAGTTGGCGCGGAAGTGGTGCTGGCCTTGTGCCCGTGCTGCGAGTTCCAACTGCGGGTCAGCGCGGACAAGAAGAAGGTACCGGTCAAGGTGGTTGACCTGGCGCGCTTTGCCTCGGCGGCCTTGGGCTACGACTTTCCCGATCCGCACCCCGAAGTACGCGCACAGTGGGCGGTGTTCGAGGCGATGATCGCGTTGATGACGCCGAAGGGCTTTGCGGATCTGATGGGCACGATGTGGCCCGAGCTGATCGACGCCATGCCGGCCGGTTTGGGGCCGATGATGCGCGCGATGGGCAAGATCCCCGGCGCGTTGGAGCTGATGAAGCCGGCCTTCCCGGTCTTGTTCCCGCGCCTGCTGCCGATGATGATGCCCAAGGTCATGCCGACGATGTTGGAGCGGGTGGGCAAGAGTATCCCGATGCCGGACTATATGGCCGAGCAGATGCCGGAGCTGATGCCCAAGGTGATGGACAACCTGATGCCGCACATGATCGGTGACCTGGTGCCGTTGGTCACGCAGCCGATGATCGACTACCTGCGCGGCTGCAACTCGTGACTTTCCGCTGCACTGAGGCAGACTTTACGTTGCACTGAGGCAGACTTTATGTTGCATTACCATTTGATCCGGCTTTGAAAACCTGGTAAAATGGGGGCATGGCACACAACACGCTCAGATCAGGTTACGACCACCTGGTAGACCGGCTCAACCGCTTCCCCCAGGGCGCCCCCCCCTCCGATCTGCTGTATCGAATCCTCACATTGCTTTTCAGCGAAAAAGAGGCCGAGCTCGTCTCGTGCCTGCCGATCAAGCCCTTCACCGCCGACCAGGCCAGCCGGGCATGGAAGATGGAGCCAGCCGCCACCCAAAGGATTCTCGACGAACTGGCCAGCCGGGCAATCCTGCTCGACGTCGACGGTGTCTACACCCTGCCCCCGCCCATGGCCGGTTTTTTCGAATTCTCGATGATGCGAGTACGGGCCGACGTCGACCAAAAGCTGCTGGCCGAGCTCTTTTACCAATACCTGAACGTGGAAGAGGACTTTGTCCGAGAACTGTTCACCGAGGGGGAGACGCAGCTCGGACGGGTATATGTCCAGGAAACCGCGCTTTCCGACGAAAACGCGCTGCACGTGCTCGATTACGAACGGGCCAGCGCTGTCATCCAGACCGCTTCGCACATTGGGGTAGGTGTGTGCTACTGCCGCCACAAGATGCAGCACGTGGGGCGAGCCTGCCAGGCGCCACTGGATATCTGCATGACGTTCAACGGCACGGCCGCCTCGCTGACCAGGCACGGCTTTGCGCGCCTGGTCAGCGTCAGCGAATGTATGGATCTGTTGGAGCAAGCTTACGAGCACGGCCTGGTTCAATTTGGCGAAAATGTGCGGCGAGAGGTCAATTTCATCTGCAACTGCTGCGGCTGCTGCTGCGAAGCCATGATCGCCGCCCGCCGCTTTTGCTGGCTGAAGCCGGTGCACACGACCAACTTTATCCCGCAGGTGGCGGAAGAAAGCTGCCTCGGCTGCGGCAAGTGTGTCAACGCCTGCCCGGTGGAAGCCATGACGCTGGTATCGGCGAATGACCCGCACAGGCCCAACAAGAGAAAAGCCAGGCTGAACGAAGAGATATGCCTGGGCTGCGGCGTATGCGTGCGGGCTTGCCCTGAGCACAACATCCACCTGGCGCCGCGCCCGGAGCGCGTCATCACGCCCGTCAATTCGGCTCACCGGACCGTCGTCATGGCCATCGAAAGGGGCAAACTGCACAACCTGATTTTCGACAACCAGGTGATGACCAGCCACCGAGCCTTGGCGGCTGTGCTGGGCGCCATCCTCAGGCTGCCACCTCTCAAACAAGCCCTGGCCAGCCGGCAGATGAAATCGAGATACCTGGAAACCGTGTTGTCCTGGATGGGATACCCACCGTAAGCTTGAGCAGCAGTTTCTACTTTTGCTTGATCACCAGCAGTGTCAAGTCGTCGTATACCTTTTGCTGGCCGATAAAGCTCCGCACGTCAGCTACCACCGCGTCCTTGATTGCCTCGACGGATTTGTCCCAGTGCATGCTGACGACCTCACACAAGCGTTCCAGTCCGTAGAACTTGTTTGTCTCGTCCTCCGCCTCGGTGATCCCATCTGAGTACAAGACCACCCCATCCCCAGGCTCTAGCTCGATCGGCATCTCGTACACAAATTGGGCGATCCTGCTTTGTAGACCCAACGGGAAGCCCAGCTCCAGCGTATCCAGCAATTCTACCCGCCCACCCTTCCGCACCACGATCAACTGCTCGTGCTGCCCGCTGAGACGCAAATGCCCTGGGGCCGCAAGGCGGCCCGCATCATAGTCCAGCAAGGCCAGCGTCGTGCTTCTCTCTACCTGCATGCGCCGCAGGTTAGCGTGCAGCAGACGGTTGAGGGTATCTATAAAGCGGACAGGGTCCTCGACCTCGACAGTCTGCAGCGTGCGCACGGCTGTCTGGAGCATGAGCATGACCACGCCGCTTTCCAAGCCGTGGCCAGCCACATCGCCGATGCCGATCTTGATTTGACCATCGTGCTGAAGGACGTCGTAATAGTCGCCGCCGACCTCCTCCGCCGGCTCCATAAAGCAGGCGATGTCGATCTCTTTGATCTGGTGGAGTTCTTCCTCCGTCGGCAGCAACATCTGCTGCAAGCGGCGCGTCACGTCCAACTCGGCTTCCATGCGCAGATTTTCTTCTTTGAGACGCTCGTTGAGCAGGCTGATTTCCACGTTGGCTTGTTCCAACGTCTCTTGCATTTGCTTCAACTCGGTGATGTCGCGCGAGATGCCAAACGTGCCAATGATGTCCCCATGCCCATCGCGCAGCGGCATCTTGGTCGTCAGTGCCCAATGTCCCACACCATCAAACTCTTCCACCCCCAGCACAGGCCGGCCGCTTTGGATGATCTCTTGCTCTTGCTCGTATCTGGCCCGGGCTTGCGCCTCTGGAAAGAAGTCAAAGTCTGTCTTGCCGATTTCCTCGGCGGGATCGCTCAGCCTTAGCCTGGCAGCGTGTGCTTGGTTGGCGCGCGTAATGCGTCCTTTCAAATCCTTAAAGTAGATGCGGTCTGGGACGGTTTCCATAAAGGTATCCAGGATATAGTTCTGCCTGGCCAACTCAACCGCGTGCTCTCGCACCCGCTGCACCAGCAGCGCCCCTTGCAAGGCGCTGGAAATCTCTCCGCGCAGCACATCGTAGAGCCTTCCATCCTGTGGCCCGATCTCGGATAAGGCAAAGCCGATTTGGTCCTCTTGAAAGTAGAGCGGCTGGATTACAAAACTGAACAGCCGCCGGGGCCACATCTCTGCAGGGACCAATTGGCGGGAGGGAAAGCGCTGACCGTCTGGCCCCAATGCGGCCTGCTTGGGATTCAAAGGCTCCGCTTCGTCATAAGCCAGCACCAGCCTGGACCACTCGGCGGGTGCCTGCGGGTTCTCGTACAGCGACAGGTAGCCGCTCGGGATGCCCAAGCGGCGTAGACCGTGGGCTAACACATCTGCCAAGCCTTGGACGTCGAAGGTGGTGATCAGCGCTTGGCTGATCTCACGCAACATCTGTGCGCGCTGCTCAGCCTGGAAGGCCTGATGGGCTTGCATCCACTGCGCGCTCTCGCCGATCAAGGTTTGGGCTTGCAGCCACAGGTCGTGGACCCGTCTCGGCAACTCACCGTCGCGGAAATAGGATAACACTTGATGGCGTAGCGCCGACATCACCCCATACCAGGCGGTCACATTGCCGCCTTGCATTGCTACCTGGCGCAGGATCTCGTCGAGTACAGACAAAAAGCCACCTGGCGATGTCGCCTGCACGTCGGCGACAAAGCTGTCCAGCAGTTGCACGGCCCACTCGAAGGTCATCCCAGTGTCCTCTGCTGTTTGGAGCATCTCCGCCAGGATTTCTTCTCGCCGCGTGGCCAGGACGGTCCCCAAATCCCCATGTTCTGCCTGCATCAGTCTTGCCGTCACCTGTGCTACTGCCGGCGACAAGCAGCCACACGACCGGCGCACCACCAGGCGTGCCGGCAGGGGAAATTGCTTTGGTACATACTCGCCGGCCATCAAGGCCAGCAGCATATTGACCGCTTGCTGCCCCTGCTCGTAGAACGGCATGGCCACCGACGTCAAGGGCGGCGTGACAACGGTGTCCTCCCTGTCGTCATTAAAGCCCACGATGGCTACCTCACCAGGCACTCGGACCCCCCGCTCTTGGAATACCCGCAAGGCATCAAGTGCCTTGATATCGTTGGCTGCTACCACGACCTCAAAGTCGGCTGGGGGGGATAGATGGCGCTCGTCCAGTAGGATCTGGAGCGCCGGTTCGTACCAACTGCTGGCTGGCGTGACGATGGCCGGGTCGAAAGGCAATCCATACTCGTCCAGCACATCCGTATAGGCTCGGTAGCGCTCCTGGGCATAGGGGTGGCTTTCAGGTCCACGCAGGAAGGCGATACGCCTAAGCCCGTGGACCTCGATGAGGTGAACGATGGCCTCTCGCATGCCATGATAATTGTCCAGGGAAACGTATGGGATGTTGCCCAAGGTTTCTCGTATGCTGACCATAGGTAGGCAGGGATAGCGCTCTAGGAAGCTATCAAGTTTTTGGGAATCAACGAGGTCCTCTTGTAGGATGTTTCCAAGGATCAAACCGTCTAGCTTGTGCACGTCGACCAGATCATAGACCACGTTGGCTCGCCCCTGGGGGCCAGGATCGCGCCAGTACCAGCCTGGATAGCAAAGCAAATTGACGTCTCGCTCCTGGGTTGCATCGACCACCCCTTTCCAACGAGACAGGCTGACGTCATCCGATATGCTCAACGCGAAATAGGCGATGGTAGGCCGCCTATTGTGCATTTGGTTTCCAGTTTGCATGTTTGTCATATTTTGGGTCATGGCTAATAGCTAAATTTCGTCCAAAATAGGCGCTTGTGCAATCAGCCGTGGCTCTTGCGAGAAATGATACACAACAAAGTCAAATCCGTCAAGCCAACCAAGATAGGGAAATGGTTCGGAATTTGGCCAGTACAACCCGTATCTATTGGGCGCTTACGGCGTCTTATTTCATAGAGGGATGCAAGAAAGCCCGCTATCAACTGGTCTGGAATACGCTCGTTTTATCTTTGGAGGATTTAGCGATGAAAAACAAACTCACCAAGCTGCTGACGGTTGCCCTTGTCGTTTTGCTCGTGCTTGTCACAACGGTACCTGCGTTTGCCGGCGGCGACCAGGTCCGCGGCGACAAGGCCCAGGGATCGGCGACCCAGGTACAAGTGCAAGATCCCCCCCCGTTTCAACCCTAGTTTGCCGCGCCTGGATAATTGGAGTACAATATTGATCTGTGACTTCTGACCAAGCCTTACTGCGGCGCGCGCGCCAGTTTGATCAGCAGGCACTGGGCGAAATCTATGACACGTACAGCCCTCGCCTGTATCGTTACGCCATGCGCCTGCTCGGCGAGGTTGATCTGTCGGAAGACTGCGTGGCGGAAACGTTCAGCCGCTTTTTGCACGCTTTGCACGGCGGCGGAGGGCCAACGGACTATCTGCAAGCGTATTTGTACCGCGTGGCGCACAATTGGATCACCGACCGCTGGCGGCGCCAACCGCTGCCGCCCGTCCCCCTGGAAGACGAGTTGTACGCCGATGCGGAAGCGGAACCTTCTCAAGCCGTCGCGCAGCACATGGAACGAGAACGCGTGCGGGCCGCGCTAGCTCACCTGACACCCGAACAACGCCAGGTCATCGTGCTCAAGTTCCTGGAAGGCTGGGAAAACGAACGAATCGCGCGGACACTCGGCAAACCTGTTGGGGCTGTCAAGGCTCTGCAGCACCGCGCCATCGCGTCGCTGCGGCGTGTGCTCGACAGGGCTGAGCCAGAGCCCAGAGTGGATTAGACTGGAAAAATACCTTGAACGAACTAAACGATTCCTTTGACCGGCAAGTGCGGCAAAGCCTGGAACGGCTCGTGGACGTGCCGCCGCGCGACCCACAAGCGGCCGCGCGCGGGCGGGCACAGTTCCTGGCCCAGGCCGAGTCGTTGAGCCGCGGCGCCTCGCGGGCCAGCGCCCCACGCCTGACAGGCTGGGGTGGGCTGCTCGATCTATTGACAGGCAAGAAGCGTTTCGCCCTGGCTCCCCTGACGACGGTTCTCATTGTCGCGTTGGTTTTGGGCGGTGCGGGTACGGCCGTGTATGCGGCGCAAGATGATCTGCCCACCGATCCGCTTTACAGAGTCAAGACTTTAAGCGAGGATGTGCGCTTGGGATTGACGGGCGATCCGGAAGCGCAAGTCGGGTTATCGCTAGAGTTTGCCGATCGCCGTGTGGAGGAGATAGAAGCTCTCAATCGAATGCGAGTTGTGCCGCCTGGGCCGCTTGCCGCTCGCCTGCAAGCGCAATTGGATCGCGCGCTTGACGCGGCAGCCGGCCTTGACGATGCCGGCATGAACCGCGCACTGAGGAAGGCGCAGACGACGATCGAGCAGCAGATTTTGCGCATGGCGGCGGTGCAAGCTAACGCGCCCGAACACGCGCAGCCGGCTGTGGCGCGCGTGCAGACCATGCTGGCCGAACGGCGCGCGTTGGTCCAACTGGGGTTGGCGGATCCAGCGGCTTTCCGGGAGCGCGAACGGACGCGGGACGGTGAGCCGCAGCCCACCCCGGCCCACACACCTGGCAGCGGGATTGGCCCCGGGCTTGGGATTAGCCAGACCGTTACACCAGGCGGCAGCCTTGGCCCTGGCCCTGGCATCAGCCAGACGGTCGCGCCGACCAACGGCCTCGGCCCCGGCATCAGCCAAACCGCTACACCAGGTGGTACAGAGCCTGGCCCCGGCATCAGCCAGACAGTCACTCCTGCCGGCGGATACGGCCCCGGGCCGCAGATGACGCCTACACCTGGCGTTGGGGACGGCCATCCTGAACCTACACCCGCGGGCGGCAATCTGCAGCCGACGCCCGCACCAGGGGGTGGGGATGCTCCACAGCCGACGGCCGTGCCGGGCGGCAATCCCGAACCCACACCCAGCGGCAGTGGAGGCGGCGGGAATGGCGGCGATCCACAGCCAACGTCCGCGCCGGGTGGTGGGGACACTCCGCAGCCGACGTCCGCACCGGGTGGCGATCCCGAACCCACGCCCGGCAGTGGTGGAGGCGGTGGAAATAGCAGCGATCCGCAGCCGACGTCTGTGCCAGGAGGAGATAGTCCACAACCGACACCCGGCCGTGGCAGCAGTGGCCATTCCTGAGCTAGATTGATTCAAAGCAGGGCCTCTCTTAGAGAGGCCCTGCTCGTTTAACGCTTCCACGCCAAATCTGCGCCAGGCCGTATCTCAAGCCGCTATCTGGCGTCATAGAGAGTGTAAGAACTTGATCAAACCCTATTTCGAGAAAGGAGAATGGTACAATGTCTACTCTCATAGCGATTTTACTGGTGGTCTCTGTGGCCTTGGGCGGGACGGGCGCCGCGGCGTATGCTGCCCAGGACGACGTGCCCGGCCAGGCGCTCTACGGCGTCAAGCTGTTGAGCGAGGACGTGCGGCTCGGATTGGCCGGCGAACCGGCCGCCCAGGTCAAGCTGTCGCTCGAGTTTGCCAACCGCCGCGTGGCGGAAATCGAATCCCTCAACGCACGCGGCCTGACACCGCCCCAAGCCGTCGCCACACGCTTGCAAGCCCAATTGGACCACGCGCTTCAAAGCGCGGCAGGCCTGGACGATCCGGCGATGACGCGCGCCATGGTTGGGACTCGAGAAACGCTCGAACAGCAAACTCAACGCATGGCCGCCGTTCAAGCTGGCGCGTCGGAGCAAGCCGAGCCGGTTATGGCCCAAGTCCAGGCTATGTTGGCCGAGCGGCTCAGGCTGGCCCAGATGGGTATTGACGACCCGCAGGCTTTCCGCCAGCGCGATCGAGTCCAAAACCGGCTGACCTCCCCCGATCCAGAGCATACGCCCGGCATTGGCCCCGGCCCTGGCACCGGCATCAGCCAGACCGTCGCCCCGGGCCACAGTTTCGGCCCTGGCACCGGCATCAGCCAGACCGTCGCCCCTGGCAGCGGCAACCATAGCGGCAATAGCGACGGCGGCAGCGCCAATGGCAACAATGGCGGTAACGGCGGCGCCGCCAATGGCGGCGACACTGGCGGCAACAACGGCGATACCGGTGGCAATGGCGACACCGGCGGCACTGGCAGTGGCGATACTGGCGGCAATGGCGACACCGGCGGCAGCGGCAATGCTGGCACTGGCAGTGGTGATACCGGCGGCAGCGGCGATGCTGGCGGCAATGGCGACGGTGGCACTGGCAGTGGCGACACGGGCGCCGGTGGTGGCAACGGCGATGGCGGCACTGGCGGTAACGGAGGTGGCTCTGGAGGTGGGGGGCACTAGGCCAGAGTCCCAAACCCGTCTCACTGCCTGGTCACCTTTGACAGTCGACGGAACATAGACAAGATTATAAGGGCAGGCCCTGCGCCTGCCCCCAATTATTGGAGGAAATATGAAACAAAAATTGATCGCTCCTATCCTTTCACTGGTTGGTGCCGGCTTGTTCGTGGCGACGGTCCTGATAGCTGCGCCTCTCCCCACGCTGGCGCAAATCCCCATCACGCCCGGCTTGACTATCTATACCCAGACTTTCGACACGTTGGCAAACTCGGGCGTCCACACCTGGACAGACGATTCAACGCTGCTGGCCTGGTACTCGAACCAGGCCGCCTACAGCGCCGACGACGGTTTGAGCAACACCGGTGGGTTGTACAGTTATGGTCCAGATGGCTCGCCGGAACGAGCGCTTGGGTCGATGGGGACGGGCACTGCCAATCCCATTCTGTATGGCGTGCGTTTTCGCAACACCGCCGATTTTGCTCTCTCCGGTTTCGTCATCAGCTACACCGGCGAGCAGTGGCGCAGTGGCCGCGCTCACAACACGCTCGAATTTGCCTACCAGGTAGGCGCTGTTGTCACAGACATCTCGTCCGGCGCCTGGACCGCCGCGCCTGCCCTCAACCTGGTTGGACCTGTTATCGGCAACCCGACCGGTCCCATCTCTCCCCCTGTTCAGATTCCCACGAGCGGCGCGTTGAATACGCAGGTCTTGCCAGGACAAGAGATCATGTTCCGCTGGCAAGATGTCGACGATTGGAACATGGACCAGGGGCTGGCGGTGGACGACCTGTCGATCCTACCCCAGACGAGCAGCATACTGACCATGACCAAGCGCATCGAGCCGTCCGGCATTATCTCTTATCACAGCGCCGTAACCTACACCATCGTCCTGAGTAACCTGGGTGGATTGCTCGAGCCGGCCGCGCGCATAAGCGACAGCCTGCCCGCCGGCGTCGACTTCGCCGGCTGGCTCGTCCAGCCGTCTGGCGCCACACAGGACGGCGATCTCGTCAGCTGGAGCGGGAGCCTCTCGGCCACCCAGGCCCTCACACTGGCCTTTAGCGCGGCCCACACCGGCAGCTACGGCGATGTCATCGCCAACACCGCCGAATACACCGGCGTTGGGGGGATCGGGTCAGCCACGGCCACCTTTAAAGTCGAGGCAGAGCTTTTGCCGGAGCTGCAAGTCTCCAAGCAGGTCTCCTTGTCCGAGGTCTTTGTCTACGACGGCCAGTCGGCGCTGGTCACTTACACGATCGCGGTGAGCAATACGGGCATCGGCGAGGCGCGCGACGTCGTCTTGACTGACACCTTGCCTGTTGGCTTTGACTATGTGAGCGATACCAGCGGCGTGCCTCCCACGATGGTCGACGGCAGCCTGGTGTGGGAACTGGGCAATCTGCCGCTCGCCTCGCTTGCCGGCAGCCGCTACTTCCAGCTTATCGCGAGCGCCACGGAGGCCATCACCCAAAGCCGCCTCTACACGAACCAGGCGAGCGTCACGGCCGCCAACGACTTGGGCGGCGCCATAGCCAATGCCAGCCTATGGGTCTGGCGCATCGTCCCGATCGCCGCGGCGCGTGCCGGCGCCGATGGCGAGACCTTTGCCATCGAAGGCCGGGTCATCGTTGTGCCCGGCACCTTCCGCGCCAGTGAGTGGGCTTTGCAGGACAGCAGCGGCGGCATCGCCGTTTCGTACACTCCCCCGCCCGCCGTAGCCTTGGGCGACTCGGTGCGCCTGGCAGGCACACGCAGTACCTGGAACGAACAAGAACAAATGACCGCGCCAGATTTGTTTGTTAACCTGGGGCCAGGCCTCGAGCCAGCGCCGATTTCTTACGCCACAGGCGACGCGGCCGCCGGTCTCAGCGAAGGCTGGCTCACCCACCTGCGCGGGCGGGTGTCTGGCTTGGTTGACTGCCCGAGCACGAGCGGCTACCAATTCTTGTTGGACGACGGATCGGGGGCGGCGACCGTTATGATTGTCTTGGGGACAGGTATTGACGTCTGCCAGATGGGCGTCACCAACACAAGCTACATCCACGTCGTCGGCTTTAGCACCCAATCTCTCGCTGGCTACCAGCTCAGACCACGCCAACCGGCCGACATCATTCTGCCTGTCGAGTACACCTGGACAGGCGAGCAGGGCACCGACTGGGGCAATCCGGGCAACTGGGTATCCAGCGCCGGTACGGCGCCCGGGCGTTATGACCGGGCGACCATTCCGTCCGTCGCCTCGAACTGGCCCATCGTCGCCGCGCTCGCCAGGGCGGACAAGCTGACGATCGCGCCCGGCGCTTACCTGACCGTTACCAAAGGCCACACCCTCACCGTCGAAAGCTCGCTCGTCAACAGTGGTACCCTGGCGCTCACGCAGTACGTCGCCGGCGCGTCCCGCGCTCGCTTTCACATCTACAACAGCGCTGCGCTCCCGGTCTACTATGGTCTGGTCATTTCGCCTAGCGCTTCCATGGGCGACATCGGCGTTACGATCAGAGGCGGCCAGTGTGGGGAGGCAGGGACGCTGCCCCAGACAATACGCCGCTGCTTTGGTATCGCACCCCAGATCGCTTCCACAGCCGTCATCACTTTCTTTTATCAGGCCGACGAAGCTAACGGCAACATCAACCCGCAGGTCTATCACTGGACGCCACCGGCCTGGATCACGCAGACATTCTATGCCAACGGCTCCCCGGATGCGGACTGGCAATGGGTGGCTGCCTGGGTTAGCAACTATTCGCCATTCGCGCTCAAAGACCCCGCCACAGGAGATCCTGGCGCTCCCACTAGCGTTACAGTGCGTTCGCTTGTGGCACGCCAGGCGCTGCCGGTGCTGCTGGCAGCCGGCCTGCTCATCCTGGCAGCAGCCGGCCTCGTTCTGGCACGCCGTACAGTCTAAGTGCATCTGAAAAGTAGCCTGGCCCTTTGGGCAACAGCACGAACGCGCGCCCTGGGCTATCCAGGACAAGCAAGGGGCCAGGCTACATTCCCTGCCCGGGCTGTCATCTGTTGCTAACGCATCTTAGCTGGATGGGATCGAGTTCACACGGCGCATCCGCCCCGGGCGGCGGGCTGACGATTTGTCTGTGGCTGCCGGCCTGAGCGCCCCAACGCTTTTTTCTTCACACTAGCCTCAAATATTCTTCACCATCCCTTCATATTTATCTGCTATCCTTTAACCAGGATCGAGAAGGGCAATCGCAAGAGTTGCCCCAATATTTTCAAGATACAATTTCACGAATGTTTAGAAGGGAATAACACATGTCTACAATTTCGATGTCAAAGCAAACTCGCGCCAACTGGCTGGTGGACGCCGCACTGTTTTTCAGCGCGCTCCTCGCCGCGTTGTCGGGCATCTACTTTCTGTTCTTGCCCTCGGGCGGCTACCAGGGCGGGCGCAATCCGATGTACGGGGTGACGATTCTGTTCGACCGCCACACGTGGGACGGGCTGCATACCTGGGGCGGCGTGGCCATGATCGCGGCGGTCGTGATCCACTTTGCGCTCCACTGGAAATGGGTCGTGAGCATGACGGGCCGTATGGCAAAAGGCTTGCGCGGCCAGGGCAACGGTCTCAACGCCTACGGCCGCTTCAATGTGGCGCTGGACGCGCTAGTTGGAATCAGCTTTCTGCTCGTGGCTGTATCGGGTGTGTACTTCCTATTCGCACCGCACGGCCATGGCACAAGCGTTGGCTTCATCTTCAGCCACACCATCTGGGACCTCGTTCACACCTGGTCCGGCGTGGTGATGATCGTGGCGGCAGTGATCCACTTTGCCATTCACTGGCGGTGGGTCGTCAATGTAACGAAAAGGTTCTTTTTGTCGCTGTGGCCCCAGCCGCTGACCGGCAAAGAGAACACCGTAGGGCAGGTCACTATGCCTGCCACAAATTAACACATTCAAAACAAGGAGAATAAAAATGTTCAAGAAAATCTTGATAGGCACAGTGTTGATGGGATTGATTGGAGTGCTGGTCGTGGGTGCCGTGATTCGCACGGCCTCGGTGACCGGCGTGGCGGAAGCGCGCGGCCAGGGCTACGGGCGCGGCGAGCAGGTCGAGCCTCTCGAAGGCCAGGTAGCCGGCCAGGGCTACGGGCGCGGCGAGCAGGTCGAGCCTCTCGAAGGCCAGGTAGCCGGCCAGGGCTATGGACGCGGCGGGCAGGCCGGCTCGACCGTGGCCCCGGATGCTGCCCAGGCAGGCGGCGGTTGGTGGAAGCAGGCCGGTTCGACCGGGTCGGCCGCCGCCGGCCAGGCAGTTGGCGGACGGTGGGGGCAGGCCGGCTCGACCGAGCACTCCCACGACGCCGACCATGCTGACCTGAACGACAGGTTCGGCCCGCCGGCGGCCGGCGCGTTGAGCGAGGCCGAGATCGAAGGGCTCTTCTACATGCGCGAGGAAGAAAAGCTGGCGCGCGACGTCTACCTGGCGTTGTACCAAAAGTGGGGGCAGCGTTCTTTTCAGAATATCGCCAACAGCGAGCAGACGCACACTGGGGAGGTCCTGGCCTTGATCGAGCGCTACGGCCTGGCTGACCCGGCCGCAGACTTGCCGGCCGGCGTCTTTGCCAACGCGACGCTCCAGGCCTTGTACGATCAACTGGTCGCCGAGGGCAGCCAGTCGTTGGCCAGCGCGCTCCGCGTGGGGGCGGCCATCGAGGAAATCGATATCCTCGACCTGCAAGCCAGCCTGGCGCAAACGGACCGGGCCGACATCCGCTCGGTGTACGAGGACTTGCTCAGCGGCTCTCACAAGCACCTGCGCGCTTTCGCCTCGACGCTGAACAGGCAAACGGGCGAAATCTACCAGCCCCAACACCTCGACCAGGCCGCCTACGACGCCATCGTCGACGGCACGTCCTTCAGCGCCGGCGCCTCGATCGAGCGTGGGCAGGGACGGGGGCGGGGCGGCCAGAACTAGGCGGTTAGGCTTCGCTGAACCGGCCTTTGACAGACACCCCGACCGCTTTGTGGCCGGGGTGTTTGTTGTCTCATCGCAAGCACATGTTCGCTGCGGGGCGCGGACTCTGAGCAGGCCGAGTAATTGGCAAATTGTGCTATAATCGACATCAGGCGCGCGAGCGTGCAAGTGGTCCAAAGGGTCTCCATGTCGGCGCTTCGGGCGCCAGGCCAGTGGAGCGCTGCTGGCGCTGTGTCCCTCGGATGAACGCGACTGCCCGACCGAACGACATTTTGGAGGATAAGAAAAGGTATCTTTTCAAAATGTAGGGGCAACCCTTGCGGTTGCCCGCGTTTGGGCAGGGGCAAGCCCTGCCCCTACCCCGAATTATTGAGCTCACCATCGCCTGGAGGCGATTCTTTCAGCAAGAAACAGCTTACCGTGCCATCAATGAGGTATAATACCAGAGGGCGTTCAGACAGTCAAGGCCAATAGTATCTTGGTGCATTTTAGCCCGTTGAGAAGCATGGTTCTGGTCATGGGTGATTCGCTCACTGGTGGCTGTGACCCCGTTTGGCAGATTACGGATTTAGAGCATGACCGGGTCTGAATGCCTTGAGACAATTCTATCTAACAAGGAGGTATTCAGATGGTACTGTATATAGATGGCAAGCGAGTGCCGGCTATCCGGGGCAAGCGAGTTGGGGGAGGCGGAGCCGGCCAGGCTGGCGCCGAATCGAAAGCGAATTCGCCCTCGACCAAGTTGGCTGGCACAAGGTCGAGGCCATCGAAGGCCAAGCGTGGGCCGATTCAAAAGTGGATCAAGTCAGAGGAAGCACCGGTGGCCAGTCAGCCCAAGTCATCTGGCAAGAAGGTCAAGTCCAAAGTTAGTGGGAAGCGGTGCTCGTCAAAGGCAGACCAGGTAACGAAGCTGGGCGAGGTTTTGGCGGCTGAGGGCGAGGTGAATGAGAAGGCCGGTGAGGGGTGCGTCTCGCCGGATAGGGCACAGCCCAACAGCCAGGCCAGTCTCTTATGCCTGGCGTTTGAAAAGCTGATGGCTCGACCGGAGATTCAAGCCATGTTGGCACAGTCAGATGGGCAGGGGAACTCGGTCAGTCGCGCCATTGAACAAGTTCTGACTGAAGCGCTCGGCGAGACCGCCGTAAGGCAAGCTGCTGCGCAGCAGGAGTTGTTGAGCAAGGTCAACTTGAACGCGGCTGGGCTGGATATTGGAGCCGAAGAGATTTGGGTATGTGTGCCAGACGGGCGTGACGAGGAAGTGGTACGAAAGTTTGCGACCTTCACGCCTGACCTGTATGCGTTGGCCAATTGGCTCAAGCGATGCGGAATAGACACAGTGGCCATGGAGTCGACGGGGGTGTATTGGATTCCTGTTTATGACATTCTGGAGACGCAAGGCCTCAAGGTTTATCTGGTCAATGCGCGGCACGTCAAGAATGTCAGCGGGCGCAAGACAGACGTGCTGGACTGCCAATGGATTCAAGCCTTGCACACGTATGGATTGCTACAAGCCTCGTTCCGACCGGCCGAGGACATCTGCACGCTGCCGTGCCTATGTGCGACATCGGGACAAGCTGATTGCTTGTCGGGCAGCTCATATCCAACATATGCAAAAGGCGATGACACAGATGAATGTACCCCTCACGAACGTTGTCCAGGACATCACCGGCAAGACCGGCATGGCCATTATGCGCTCCATCGTGGCGGGTGAGCGCGATCCGCAGACGCTGGCCCAATTCCGTGATCCACGTTGCGCCAAGAGTCAGGCAGAGATTGCCAAGGCTCTGACGGGCAATTATCGGAGCGAACATGTATTCGCGCTCAAACAGGCTTTGGAGTGCTATGATTTCTACACGCAGCAAATTCAAGCTTGTGATGCAGAGATCAAACAGTGGTATCTGACTCGCGAGCCAGTGGTGGATGAGGCCGTGCAGCCATTAGCACCCTTGCCCAAATCGAAACGCTGCTGTGCATAGACGGCGGAGACCGTAGCGCTTTGCCAAAAGTCGGCTCATGAACGGTTCGGAAGTGCCTGAGTGGCCATCCCAGCGCCTGAACGAGGGTGGCAAGTACCCTCAGAAGGCGTTTTGAGTTATAATGGCGTTGTGAACACCCGGCGGCAAGTCCCCGGGGAATCAGTCGTGTTTCTTGGCAGATACGATAAAACATTGGAGGCATGTGCGAGCTAAATGGAACGAGCCATACATCATAGCGGCCTTGGTCGGCGTGCTGATCTTGGGCGCGCTGGCGATCGTGACGCTATCGCTAACGCTGGCGCGCCCGCAGCCAGACCAACTTGAGCCGGCTCAGACGAGCACGACGGGCGATTCGGAAACGGTCGAGGCGCGCGTGGTACGCGTGATTGAAACGAGCCAGCGCCAAGTCGCGCCCGGCCAATCGCAGCCGGTGCAGCGCTTGGAACTGGAAATCCTCAGTGGCCCACTACGCGGGCAGCGCACCGAGGTCGAACACGGCGCGATGGGCATGACGAGCGAGGACTCGTTGTACCGCGAGGGTGATCACGTGCTGGCCATGGTCATCTCACGGCCCGGTGGTGGGCAAAGCCTGATGATCACCGATGTGGTGCGAGTGTGGTCGCTGGCGCTGCTGGCCGTGGCCTTCGTGGCCTTGACGATGCTGGTCAGCGGATGGAAAGGCGCGCGGGCACTGGCAGGGCTGGCAATCAGCTTTGTGGTATTGATGGGCTTTGTCCTGCCGCAGATTTTGGCCGGGCGTGACCCGGTGTTGGTCAGCGTGATCGGCTCATTCATCTTGCTGGCCATCACGCTGTACCTGACGCAAGGCTGGACGCTCAAGACGCACGCGGCATTGCTGGGCGTCCTGTTCAGCCTGATCTTGACCGGCGCTCTGGCCTCGTTCGCCGTTGACCTGGCACGGCTGAACGGTTTTGGCTCTGAAGAAGCCATGTTCTTGCAAGCGGCTGGCACGTCCATCAATGTGCGCGGGCTGCTGCTGGCAGGGATGATCGTGGGCACGCTGGGCGTGCTGGACGACGTGATCGTGGGGCAGGCGTCGACCGTGATGGAGCTGGCCCTGGCCAATCCCGCCTGGGGCTGGCGCGAGTTGTACCGGCGTGCGATGAACGTCGGTCACGATCACATCGCGGCCATGATCAACACGCTGGCATTGGCCTACGTTGGCGCGGCCATGCCGCTGCTGCTGCTATTCCAGTTGTATCCCGAACCGTGGCTGTACACGCTCAACCGTGAGCTGATCGCCGAAGAGGTCGCACGCACGCTGGTGGGCAGCTTGGGACTGACAGCCGCCGTGCCGATCACGACCATCATCGCCAGCCTGTTGCGGCATTCGACCAAGCGTTGGGGGCAAACCTGAAACTATCTTCAGACCCAGGATGTCAAAGATGTTGGCACGCGTTGGCCAGCCAGCGCCCGATTTCGAGGTGAATGCGTTCGTGGCGGGCGAGGGCTTCAAGCCCGTCAAGCTTTCGGACTACAAGGGCGCAATCCAGACGAGATAGCAGGGGGACGCCAATAGAGGCCGCTCGGAAATAGGATTTGGAGAGTGTTTCGGATGCAGGCGAACACAAGACGTTCGCGCGAACGTCTTGTGTTCGCCTGCATCTTTGCTATTCTTTGAATCTTTGTACCACTTGACAATCGTTCGACAAGATAGTATAATGATAATAATTCTCATTATCATATAGAGGTAAAATGAACCAGAAAAACCACCTGAGTCAAGCTCTTCACGTCAGCGGCCGCCGGCTGACCCGCCAACGGCGTCTGGTGATGCAAGTGCTGGAGGAAAGCCAGGAACACCTGGACGCCGAGGCCCTCTACCGCCAGGCCAAGGCCCGCGATCCCAAGATCGGCCTGGCGACGATCTACCGGACCCTGGCGGCCTTGAAGGAAATGGGGCTGGTGGAAGAGCACCGCCTGGGAGAAAATCACGCTCACTTTGAGGCGGTCAAGGAGTCCCATTATCACTTTAACTGCTTGGGCTGCGGGCGGGTGATCGAGTTCGACGCGCCCCAG
The DNA here is from genome assembly GCA_016931085.1 of Thermoflexales bacterium. The sequence continues at coordinate 23,247 of JAFGFO010000041.1, forward strand.
GTGATGCAAGTGGTACACGCCTTGAGCCAACGTGAGGCGCTGCAGGTCACGGGCATTCACTTGTTTCTCAGCGGCTACTGCGCTCGATGCCGGAAGCAAGATGGGAGGGACGAATGAGCCAGGCCCTGGTGTCCCAAACGATCGTCGAACAAGTCCCGCTCTCCCAGGGCAGCCATGCGCTGGGCGGGGTGGGGGATTGGCTGGCGTTGAACGATTTGCCGGCTGGCGTCCGGGGTGTCGTGCGCCAATTGCGTGGCGGCAAGGAATTTGCCGGCCGCATGGCGGCCATAGGCTTTACGATCGAGGCCGAAGTAGAGATCGTCCAGAACACGGGCCGGGGCGCCATCCTAGTGTCGGTGCGCGAGCGGCAGCTCGCGCTGGGCCACGGCGAGGCCGCCAAGGTGCTCGTCGAGCCCTTAGCCGAACCAGTCCCCGTTCAAGCTGCTCCGCAGGGCGCGATCAAGGTCGCGTTGGTCGGCCAGCCCAACGCAGGCAAGTCGACTGTCTTTAACCTGCTGACCGGTCTCTCGCAGCACGTGGGCAACTGGCCGGGCAAGACCATCGAGCAAAAGAGCGGCCTGCACTGCCACGGGAAAAGAACGCTGTGGGTGGTTGACCTGCCTGGCACCTATAGCTTGACGGCCAACTCGTTGGAGGAGCGCATCACGCGCGACTATATCTTGACCGAAAAGCCGGACGTGGTGGTGGCCGTGGCGGATGCCACGGCGTTGGAACGCAACCTGTACCTGTTGTGCGAGCTGCTGGCGCTGCCGGCGCCGGTGGTTTTAGGCTTGAACATGATCGACGTGGCCGAGCAGCAGGGCATCCAGATCGAGCCGCACGTGTTGGAAGCCGCGCTGGGACTGCCTGTGGTACCCTTGATAGCCACCCGGAACAAGGGCATCCAGGAAATGGTGCAGGCTGTCGAGCGAGTCGCCTGCCAGGAGACCGTGTATACCCCTCACCGCCCGGAAATTCGCCAGGATCACAGGGCGGTGCTCGAGCAGCTCGAAGAGCTGATCGCCGATCACACGCCGTCGCCTTATCCGTCTGACTGGGTGGCGCTCAAGCTGCTCGAAGGAGACGCCGAGATCACACAGATGATGCAAGGGCAGTTGGCCGAGGCGGACTGGGCGCGGGTGCACGACATCCTCAAGGCGCACGAGGACGCCATCCTGGACATCGCCGGCGGGCGTTACGAATGGATCGAGCGCATGGTGCGGGCCGCCGTGACTCGCCCGCGGGCCGGTCAGATCACCTTGACGGAACGCCTGGATCGGGTCGCCGTCCACCCCATCTGGGGGTGGGCGGTGCTCGTGGCGATACTGGGCGTGGCCTTTGGCTTGACCTTTGGCCTGGGCGCCCCCTTGCAGGAATACTTGGATGTGTACCTGGTGCAAGCCGGGGCCGGCTGGGCGCGCGCCGCGCTGAGCGGAGCGGGTGCAGCCTGGTGGCTGAGTGGGCTGCTGGTGGACGGCGTGATCGCGGGCGCCGGGATGGTGTTCACGTTCTTGCCTGTGCTGCTGATTTTCTTTGCCGTATTGGGCGTGATGGAAGACGTTGGGTACATGGCGCGGGCGGCGTATGTCACGGATCGCTTTATGCACCTGATGGGGCTGCACGGCAAGTCCTTCTTGCCCCTGTGTGTTGGCCTGGGCTGCAATGTGCCGGGCGTGCTCTGCACGCGCACCATCGATTCGCCCAAGGCCCGCTTGTTGACGATTCTGCTGACGCCGCTGGTGCCTTGTACGGCTCGCCTGGCTGTGCTGGCCGTGCTGGCGCCGCTGTTCTTTGGCCCGGCGGCTGCCTGGGTGGCGATGGGGGTGGTGGGGCTGAACCTGGCGCTGCTGGCCGGAATTGGCATTGCTCTCCACAAGCTGGTGCTGGGGGGCGAGCACGTGGCCTTTATCATGGAGATGCCGCTCTACCACGCGCCGAACGCGCGCACGATCGCGCTGGCCGTCTGGCAGCGCACGTTCGAGTTTCTGAAAAAAGCTGGCAGCGTTATCGTCGTGATGTCGGCTGTGATCTGGTGCCTTTCGGTCCTGCCGGAAGGCCACATCGATACCAGTTACCTGGTACGCCTGGGTCAAGGCTTGTCTCCGCTGGGCGCCTGGATGGGCTTGGACTGGCGGATGATCGTGGCCCTGTTGAGCGGTGTGATCGCCAAGGAGAACACCTTGGCCACGCTGGGGGTGCTTTACCAGGCCGGCTCGGTGGGGGGAGGGCTGGCGGAAACGCTGGCTGCCACGACCAGCCCGGCAGCGGCGTTGGCTTTCCTGGTCGTGCAGTTGACTTTTGTGCCGTGCATTGCGACGATATCGGCCATCCGGCAAGAAACCCGCTCGTGGAAGTGGACCGCTTTCAGCGTGGGGTTGCTGCTGGTCGTATCGCTTGTCGCCGGCACGCTGGTGTACCAGCTCGCGCGCTTGTTTTAAGGAGAAATGGAGGATCTATATGACCAAGATTCTGGTTTACGGCAGCGGGCCGTTGGGGAGTCTGTTCGCTGCGCGATTGCAGGAGGGTGGAAACGACGTTTCGATCCTGGCGCGGGGGCAGCGCTTGGATGATCTGCGCGAGCACGGGGTCGTGCTGGTGGATGTGCAGACGAAGGCACAAACCATCACCCGTGTAAATGTCGTCGAGGAGCTGGCCCCCGACGACGCCTACGATCTGGTGCTGGTCATCATGCGTAAGAATCACGCCCTGCAGGTACTGCCAGTCTTGGCGGCAAACCGGCACGCGCCCAACGTGCTGTTCCTGAGCAACAACGCGGCCGGCTCGGATGCCTACATCGAGGCGCTGGGCCATAAGCGGGTGCTGATCGGCTTTCCCAACTCGGCCGGATACCGCGAGGGGCACGTGGTACACTGCCTGGCGGGCACGCAGGACGATCCGGCGTTCGTCCCCTTTGGCGAGGTGGATGGACAGATCACGGAGCGGACGCGGCAAGTCGCGCGCATCATTGAGAGCGCACCAGGCTTTGGGGCCGAGATCCGCACCGACATGGACGCCTGGCTCAAGACCCATGTCGCGCTGCTCTTCCCCTCGCTGGCGCCCACCCTCTACGCCGCCGGTGTCGACAACTACCGGCTGGCGCGCACCCGCGACCTGGTCGTGCTGGCCATTCGGGCCATACGCGAGGGATTTCGCGTGCTGCATGCGTTGGGCATACCCGTTACGCCATCGAAATTGAGGCTGATCGAGTGGCTGCCAGAGCCAATCCTGGTCCTGCTGGCGCAGCGCCTGTTGGCCAACCCGCTCATGGAAACCGCGTTGGTGAAACATGCTGAGGCTGCCCGTAGCGAGGTGCAGCACCTGATCGGTGAATTCATGGCGCTGGCGCGGAGCACGTCGGTTCCCACGCCGACGATCGATCGCCTGCTTGAGTACTACGAGCCAGGCGCACCGCCAGTGCCCGATGGCAGCGCCAAGATCCCCCTGCGGTGGGGCGGGCTGCTTTTGGGGGCGGCCGTGCTGGCAGCGGCGCTGCTCGGCGGCGTGTGGGTGACGAGAAAGCTGCATCGCAAAAGAAATCCGTAAGGGAGGGCTATGACTATCGAGACAACGTTCAGGAGCATCTTTTTCACCTTGTTCATCGCGGTTCTCGTCATCCGCCTCTACTTTGGCTGGAAGATACGTCGAGCTGACGGTGGTAGCTGGTTTGTCCAAAAAGAAGCTGTCGAGCGCGAAGGCTGGTGGAGTATCTTGCTCCGCTTTGTCATGTTCTTGTACATGATTGCCGTGGCGATCGCATACGCCGCTAATCCTCCGTGGCTCAGTTCTTTCGTGGCCCCTTTCCCCATCTGGTTGCGCTGGATGGGTGTGGTGATGGGCGGGCTTGGCTTGCTCTTGCTCGTTTGGGTTCATGATACGCTTGGCAGACACTGGTCCACCAATCTTCAACTCAAAGAAGTGCACACGCTCGTCACCGGCGGCCCTTATCGCTGGGCCAGGCATCCCATGTATACAGCGCTTTTCGCTTTCTTTGTCGGGCTTGCGCTCACCGCCGCGAGCTGGTTGATCGTGCTGTTGGTTGTCATTTCAATCGCTGGGCTCTATGCCCGGATTGGCAAAGAAGAAGGCATGATGGTCGAGCAGTTTGGCGACGAGTACTGCCAGTACATGAAACACACCGGGCGATTTTTGCCAGGGCTGTAAGGGTGTTACAAATAGCCGAAATGACGAGATGAAGACGAGGTGAGACATGCCCCAACTGGTCAAAGGTGGCAAATGGGTGTTTGGCTGGGTGATCGTGGGGCCTCGAGGCGAGATCCCCATCCCCCCCGAGGCATACCGCGAGTACGGCTTCAAAGCGGGAGAGCCGGTGGTTTTTTTGCGAGGCAGCCGGCGCTCGGGCGGCTTGGGCGTGGGGCGGCTCGAACGCGTGCCCGAGCGCCTGCTGGGGCGCGCGCTGGGCCACGGCCAGGTGGGTGAGAATGGGCAAGTCGTAGCGCCACCTGGGGTGAGCGTCCAGCCGGGCAGCCGCCTGCTAGTCGTGCGCGGAAGCGGCCTGGCCCTGGGCTTTATAGCCCAAGGGCCAATTTACGAGGAAGCGCTCAAGCACCCCGAACTAGAGCTTTTCCAGCCATGAAGGACACCCCAACACAACAGGCCCATCGCCTCGCCGGCGAGTGGAACGACAGCTTGAGCGGCGACTATATGTGGACGAACAGCAATTTCTGTGAGGCGATCTGTGATGTGATGACACCGGCCACCTGGTCGATGTGGGAGATCTACACGGAAGCCGTTCCCTTCCAGGTACCGGGCTATCCGCTGGTGGGCATCATCGGCGGTCGCCCCTACATCAACCTGAGCGTGTTGGCCTCTCTGGGCCAGGCGTTGGGCATGGATGCTCACGAGATGCTCCAAAGGGCAGAAGACCTGTGGGGCCGGGTGCCTGAAGGGGTGACTGTGCCCCAGCTCCCTTTGACACGCTGGCAGTTGCTTGCCACCATGCTGCCGGCGCTTTTGAGGGTGCGCATGGCGCTGCGCGTGAGCGAGGCGGAAATCCGGGCGTTCACAGCCGAATGTCCCGGCTGGTGCACGGCGATGCGCCAGCGCATTCGCCAGATCGGCTCGCCGGGCGAGCTGGCTGGCGTGTGGCGCGGCGAGCTGCACGCGTACTTTGGACGCGCCTGGCGCGCCGTGCGGGCGGCGGTGGACTCCACTCTCATTGGCCGCCTGCGGCGCGAGCTGATCGAGCTGGTCGGCACAACTGACGCCAACGCGCTGCTTTCGAACCTGAGCGGCCCAGGACACCTGGCCAGCCTCGGCCCGCTGGTGGGCCTCTCGAAGGTGGCGCGCGGTGCGATGAGCCGGGAGGAGTATCTGCAGCAATACGGCCACCGGGGGCCACACGAGATGGAGCTCTCTATCCCCAGGCCTGCGGAGGATCTGGCGTGGCTTGACCAGCAGTTGGCGACGATCACCGGCTCGCCTGTCGACGCGGAGGCGCTCTTGGATAGGCAGCGCGCAGAATTCGACGCCACCTGGGGGCGTTTCCTGCGGCGCTGGCCAAGCAAGGCCAAGTCTATCCAGCGCCGCATCGAGCAGGCTGGGGCGAGTGCTCGTCTGCGCGAAGACGCGCGCTCCGAGGCAACCCGCGTTGTATGGGTGATCCGCCAGTTCGCCCTGCGCGCCGGCGAGCTGGCCGGCCTCGAAAGAGACGAGGTCTTTTTTCTATCTTTCGACGAGGTGCTCGCCCTTCTGTCTGGTGATAACGCAGCGTTGGCGTTCGTCCCGGCCCGGCGGGAACTGCACGCCCGCTACAGCGCCCTGCCGCCCTATCCGGCGATCATTGTCGGCCGCTTCGATCCTTTCAAGTGGGCCGCTGACCCCCAACGGCGGAGTGATCTTTTTGACTCGCGCGCCTCGCCTGTTCCCGCAGCCAGCGCGATCACCGGCTTTGCCGGCGCGGCGGGCATCGTCGAAGGGCTGGTGCGCCGCATAGATAGCCCAGAGCAAGGTGACCAGCTCCGGCCGGGCGAGATACTGGTCACGGCGACGACAAATGTCGGTTGGACGCCGCTCTTTCCGCGCGCGGCCGCGATTGTTACAGACGTGGGCGCGCCGCTGTCGCACGCCGCGATTGTCGCGCGCGAGTTGGGCATCCCGGCGGTCGTCGGCTGTGGCAACGCGACGATGCGTTTGCACACTGGTGACCGGGTGCGCGTCAAAGGTGGGGAGGGGGTTGTGGAAATTTTAGACAGGAGGGATATATGAAAATCGCACGCGGTATTGGATCAGTCTTGTACACTCTAGCCATTTATGTGGGTTTGCCGTTGATCGGCTGGGGGCTAGATGATGTGACTGGATTCTTTTCACAGCCTCAATTGCTCGTTTACTCTGTGAGCATCGCGCTGTTTGGCGCGGTGGTCGGCTATCAGGTCAGTCGGTCCAAAGAAGCACTGCGCGGAGGAAAGGGACAGGAAGACAAATTCGTGTCGCGCCAGAGAGTCGTACGCGTCGTCGTGACAGGTCTGCTGCTGGGCGCGTTGGTTTTTGTGCCCTTTGCCGACCGCCGTGCCTTCGGCATCATAGCCAACAGCCCACTGGCGCGCTGGGTGGGCCTCACCCTGGCTACGCTGGGAATGGGGGTAATCATCTGGTCGGGATTGGCCTTGGGCAAGCTGTACAGCCCCGACGTCACCATCCAGAAGGAACACCATCTGATCACAGACGGGCCCTATCGTTGTATCCGGCATCCCCGCTACCTGGGCGGCATGATCCAGGGTATCGGCCTGTCCCTGCTCTTTCGCTCGTGGATTGGCCTCGTCTTGACTGGCCTTTTCGTCGCCATCATCTTGTTTCGAATCAAGGATGAAGAGGCTTTGATGGGCAAAGAGTTCGGGCAAGAATGGGAGACCTACTGCCGAAAGTCGTGGCGGCTGATGCCGTTTATGTGGTGATAGTGTGGCGAGCTAGAAGGAGAAGTGACATGGAGTGGATGCCTGCTCTAAGGATCGGTTGGCTCAATGGCTGGTTGGCCCTGGCTTTGCTAGCCTTGACGGATGGGATATTGTTCTTGATCTTTCCCAAACAAGTCGTGGTGCGGCTCTTTGACCGCTCCGGCTGGAGTCAGAAGCAGGTGGCGTTTACCGTGGCCGGCAAGCTGTGTGCCCTGGCCTGCCTGGTCCTGATCATCTTGACGCCGCTGAAAGTCGGAAGCCACGTCCTCACTATCGGAGCGGTCGTGGTTGCGCTTGGCTTGATAGGCTTGATCAAGGCACTGTTTGATTTCAAGAACACCCCCTTCGATGAGCCGGTCACACGGGGGCTTTACAAGTTGTCCCGCCACCCCCAGATCGTCATGTCCTCGCTCGTGATCTTGGGGACATGCATCGCGATTGGCTCGTGGCCCGCTCTGGCCTTGTGGGCAGCCGCCAGACTGTTGGAACATTTGGGGATTTTGGCGGAAGAAGAGGTCTGCCTGAAGCGGTATGGAGAGAGCTATCGCGGCTATCTGGAGCGAACGCCACGCTACTTTGTGTTCTTCTAATGCCAGAGACGCAAGCGCTTGTTGTCTGGTGTGGCAGTGCAACCCGCCTCCATTTGACAAGGGCCTGATTTCGGTGTAAGGTTTCCATATAACAACGCTTGTGGTGGTGGACAATGCAAACAATTCTAGTTGTGGACGACGAAAGAGAGCTTGTGCGCCTGGTGCGCGGCTACCTGGAGCATGCCGGCTATCGCGTGGTGACGGCCTTTGACGGGCAGGAGGCGCTTTTCGTCGCCCGCGACGAAAAGCCCGCCCTGGTGGTGCTGGACCTGCAAATGCCCAAGTTGGATGGGATCGAGTTCACACGGCGCATCCGCAGCGAGCAGCCTGAGCTCCCCATCATCATGCTCACCGCACGCGTCGAAGAGACGGACCGCGTGGTGGGCCTGGAGCTGGGCGCCGACGATTACGTGACCAAGCCGTTCAGCCCCAGGGAATTGGTGGCGCGGGTGGGGGCGGTGCTGCGCCGCACGCAGCGGGGGCCGGCGCCGGCCAGGGTCCTGCGGGTGGGCGAGCTGGTGCTCGATAGGGAGCGCCGCCAGCTTCACGTGGCCGGCCAGGCGGTGGATCTGACGGCGACCGAGTTTGACATGCTGGCCACGCTGATGAGCGCGCCGGGACGGGTGTTTGCCCGCGCCGATTTGCTGGAAGCCGTGCAGGGCGTGGCCTTTGAAGCCTACGAGCGCACCGTGGATGTCCACGTCAAGAACTTGCGCCGCAAGATCGAGCCTGACCCGGCCAATCCACGCTACATCCTCACGGTGCGCGGGGTGGGCTACCGCCTCGACGATTCGGTCTAACAGACGATTATCCGCTAATCTACGCGAATCTGCACAAATGATTTAAAAACTTGTAAAATTAGCGTGAATTAGCGGATAAAACCTAGAGCCTGAAGATGAATCTGTATCAAAAAGGCTTGCTGGCGTTTGCAGTGGTCATCTCGATCGCCGTGCTGACCGTGGCGGCCCTGGTCGGGCAGCGCACGTCGGCCGAGTTTCGCAGCTACGCGGCATTGTACAGCAACCGTGCCCAGAACCTCGCCCTGGCCCTGACCGGCTATTACGCCGAGCGCGGCAGTTGGTCAGGGCTGCAAGAGGCGCTGCCCAACCTGGCCGCGGGTCCTGGCCGGGGCGGCGGTTACGGCGGCGGCCAGGGGGGGGCAATCTGGGATTTTCGCGTGGCCGACGCCAGGCGGGCCGTCGTGGCGGACTCGCAAGGCCAGCCTGGAGGACAACTGTCTGAAGCTGAGGCGCAGCGGGCGCTGCCGCTCGTCGCGGGTGGCCAGGTCGTCGGATACCTGGCGCTGGATCGCCAGGCGGGCAGCAACGCGCCGCTCGACGTTCCGGGCGAAGAGTTCCTGGGCCACGTGCAAGAGGCGTTGGTGCTGGGTGGGCTGCTGGCCTTTGCCGCCGCGCTGCTGGCCGCCGGGCTGCTGGTGCGGGGCATTGTCGCGCCGGTGCGCGAGCTGAAGGAGGCGGCGCAGACAATCGCGGGCGGGGACCTTGCCGCGCGCGCCTCGGTGCGCGGACGCGACGAGATCGCGGCCCTGGCCGAGACCTTCAACGCGATGGCCGCCAGTCTCCAACACTCCCAAGAGCTGCGCAGGGCCCAGACGGCCGATATCGCTCACGAGCTGCGTAACCCGCTGGCGATCCTGCAAGGGACGCTGGAGGCACTGGCCGATGGGATTTACGCGCCCGGGCCGGAGAACATCCAACCGGCCTTGGACCAGGTGCGCACGCTCAACCGCCTGGTGGACGATCTGCGCATCCTGGCTCAAGCCGACGCCGGCGAGCTGC
>JAFGFO010000042.1 GCA_016931085.1 Thermoflexales bacterium
CGAAAACGTCCAGCGCATCGTTATCATCGTCGCCGACCAGGTCGTCGGCCGCCGAGGCAAAGGCCACGTAGCGCCCGTCGGCCGAGAGGACGGGATGAGAGGAGGCGTAGTTAGCCTGCACGCCGGCCGAATCACGCGAGACACACGTCGTTTGCCCACTTTGCCGATCGCGCACGAAAATGTGAGTGTAACCGTTGTCACAGCCGGGCACCAGGTTGTCCGCGTCCGAGGCGAAAGCGATGTAACGCCCGTCGGCCGAGATGGCCGTCTCGAAGGCGGCCCAATTCCCCTCGTCCCCGCTCGAACTCACCGAGGCGCGTGTGGTGGGATCTCCCTCGTCGCTGGCGGTGAAGCTAAAGGCGTCGATCCCGACCAGGTTGGCGCCGTGAGCGTAGGCCAGGCGGCCGGCGTCGATGTCGTCCTGGGTGAAGGTGTCACTCACATTCACCGGCATGCCGCTCAGTTGCAGTTGGCCATGGGCCGGCTCCGCGCGCAAGGTATAGGTGACGCGGGCGCTATCGGCGTCGCTGGCTTGGAGATGGGTTTGGAGGATGGGAGCGGCCGTGCCTCCCGTCAACGTCAGCCCGGTGTTGGCCGCCAGCTCGGGCGGATCGTTCAGTACCAAGGCCACGACCCCTACCGAGCTAGTGCTGTTGGTCGCGTCGGTGTCGGCCGTGCTGGCGCCGATCGAGGCTGTGTTGGCAAAGCCGGTGCTTTCGACCAGGCCGGGGTCAATGGCACCGCTGACGGTGATGACGCCGCCTTCGCCGGGCGCCAGGTCCTGGACCTCCCAGATGTAGGAGGTGAATGGCGTGGGCGTGATGGCCGCGCCGGTGTGGGTCACGTTGATTCCAAGCAGTTCGACCGGCAAACTGTCGGTGATGCGGACATGGAAGGCGTCATAGTCGCCGGCGTTGACAAAGGCCAGGGTGTAGGTGATCGCTTGGCCCGGCGCGCTCAGGCCGGGCAGATTCGGGTCGCCCACATCGACCGACTTGCTCACGCGCAGGTCGGTGGCGGTCGTCTCGTAAGCGCCCATGTCCACGAGCGGGGGCGTGCCGAGCCCCGCATCATCCCGGGGATGGTCGAGAAAGCGCGGGTTGCCGGCTGCATCGTAGGTGATGGGCACGGCCGCGTTGATCCCGGCGTCAATGGCGGGGGACGTGGCGCGCAGGCGCAGGTCGCCGCCAGCCGCGTCCACGAACTGCGGGTCGACGTCGAGGCTGCCGGGCCACCCGCCGCCTTGTACCAGGCTGTAAGTGACCACCGCCGAGCTGCCGGCTTCACTCCCAATGGGGGCGCCGGCGTTGCCCCAGAAAATGCTGTTGAACACGCTTGCATAGCTGCCCCCGGCGTTGTATAGTCCGCTTCCGGAGCCGCTGGCCGTATTGTTGTAGAAGGTGGCGTTCACCACGGTCGAGTCGCTAGCGCTATTGTATAGGCCACCGCCAGTGGTGGCCGAATTGCTGATAAAGATCGTGTTCAGCAGCATCGGGTTGGCTTGATCGACGTACAGCCCGCCGCCCCGCTCGGCCGTGTTGCCGCTAAAGGTTAGATTCACTAGCCTGGCCGTGGCGCTGAGGATGGTCATCCCGCCACCCTGCGAAACGGCGTTGCCGCCGGTGATGCGCAAGCCCTCGATCGTGGGGGTGATGTCCCCCGCGATGTACATCGCGCGCCCGACCCCCATGGCGTTCAGGGTGGTGGGATTGGCCACCAGGTCGGGCGGTTCATTGAAGCCTTCGTCATAGCCGCCGCGGATCGTCAGCGTTTTGTTCAGGTTGATCGTTTGCCCCAGCAGGCACTCGCCACTCAGCTTGATCACGTCGATCGGATGTTCGCTGGCGTTTATGGCGGACTGGACGTCGGGATAGATACCATGGCCCTCAAGGTAAGCCAGGCAGAGCTTGGTGAAGAACTCGTACGCGCCCATGTCAGGCCCATCGTCGAGTGGGCGCGCGTAACCTTCGAAGTCGGTGAGAGGGAAGCTGTTCGGGTCGGCCGTGTCTATCGCGGGCGAAGCGGCTCGCAGGCGAAGGTCGGGCTTGGCCAAATCCACGAACAGCGGATCGCTGATCAGCGTGCTGACAGTCCCGACATTGCTAGACGTGCCGTTGTTCCACAAGAGAGAAAAAGACACGGTTAGCGGGACGCTGCTGGCGTTATAGATGCCATAGTTGGTGTTGCTGGCGATGATGGTGTTGCTGATGATGGGGAAAATGTCGCTTCGATCGGCTCGATAGATCCCGCCGCCGAGGGTGGTGGCCTGGTTGCCATGAATGGTGTTGTTGATGATTTTAGGCCTTGTATCTCCGCTCAGCCCACGCGAAATGTTGATCCCACCGCCATGGGCTGCCGTGTTTGAATAGATGAGGTTGTTTTGGATGGCGGGCTGGGTAATGTCGTGAAGTGCCTCTTCGAGGACGGTCAGCCCCCCGCCTTGCAGGCTGGGCGTGCTGTTGGCATAAATCTCGTTGCCCTCCACCAGCGCCTCGGCCGTCCCAAACAGGTATATCCCGCCGCCGCCGCTCCACCTTGTATCTGCTGCAGTGCTTGTCACGGTGTTGCTGTAAATTTTGTTTCGTCGAATGCGGCTGTGGTCACTGGCCTCGCCGGCAAAAATGCCGCCGCCGCCGCTCTTGTAGGTCTGCAATGCCACGCTGTTGCCGTAGATCGTGTTCTGCTCCACGATCGCGCGGTCCGCCTGGATGTGAATGCCGCCCCCTCCAATTTGGTAGGTGTTCGCCACGACCGGCATGCTGACGACGTTGGCATAGATGATATTGTTGCGTATCATCACACCCGTCGCCCCCAAAGTTCCTACGTCGACGAAAATTCCACCCCCCCCACCAGTAGCGAATGGGCCTGTCGTGACTTGGGCCAGGTTGCCGCGGATGGTGTTGTTCTCTATGCGCGCGTTGCCCAGTTGCACGTACAGGCCGCCGCCGCTGCCGCCGCCGCCGCTCGAGCCCGAAGCCTGGTTGGCATAGATCTCGTTGTTCCGGATGAGCGGGCTGCCGTTGGAGATGTACAGCCCACCCCCATTCCGGCCCGCATTGCTCGGGCTGCTGACCGCGTTGCTGTAAATCCGGTTGTGTTGAATGACCGGGTTTCCGCTGCTCACATAGATGCCGCCGCCGCCATGGAGGACAGAGCCATCGGCCAGGCCGTCGCGGATGTCAAAACCCTCTATCGTCGGCGAGGCGTTGTCGATATAGATCACTCGCCGGCTGCTGCCCCCGTCTAGCACCGTCCGGTTTGTGGCTGGATCGGGCAGGAGATTCCAATCCGAGCTGGTGTGACCGCCGAGCAGCGTGATCGTTTTGGTGATATGAGCTACCGGACCGCTGCCCGTCCCGGTGTAGATGCCGGCGGCTACCTTGACGGTCCCGCCGGCGAATACGTTGTTTATGCCAGCCTGTACTGTGGTGTAACAGGCTGAGGGGTTAGGGCTGGAAGGGCAGTCTGTCACGTCCGGCACGACGTAGACAGTCGCCGCCGCCGGCGCCCTGGCGAGGCGGTTTGCCTGGTTGCTCGCTTTCGCCTCCCCGCCCACCCCGGCGCCGGCCGCCGTGGCAGGGTCGGCGAAGGCGTGGGCCAGCGGGGGTGAGCCGGCACTCAAGCTCAGGCCAAGCAGGACGGATGAGATGAGAAGAGATGTCAAGATCATAACTGGTACGAATCGTCTAATTGCACACATGTTCCCTCCGTTATTAAGGCGTGTCCAGAGATATAAGAAGTATACACTAGGTTGCCCCTTCAAGTCAACTTGGGTTTAAAAGACCGGTACGGCTTCTGGCGGCGAACGTGAGCCACTTGCATTTGAAGCGCGGCTGTGCTAAACTTGTGCTACTACTGATGGAGGAAATAGATGGCCAAGCGTCGCGTCAAGTACACAACGGATATCGCCTGGGACGCCGGGACGATCAAGTCGCTCCGCGAGTTTTTAGGCTTCACTCAGCAGCAATTTGCCGAGGAGCTGGGTGTGCGCCAACAGACGATCAGCGAGTGGGAGTTGGGCAAGTACGCGCCCAGGCGCTCTACAAACAAGTATCTCTCACTGGTTGCCGAACGCGCCGGGTTCCAGTACAAGGTTTAGAAGCAAGTTAGTTCGAAGCTTAAATTTCCGCGCGCCTCTTGACTTGCACACGTTAGCGTGTTATAATGGTCGTGATGTTCGCGTTATCGCGACCGCACGCCCTTGGGGCGATTTTTTTAGCAGACCGATACACGCTAACGTGTTAACAGGAGCAGTCGATGGGAATTTATTCACTGGATGAGCTTATCCGCCGTTGGCAAACTGGCCAACTGACGATCGAGCAGGCTGTCGGCCAGATACTGCTTTTGCTCAAGGAGCTGGTCGACCGGATGCGCGAACTGGAGCGCGCCAGGCCGCACTAGTGGGTCACTTGACATGCTGGTTTCCATTCTTCGCGACAGGCTCTTCGTAGGTTGGGTTGAGTGCGCAGCACGAAACCCAACATCCGCGCGCGCCTTGAGCGTGGTTTGTTGGGTTTCGCTTCGCTCAACCCAACCTACATCCGCCGCTCCTCGCTGCTGGAATAGCAATGTTCGTGCCAAGTGACCCACTAG
>JAFGFO010000341.1 GCA_016931085.1 Thermoflexales bacterium
AATTTACGCTAATCAACACCAATTTGGGCTGAAAAGTGCTAAAAATTAGTGAAAATTCGCGCAGATTAGCGGATAAAGCATAAGGCTGAGCAGTCACTCAAGATCAAGGTTAAGGCTGAGTAGGATAGGCACTAGGGAAGTTGGGTGACCTTGCCGATAAAACTTGCCAGGCTGTCTGCCCCCCGGATGCGCACGCGGGGGAGTTCGAACAAGCCGCTCGTCGTGTGAGTGTAAGCGTGCTGGGTGGTCACCGCGCCCCAAAAATCGGCCGATTTGAGCACGCGGATGATGGCCGCCTCGTACCGGCCGGAGGGGTAAGCGAACCAGTGCACAGGCTGGCCCGTGTGCGCTTCGAGCGACTGCTTGCCGCCAAGAATCTGGTAAACCAGGAATTCATTCGAGCGATTGCGCAGATCGTAATGCTCGCGGCAGTGCAGCTCGACGTCCATGCCGGCCGCACTCATGGCCGTGATTTGCTCCCAGTTAATATATTGGCCATCGCCGCCGCGGTCAGCCGGGCCGGTCATGACAAAAAAGGTGCCGACAAAACCATATTTTTGCAGCAGAGGCAGGGCAAGGTCGTAAGCGTCCGCGTAACCGTCGTCGAAAGTGAGTATGACGGCCTTATCGGGCAGTGAGAAGCCGGCCACCAGGTGGTTGTACAAATCGTACAGCGTGATGGCACGGTAATCATTCTGAGCCAACCAGGCCAGTTGAGCCTCAAAGTCAGCCGGCCTGACAGACAAATCCAGCCGGTAGCGATCCGCGCCTGGCGGCGGGTCGGAGATATAATGGTACATCAGGATGGGCAGGTGAGTGTTGCGCTGCAGGCCATCTGGTGTGGGGGGAGTGGTAGGCGTAGCCGTAGGCGTGGCGGTGGGAGAGGGCGTGTCAGTTGGCGTCTGCGTGGCCGTGGGAGAAGGCGTATCGCTTGGCGCCGGCGTATCTGTAGGCAGCGGTGTCACGCTGGCTGTAAGTGTCGGCGCGGGCGAAGCAGTCCTGGAAGGCTCCGGCGTCGGCGTGGCGGTGGGCGAGGCCGTCAGCGTCGGTGACGGTGTGAGGGTAGGTGTCGGGGCCAGGAAAGCCAACGCCGGCACCAGCGGCAGCAGCCCCTGCGCCTGCAAGTAGACCGACGCCAAGCCGATGGCCAGGACCGAGACGATCCCAGCACAAAAGATCATGGCCAAGCCAGACAGTGTTTTTAGTGCACGGCGCGACAATTCCACCTCATATTCAGCCCACCATTCCGATAGCCCGATACAGGCTGCAACGATACCTCATACACACAAAACTGTCAAGCGCGCTTGACAGCCGGCAAGCTTCTGCTATAATCATCACTCGTGCCCTGTTGGTGGGTGCGTGGGCCTTATATCAATGCGCCATCAAGAGAAGGGCGTACCATTAAGAAGCGGTGTTAACAAAGGAGTCGGTGTTTTATGGGTGCTCTACCTAAGCGAAAAACTCAGCAAGGTCGGCGCAATCGCCGGCGCAGCCACCTGGCGATCAAGGCGGCGCAACTGGTGCTGTGCCCGCAGTGCAAAGAAGCGATGCGGCCGCATCACGTCTGCCTCAACTGCGGCACGTACAACGGCCGCGAGGTCATCGAGGTTGAAGAGGTCAAAAACAAATGAGCGTGGCGTTCGTCTTCCCCGGCCAAGGCTCACAATACGCCGGCATGGGCAAGGCCTTGGCCGAGGCCTATCCAGAAGCACGCCAGGTCTTTGAGCAGGCCGACCAGGCGCTAGGCTTTGCCCTGTCGAGCCTGTGCTTCGAGGGGCCGGAAGACAGCCTGACCGATACCATCAACGCCCAGCCGGCCATCCTGGCGACTAGCTTTGCCGCGTTGCAAGTGATCCGGCAGCAGCTTGGGAGTGACTGGCAGCCAATCCTGGTGGCCGGGCACAGCATGGGTGAATTCTCGGCCCTGGTGTGCGCCGGGGTGCTGTCGTTCGAGGCCGGGCTGCACCTGGTGCGCGAGCGCGGGCGCTTGATGAAGCGGGCTGGCGAACTCTTTCCCGGCCGGATGGCCGCCATCATCAAGCTGGAGCGTGAAACGCTGATCGAGTTGTGCACCGAAGCGTGCGCGGCGACCGGCGGCGTGGTTCAAATCGCCAACGACAACGCGCCGGGCCAGATCGTCATCTCTGGCGACAAGCCAACTTTGGAAAAAGCCTTAGAGTTGGCGCGCGCGCGCGGCGCCAAGCGTTGTATCCCGCTGGCTGTCAGCATCCCCGCCCATTCGGCGTTGATGACTCAGGCCGCCCAAGAATTCCGCGTTGTCCTCGACCAGGTGGCGTTTGCCACGCCGGCCGTCCCAGTCGTCGGCAACGTAGAAGCGCGGCCTGTCAAGCTCGAAAAGCTGTGTGACGAATTGGAAGCGCAGCTCGTCTCGCCGGTGCGGTGGACCGAATCGGTCCAGTACATCGCCAACCAGGGTGTAGACTGTTTCGTCGAGATCGGCCCCAAGGATGTGTTGTCTGGGCTCGTCAAGCGCATCGATCCTGGCGTGACCACGTGCAGCGTGGGGGATCCGGAAGGCCTGGCGGCTTTGCTGTAAGGGCGGTTCGCGAACCGCCCCTACAAGTTAGCACAGTTGAAGCAGCGCCTGGCGACGCGTGGGCACCATCGCGGCGCAGGCGCCCGCCACAGCTCGCACGAGCGAGCAATCCAGCTTGTCCAGGAATTCACGCGCGCTCAGTTGACCGCCGAACATGGCCTTGGCCTCATCCAGCAGCAGCTTGATCTGGGCCGGCCCGGCGCTCTTGTACAGAAACAACGACAAAGGCGCCTGCTTCATATCAAAGCTCGATTCGCTGGCCCGGCCTTGCTCGAGCAGTTTGAAGACCACCGATGAGTGGTCAGCCAGGTTGGGTACTGCCGGCAAATAATCCTCTAGCCTTTTTTCGTCCTGGCCCTCCAGGTGAATTTCTCCCATAAACAAGGACTGGGGCGCGTCCCCGCCGGTGAGATCGGCCAGGGACTCGAGAATGGCCGCCGTCAGCAGCTTGGCGCCCAGGTATTCGCACGCCACGCCGATGTTACTGTGAGCTAAATCGACCAGGGATTGAAACTCGCCTGGAGACGGAACACCCTTATAACAGTGAAAGATGTTGTCCGGGTTCAGCGCACTCAGAAAGGTCTCCATCTTTTGCAGCGCATGCCGGTACTCCTTGATCGAATAAACACCCCCCAAGCGCAAAGCGATATTCATCTCCGGCAAAAGCTTCCAGGTATCGCCCAGGAACCTACCCACGTCCCGCTCGGCAAAACTGGCCACATCCTTGTTGGCAAAGATCACAGCCCGCTTGACGGCGTCCTCCACATCCTCGCCTGTCATAGACAGGTGGAGGGCCCGGCTGGCCGCGCTCAGCCTTTCCGCCAGGATCTCGAAATGCCCCCGCCCCTGCTCGTCGTGTCCACTGAAGGGTATCGTCGCCTCAATGCAGGCGGCTATCTGGAGCAAATCTCGCTCCCCGACGATCCCTTCCAGCTTTTTAGTCACCACCAGCGCGCTCAAAAATTCGTTCAGGCCGGCGGGCAAGGATAGCTTTTGTCCCGCTTCAAAGTCAAAAACTCGCAGCAGCAAGGCAAGCGATCTGTCCCCCGCATCGACCCCAGTCTTGATAAAAATCTCTTCTTCGTTCTCGTGGATGTAGGGGCAAATGATACCGCGCAGCTCGGGCGAAAAGCCGCGGTCGACCTGGTAATAGACGATATCGTGAAAGGGAGCCGCCAGGGATTGAATGGGGTCATCAGGGTCCAATAGATCGGAAACGTGCTGTGGTGTGTGAAAGTTCCGAGCCGGCCCACTCATCACCCGATGAACCGTCACCGCCAAACTTTCCAAGTCATAGGGTGAGATGGCTATGTGTAACTGCTCAAAAGCTCTCTCGAAGGTCTCGATCAAATGCCGAATCGTTCCTCTCTTCATCGACGCCTCCAACAGTAAGGTGGTTACAAGTTTCAGGTCTCAGGGGGGGATTACTATCTGAGTCCACTGAAAAAGAGTCACTATCTGTTTTACCACGAATGTGCCAAATAGGCAAGCGCCCATAAAAGCTAGCTGGACACAATCGAGTGTTTGGCATATAATAAGTAGTAGAGTCAGGGAGGCTCTGACTGTAGCAAGTAAGCGAGCGCGAGTGTCGAGCTGTTCAGGAGGCAAACACGATGATGCAAATACGCTGCCAATACTGCAAGTGGATGTTCACGCTGGGGCGAGAGGCGATCGCACAGGCGTTGGCCGAGGCCAAGGCGCAAGGCGAGCACTATCACATGCTCGACTGCCCCAAGTGCCGGCACGTGATCAAGCTCCAGATCAAAGACATGCGGCGGCGGCTGCCGCCCGATTACCCCCTGCCTGACCTGACCCCGGCCACGCCCGAAACGCCAGCGGCGGATCAAGAAGTTAAAGCTGAAGGGCTACCGGAATAGCCTGAGCTGGCGGAGAATGAGCATGCTCATCGAATGTTCGAATTGCGGGTGGAAAGGCAAGCTGTCGCTCGAGCTGCTCACGGCCGCTGTTGGCGCGGCGGCGCAGAAAAAGGCCGAGTATCACGTCGAGCACTGCCCGCAGTGCCAATGGGTCATCCACGTAGCAGTGGCCAAAATGCAGGCTATGCTCGAGCCTCAAGAAGCGGCCAGCCGCAGGGCCGGCAAAAAGAAAGCGAAAAGCAAGTCGCGCCCGCCCAAATAATTAATAATTAACAATTAATAATTAACTATTAATAATTAATCCTTCCTCTTCTGGCAGCGCACGTTCTGCCCGTCCGTAAATCCAGTTCATCTCTTCAAAGCGTGTGCGCACGAACTCGTCCAGAGCATCCTCCGGCATGCGCCAGTTCCAATTGCCGGCCTGGCGTCCGGGAAAGTTCATGCGCGCCTCGCTGCCCAAAGACAGCAAGTCCTG
This sequence comes from Thermoflexales bacterium, assembly GCA_016931085.1. The sequence goes on from JAFGFO010000341.1 coordinate 4,910, forward strand.
CAACTGAGTCACGGCCCACTTGGCCACCGAACTCCAGGCCAAACGGATAGTGTCCCAGGAGATGTCGTGACCGTCACGAGCCAGGTAGCGGCGACAAAAGTCGCGCTCCTTTTCACTCGCCTTGTCGTACCAGCCACGCGCCGTGTCGTTGTCGTGCGTGCTGGTATAGACCACGTAATTGGCCGAATAGTTGTGCGGCAAGAAAATATCGTCGGGATCCCCCCCGAAAGCGAACGACAGCACTTTCATGCCTGGCAAGCCAAAGCCATCGCGCAGCTCGGCGACGTCGGGCGTGATGAAGCCCAAATCTTCGGCGATGATCGGCAAGCTTGTGCCATGGTCGTGAGACAGCGCTTGTTGGAGAGCCTGCATCAAGTCTGCCCCCGGCCCCTTCACCCAGCGTCCCTTCTCAGCCGTGGGCAGCCCGGCCTTCACCTCCCAGTAAGCGGCAAAACCACGGAAATGATCCAGCCGGACAAGGTCCACCTGTTGGAGCGTGGCGCGCAAGCGTGCCACCCACCATGCGTAGCCTGCTGCCGCGTGCACGTCCCAGCGATAGAGCGGATTGCCCCACAACTGGCCGGTGGGGGAGAACAAGTCCGGCGGGACGCCAGCCACCACAGTCAGGTGCCCCTTGGCGTCCACGTAAAACAATTCGGGATGAGCCCAAAGGTCAGCGCTGTCGTAGGCTACAAAGATGGGGATGTCGCCAATGATGGTGATCGCCTTCTCGGCGGCATAGGTGTGCAGGGCCGACCATTGGCGGAAGAAGAGGAACTGGCGGAAGGCGTGGCGCTGCACCGCCTCGGCATACGTACGGCGCGCTTCCTGGAGAGCCGGGGCGTTTCTGCCGCGCAGCAGCGCAGGCCAGCCATCCCACGAGCCTCCGTCGTTGTGGGCCTCCTTGATAGCCATAAACAAGGCAAAGTCCTCTAACCAATAGGCCTGGGCCGAACAGAAATCGGCAAATTCGGCCCGTAAGCTGGGGGCTGGCTCAGACTGGAAACGAGCAAACGCCCGGTCCAGGAGGGTTAGCTTCCAAGGGATCACCTGGCCATAATCTACCCGCCCGGCCGGGAAAGATGGGCGGTCAGCCAGGTCAGCCTCGGTCAACAATCCCTCCTCAAGCAATACCTGGGGGCTGACCAGGTAAGGGTTGCCGGCAAAGGCTGAAAAACACTGATAAGGCGAGTCTCCATAGCCCGTCGGACCTAATGGCAGCACCTGCCACAAGCTACTGCCCGTCGCAGCCAGAAAATCTATCCAGCGATAGGCCCACGGCCCCAGGTCACCGATGCCATCCGGCCCGGGCAGGCTGGTCGGATGCAGCAAAACGCCCGCAGCACGCTCACGTTTCATAAGACAATCTCCAAGTTACAGGTTTAAAGTTTAAGGTTACAGGCTCGCGAGTTCACTTGAGGGGATATTATAACACAACAGCCAAATTTTGGAGCGTACAGGTGCAACGCACCTTAGAGGTGCGTTGCACCTGTACCATCTTTCGGGTATAATGGCATCATGTTCAACACACAACGATACGCACACTATATATCTGGCCTGGTTCTGTTCTTATTGCTCGCATCGAGCGGGGCGGCGACGGCCGGGCCCGGCGCTCCACCCCAGCAGGAGCCGCCGCCGGCCCAGGCCACGCTCGACAAGATCGCGCCCTGGGTGCTCGAGCACACGCCGGCCGGCGCCCAAGCCGAATTCCTGGTCGTTCTGGCCGAGCAGGCCGATCTGCGGCATGCCAGGCAACTGGGCGGCAAGCTGGAAAAGGGGCGCTACGTGCGCGACGTGCTGTGGGAAAAGGCCCGCGCCAGCCAGGCCCCGCTACTCGAGTGGCTGGTGGCGCGGGGGATTGAGCACCGCTCGTACTACATCGTCAACATGATCTGGGTCAAGGCCGATCGCAGCGTCGCGCTGGCGCTCGCCTCTCGCCCGGACGTGGCACGCGTCGAGGCCAATCCGCAGATCGCAAATCTCGAATCGCAAGTTGCAAATAGCAAAGCGCAACTCGAGGCAGAACGCGTGAGCCATCCACCCTTCACCAGGATTGAGAACGATGGCAGTGTGAGTCTTGAAACCTCATACCTTAAACCTGAAACCGTCTTCGCCATCGCCGGCGTGGAGCCAGGGATCGCGTACGTGGGCGCGCCGGAGGTGTGGGCGATGGGCTATAGCGGGCAGGGCATCGTGATCGGGGGGCAGGATACCGGCTACGATTGGGATCACCCGGCGCTGAAGGCGCAGTATCGCGGCTGGGACGGCGCGACGGCCAGCCACGATTACAATTGGCACGACAGCATTCACGCCGGCGGCAGCACCTGCGGCGCCGATTCACCCCAGCCTTGCGACGACCACAGCCACGGCACGCACACGATGGGCACAGCCGTGGGCAGTGACAGCGCCAATAACCAGATCGGCATGGCGCCTGGCGCGCAGTGGATCGGCTGCCGCAACATGAACCAGGGCGTGGGCACGCCGGCCACCTACCTGGAGTGCTTCGAGTTCTTCCTGGCCCCCTACCCTATCGGCGGCACACCCGCCCAAGGCGACGCGGCCAAGGCGCCCGACGTGACGATCAATTCGTGGACGTGCCCGCCCAGCGAAGGTTGTGCGTGGGGCATCCTCCAAAGCGCCGTCGAGGCGCAGCGCGCGGCCGGCATCATGACGGTGGTCTCGGCCGGCAACGCAGGATCAGGCTGCTCGACGGTGACAGAGCCGCCGGCGATTTACGACGCGGCCTACACGGTCGGCGCGCTCAACACAGGCAGCGACACGATTGCCAGTTTTAGCAGCCGCGGCCCGGTGACGATCGACGGCAGCTCGCGGGCCAAGCCCGACATCGCCGCGCCGGGCACCGATACCCGCTCCAGCTTGCCGGGCACAGGCTACGGGCTGAAAAGCGGCACCTCGATGGCCGGGCCACACGTCGCCGGGGCCGTCGCCCTGCTGTGGTCGGCTCGCCCCGAGATCAAGAACCAAATCGACGCCACCGAGCACATCCTCAACCAAACGGCTCACCCCATTGCGTCCACCGCTTGCAGCAGCGCGGGGTGGCCCAACAACGTCTATGGTCACGGCCGCTTGGATGTGAAGGCCAGCGTCGAGCGAGCGCTGACGCCGCTCACCTGGAGTGGCGCGGCGAGCTCTGACTGGGACGTGGCCGCCAACTGGACCCCGGCCCGGGCGCCAGACTATACCGACAACGTCATCATCCCCGGCTCACTGCCCATCACGGCCACCTGGCCGGCCATAACGGGTACGGCGGCCTGCCATAACCTCACCCTCCAGGCGGGCGCTCGGCTGAGCCTGGTCGGACAAAGCCAGTTGACAGTGGGGGGAGTGGTATCCAACAGCGGCAGCCTGATCCAAACCAGGCCGGTCGAGGTAACCGGCAAAGCGGTCGAGTTTACAGCCATCGGAGACGGTGCGAACAACTCGCGCTACCTGGGCCTGGTCATCACCCCCACGGCCAGCATGGGCGACGTCCAGGTCAGTGTGCGGGGAAACCAAAGCTGTGGTGACAACGGCACGCAGCTCCAGGCTGTGCAGCGCTGTTATGAAATCAGCCCCACCCATTCCGTCGCCGCCACCATCACGTTCTACTACAGCTCCGTCGAAGCCAATGGCAATCTCACCCCGACCGTCTACCATTGGAACGAAAGTGGCCACGAATGGGAAGCGCTCAATCCCACGCTCAATGGCAGCCAGGGCGATGCACTGTGGGTGCAAGCCGTAGTCAGCGACTATTCGCCGTTTAGCCTGAAGAATTCACCCGTCCCCACCACCATCACGCTGAGGACAGTGACACAGGCCGGCTCGAGCTGGTTGAGCGAGTTGCGGCGTTGGATCGCGCAGTTTTACAAGATGCGACTGAACTAAAACCGAGTTTTTCAGAAAAAACTCCAAGCCCCTCAACGTAGGATGAGCGGCAGGTACAAGTCAAAGTGGGGCCAGAACGCCAGGTTAGACAACCCCAGCCACGCTCCGGTCGCGTTCTGCGACTTGAGCGCAAAGTAAACCGTCTGGCCAGAGTAAGGCAGCACCGCCGTGTAACTACTGGCGGTCCCGGGCAAGGTATCGGTGATGAGATTGGCGGCAGCCCAGTTCGCCTCGTCGATCGCCGCCAGGGAGTAGCGCAAGGTCGTGGTAACGGCCTGCGCCACCGGCGTCCAACCCAGCGTGGCGGTGAGCAGGCCACTGCCGGTCACTACCTGGCTCACGCCCAGGTCAGCCACAGCCGGCAGGCGGACGGTGATCAAGTCCTCCTTGCGCAGCTCGTCGCTCCCTCCGGCGTTGCTCACCCGCAGCCTGACGGAGTAGACCCTGGCCTGGTTATAGGTATGGCTTGGATTTTGCTCGGTGGAATCAACACTGCCATCATCGTCAAAATCCCATTCCCACCCGCTTGGCCCATTGGTCGAGGCGTCCCTGAAATACACCGTCAGCGGCGCCACGCCACTCGTCGGGTCAGCCGTAAAATTGGCCGTAGGGCCGGCCGCCTCGACATCGATATAATTCAACATGGTGTATTCGTCAAAGATGCCCATCGCCATCGTCAGCTTGTTGTCGGAAACGAGCACCGGCTGGGTGCGAACCATGTAGGAATTGGAAGGCGTTGTTGCCTCGTCGTTGATAAAGCTGATCCCCTCGATGACGATCTTGTGATGTGAGTACGTCCTCCCCTGCCAGCCGACCGACACGGTCACGTTGTACTGGCCGTTGGGTAGGTCGAACTCGAAGGTGGCGGGCCGGCCCCAATCCGAATAGATGATGCTCCGTTGCAGCTCGTTAGGCCCGCTGTCCAGGTAACGCGCCATCCAGTTCGCATCAGGCGAGCTGTACCAGCCATAGCCGAGCGTCCCGTCGTAATCGTTCCAGCCGATTTTCACGTAGCTCTTGCCGTTCACCACCAGCGGATCGGCGGTGGGCTGGCCGGCGGGGTCCTGGAAGTTGATAGAGTAATTGCCCGGCGGGCCCTCGGCGCGGGGATGGGTGATAGGCGGCTGGATGTCGGGAATTTGGGCGATTTCGCCGCCGAGCTTGGCGCCGATCAGCCGGCGCAGATTGTACATAAACTCGCTGTTCCGCGTGTAGCTGGTCAGGCCCGTGATGATCTTGTCGGCCTGGGCGTCGGCGGCGTTTAGCTGGTCCACTTCGGGCCGGCCGCCGGCCAGGAGATACAGGTATTCGTAATCCTCCAGGCTGTCGCGCATCAACTCGAAGCGGATGGAGGGCACGAAGCGGTGACCGTTGGAGCCGTAGGGGATCGGCGAGTTGCTTTCCGAGGGCGGGTAGAGCATGAAGGTATCGCCGTTGTGATGGTCCGTCATCGGGTCGGTCCAAGGATTACTGTCCCAGTCATTGAGCGAATAGTAAGCCAGTCCGCGCAGGCGATACTTCCACAGAAACCAGCCTGTCAGCTTGCTCTCGACGCCGGGGTGATCCAGGGTGATCGGGTTGAAATAGGGCGGGCGCGTGCCGTGCAGAAAGTACACCCAGCTCTCTTCGCCGTGATCCCTTTCGCGCTGGTGAGACACGGCCGGAGAATAGTTGTTGAGCACCGGCAGCCAGATGTCGACGTGGGCGCCTGGCTGGTCATAGATTTCAGGGCGCGGCTCCTCAGACACCATCAACTTGAGATTGGGCGCGGCGGCGTGGGAGTACTGGGAATACCAGGCCACCGCATCGTAATCGGCCAGGTCCTGGGGTTCGTTGGCAAAGTAGTGATAGGCCTCGTCCAGGTAACCCAGGCCGTTCAGATAATCCTGCATGGCAGTGACGTAGGCAAACCAGGCCAGGTTGTACGGAGACGTGGGGTTTTGCAGCCAGTCGCCTGCCCCCCGCGTGTGCCCGCAAAAGGGGGACGGGCGCTGGTCCTGGGAGGGGTCGTTGTGGGCAAAGGAAGCCGCCATGAAGGACGGGTAGCCGGCGCCGCCGTTGAACGGCGCGCTGAACTGCCCATCCAGCAGGCCGGCGCCAGCGATGTAACGCTGCGCCAGGTCCTCAAAACCCCAGATGCCGTAGGGGTCCGAAAGGCTGTGTGTCCCGCAGTCGTAAGTGATGAACGACTCGGCAAAGCTGCCGCCGCCCGTCAGGCCGCCAGGCCACAAGGGGCCCTTGGGCGTCAGGCGGTGGTCGATAAAGTACTGCTTGATGCCATCGACGTAAGCCCAGTACTCGGCGTCGGCGCCGGGCACGCTGTATTTTTCCAGGATAGCCTGGTACGAAAAGTTCATCTGGGACTTGACGTGCAGCGCGTCGGGGATGGCGAAATTAAAGACGTGCAGCCGGACGGGGATGCTGACCCCGCCCACGTGCGCGTTGCTCGTATAGTCGCCGGCGGCCGTCCCCGGCGGCACAAAGACGCTGAACCAAAAGGCCGTGTTTTGGCCGGCCGGCAGGGATAGCTGCGCGCCGTTTTCCAGCGGCCACAGCGGGTCGGGATAGGGGCCGGTGCGACCCAGGCTGTCGGTGGCCACGGCGATGTTGACGTACTTGACCTGGTACAGCTCTGCCGTAATGCCGCCTCCGAAGGGGTCGAGGTTCACCGTGACGCTGCCTGCTGAGGCTGGCTTGACCACGAGCTGGAAAGGCTCGAATTCGTTTTGGGCCGCGTACAGCTTGATCTCTGAACCGGTGGCGCTGGGGACGGCCGCGTCCTGGAAAATGCGCTCGCTGGGCGGCGCCGTCCAGAATTGATAGGCCGAGGTTGACTGGCTGAGCCGGTAGGTGTACGGCTCCAGGTCCTCAGCCGGCAAGGCCGCCCCGCGCTGGGCAGGCAGCGCCGGCAAGAGCAGGGCCAGAAAGGCCATGGCAGCCAAAGACAAGCGAGATGTTGGCCGGATTCTTGGATTTTTCACAAAATCACCGAGTGTTCAGTCGGGCACACAGTGAATGCCCAGGCCCGCCATTTGCTCAATATGCTCATCAAAGCGGATGTGTCAACGATGAGATCGACCATGAGTATCCTCGACCAGGACCTCGTCTACATGTTCAGCATAATTCGTTCTCGGCGCGCCCGATTCGTCTGTGCCTAGCACATAAACCGTCTCCTGCTCGGCTACGGTGAACGCTCCGCACAATTCCCACGTGCGCGTCTGGATCAGATCAAACTCGTGCGCATAACATTCCAGCGCAGCCTGGACAATCGTAGAAACGTCCCGGTTACGACGTTTTGCCTCGCCATATAACCATTGGTAGAGCACATCAGGAAGGACGATTTCAACCTGTCGCATGATTTGTTGTATCGTCATTAAAACACCTCCAATCGGATCGCGCCCTCTTCATTGTAGCACTTGGGAGCCTTCCAGTCAACCTGCGCCACACCTCGCCTCACCGGCTGCTCTTGAAGCGGGCGACGCCGGCGGCGGTGAGGCGAAGGTACAGATCCCCATACTGCACGCTGGGCTCGATGTAGCTGCCCTCGATCCACTCGTTGAACGAATTGAGCAGGATAAAATCAGGTTGGGTGGGCAGGACATGCTCCCAGGCCTGGCTGTAATACGCCCCCTCCTGCCGGTCGCGGGCAAAGGCGACCACCCCCAGACGCGAGTCCGGCCCGTGGCAGGCGGCCGAGACCGAGTTGAGGTCGTTCCAGCCTGGCATCACGGTGCCCACCCACAACTTGGGCTGGCCCGTTCGCTCTTCCCAGTCCCGGACCCAGGCCGCCCAGCTTGGCGCCTTGGCCGGCGCGCCCGGGCAGCAGGCGTGATCGGTTTTATAGACGTACAAACCATCAAAGACCTGCAGATAGGCCGGCTCCAGCCCCTCTGCGATCCACCACGCGCTGTGGTCGGGGTCCACGGCGCCACGAATCCTTCCCCAGGCCTCGATCGCCGCCGCGTGCGCCCCACCCGCCCCCGGCACGCGCTCCATGCCGCTGAACAAAATCACCGGCCTGCCGTCGATACGGAAGAAGCGCGCGTGCGCACCGTAGGTTGCGACGATGTAGGTCAACTGCTCAATCACGTCCTGCTGGCTAGCACAACCCACGACGTGGCACAAAAAGTGAACGGTTGAGTCGAAACCGGCGGGAGAGCTGCTCAACACCTGGGCCAGGTTGGTATCGGTGCGGTCGCCGCGCCGGTACCAATGCACGACAAAGCCATCCAGGTTGGCTGCCCTCGCCTCGCCAATGTGACGCGCAATCACCGCCGCGTCGTCCGAGTTGTACGGCCCAGTCTTGGGCTGATCCGCGCTGGAGGTGCAGCCGCTGCTCCAGGTAGCAAGGTCGTACCAGGGATAATAGTTAGCCAGGACGAGGGGGGGCACCTGGGGATGGGCCGGATTGCTGAGCGGCGGCGTTGTCGCCGTGGCAGTCGGCTCTGAGACGGGCAGCGCCTCTGGAGGGGACGTCTCGCTCGCCTCTACTGCCAAGAGCGGCAGCGGCGTGCTGTTCGGCTGGGGCGCAGCCGTGGGAGACGACGTTAGTGTCGGGTTGGGAGAAGGGCTGGACGTCGGGCTGGGAGAAGGGCTGGACGTCGCACTGGCGCTTGGGGAAGGATCAGGCGATGAAGTGACAGCCGGCGTCTCTGTCGTGGCGGCGAGTGAGGGCGAATTCGTGGGCGTCCCCGCGACGATAGCCACGGCCGGGTGGTTCGTCACAGGCGGGCCAGGAGCAGGGTTCGCGTTGAGGCGAGCCAGGGCTAACCATGCGAGCAACAGGATGATGAACCATCCGTGTCGTTTGAGCGCCGCTTTTACTTGGAAGGAGTCCATTGCTCGCCGTGCTCAAGCCGGTCGGCAATGACGCGCAACCCGATCGCCTGCACTCTGGCCTGGGCTTCTTCGGGTGTACGACCATACGCCAGTGCGCCAGGCACTTTTAATATCTCGGCCAACCAGCGGCCGTCTTCTTCTTGCTCGCACTCGACGGTAAAATTCATTCTGCCCTCTCTCACTCATTATACCACATTGGGTATCTTTTCAGTAACTCAGCCTGCCTATTTTTAGTTACACAGAGCCTCACAGAGGGAACACAGAGGCACACAGAGGCTTTAAAAAGGCTAAATCTTCTCT
>JAFGFO010000342.1 GCA_016931085.1 Thermoflexales bacterium
GCAACTGTATCGCTACGCGGGCGTGCCCACCTGGGAGCCGTACTCATCCACGGTTGATACGGTTGGCAACACCGTCACGGCCACGATCCACGAATTCAGCCCGTGGGCGATCGGCGCGCCGGGCCACGAGCCGACCGCCGTCAGCCTGCGCAGCCTCGCTTGGCGGGCCGCAGGCAGCCTGCGCGTGCCGCCGGGCGCCATCCTTGGCGTGGGGGCGCTGTGCCTGGCCGGCTGGTGGACGCTTGGCAGGCGGCACGGCGCGAACGAACGCTCTCCACGTGCACGTTAGTCGAGCGGATCAAGGTGAGCTATGGCGTTGGCAATTGACGGTTACGAACTGTTGGCAACGATCCATCAAGGTCCCGTTGCCGAGATTTATCGGGCCCGCCGGCTTGACGACCATCGAGCGGTTATTCTCAAAATTCTCAAAAACAGCGCCCAGCATCCCGTTCGAGCCAGGCGCTACAAGCGGGATTACAAGATTAGCGCCTCCCTCGATGCGGATGGCGTGCTCAGGCCGTATGGCCTCGAGCAGCACCAGGATCACCTGGTGATGGTCCTGGAAGATTTTGGCGGCGACCCTCTCAGCGCGCTGCTGGTGCACAGGGCATTCAGCCTGGAAGAACGCCTCGCCCTGGCGGCTCAAGCCGCCGCGCTCGTGGCCGACGTTCACCGTCACAACATCGTCCATAAAGACCTCAAGCCGGCCCATTTTATGGCTAACCTGGCCAGCCGGCAACTCAAACTATGCGATTTCGGCATCGCCTCGGTCTTGCAGCGAGAAACCCCTTCCCCGGCGCGCCCGGACATCATCGAGGGCACCTTGGCCTACATGTCACCCGAACAAAGTGGCCGGATGAACCGCTCGGTGGATTACCGGACCGACTTGTATTCGCTGGGGGTCACTTTGTACGAGTTGTTCAGCGGGCGCTTGCCCTTCGAAAGCACCGATCCTATGGAGTTGGTGCACTGTCACCTGGCCAAAATGCCGCCGCCGCTCCAGGATTTGACCCCTGGCCTGCCACCTGTGCTGGCCGAGATTGTCCACAAGCTGCTGGCCAAGACGGCCGAGGAACGCTACCAGGCAGCCTCTGGCCTCCAGGCGGATCTGGAAAAATGTCACGCCCAGTTGTGCCAGACGGGCCGGATCGAGGCGTTTACGATCGCAACCCACGATGTATCCGATATCTTGCAGATTTCCGAACGCTTGTATGGCCGGGATGTGGAGTTGGGTGAGCTGATGGCGTTGGTGGACCGCGCGGCGGCCGGCAGCAAGGAAATCATTTTTTGCACGGGCGCGCCTGGCATCGGCAAAACGAGCCTGATCAAGGAGCTGCACAAGCCCATCGTGGAACGGCGAGGCTATTTCATCAGTGGCAAATACGATCTGTTTAAACGCAACATCCCCTATTCGGCCATCAGCCAGGCTGCTCAAGCTTTTGTGGACTACCTGCTGGCCGAAAGCCAGGCGGAGCTTGAGAGGTGGAAAAAAGATATCCTGGAGTGCGTTGGACAGAACGGGCAACTCGCCGTCGAGTTTATCCCAGAGCTGGCGTTGATTATCGGACCACAGCCAGACGTGCTCCCCTTACCCCTGGCTGAATCGCAAAAGCGCTTCCACATGGTGGTTCAGAACTTGATGAGAGTCTCTGCTGCTGCTAACCACCCGCTGGCCTTGTTCCTGGACGATTTGCAGTGGGCCGATCATTCCAGCATGCAACTGCTCGAGGTCTTGCTGGGCGATCCGGAATTGGACCATTTTGTGTTCCTGGGTGCCTATCGCGAGACCGAAGTCGACAGCACGCACCCGCTGGCCAGCTTGTTGGAGAGGCTGGAGGTGGTTGGGGCGCCATGGCAGGTCATTCCGCTCGGAGCGCTGAGCTGGGACCACATCAGCCAATTGCTGGGCGATAGTCTTCATCGTGAGGCTGAGGACACGCTCGACCTGGCCTCTATCGTCCACGCCAAGACGGCCGGCAACCCCTTTTTCACCCGCGAGTTTCTCCAAACCCTGTATAACGAGGGCTTGATCGGTTATCGAGATGGCTGGACCTACGATCTGGCCCGCATACAACTGGCCGGCATCACGGATAACGTGGTCGAGCTGGTGGCCGCCAGGATTGAGAGGCTCGCCCCACATACCTGGGACGTGCTCAAGATTGCAGCCTGCATCGGCTTCGAGTTCTACATGGACACGCTGGCCCTGGTTTCCGGCAAGGACGAGGAGGCGCTGTTTGACGAGCTCAAGCCAGCCTTTGACGCTGGCATCGTCGTCAAGGTGGCCGGGGAAGCCAGGTTCGTGCACGATAAGGTGAGCGAAGCGGCTCACGCCTTGATCGAGGCCGGGGAGCGGCGGGCGCTTCATCATCAAATCGCCCGCGCCCTGCTTTCCCAGGCAGAGCTGCACGAAGAGCGGCTGTTCAACATCGCCGACCAGTTAAACCAGGCCGGGCCGCTGCTCGACGAGGCCGAGAAAAAGCTGGCGCTCGAATTCAACCTGCGGGCGGGGAAAAAGGCCAAGGCATCGGCGGCCTACGAGGCGGCGATCGACTTTTTCCGCAACGCGGTGGGGGTGCTGCCCGAGCACGCCTGGGAAAGCGAGTACCCCCTCACCCTGGCGCTGTATACGGAGTGGGCCGAAGCGGAATACATGGCCGTCCATTATCAACGCGCCGAGGAGTTGTTCGACGTCGTCCTGCGCCACGCTCGCTCCATGCTCGACAAGATGAGAATTTACTCGGTGATGATCAGCTATTACCAGGGCGTGGCGCGCTTCGAGGAAGGTGCCGAGTTGGGAATCCGCGTGCTGCGTGAGATCGGCATCCCCTTCCCCGACCTGGAGGCGATCGATCGCCAGGCCGAGCTGGAGCAAATGGCACGCTTCCGGCGTAACCTGGCTGTGAGATCGGTCGCCGATCTGGCAAAGCTGCCGCCGCTCCAAGACCCGCTTTTGGCTGAAGCCATGGGGCTTATGGTCCACCTGGCGGTCATTTTTTGGGCGGCTTACCCACACGCTGTTTCCCGGATTTTGTTTGAATTGGTCAACTTGTCGCTGGAACACGGCTTGTGCCCACCCACACCGGTTGGACTGGTCACGCTGTCCTCGACCCTCATTGACGATTTTGACGAGTTTGAATTGGGGTACCAATTGGGGCGAATCGCTCTCGAGATTCAATCCAGCTTTGGCAACAATTACTACAACACGATCGTGATGCTCAGCTTTTACAATCATACCCAGTACTGGAAAAAGCCGCTGCGGGCGGGACACGAACATATGATGCAGGCCTACCACGCCGCTTTGCAAACGGGCAACATCCAATGGGCCTCGTACTGCCTCAACCATTATTGCCTGCGGCGCTTGCTGGCCGGGGATAAGCTAGAGCTTGCCAAGGCGGATTACGATCACTACACGCCAGCCCTGTACCGCCTGGAGCGCCAAGACGCGCTTGGCTATTTCAACCCGCCCAAACAGGCTGTCTATAACCTGGCCGGTTACGCCATCGATCCGCTAAAATTGACCAGCGATTTCTTTGACGAGGACGAGAACCTGGCGCGCTACTTGCAAATCCAACAGGTGGACGCCGCCGGCCTGGTCTACTTTTGCCGTCTGTTCGTCTCGTGCGTGTTCGGCGAGTACCCACGCGCCCTCCAGGTCGTCGAGGAAAGCCAGGGATCGATGACGGCTGTCCATTCTCAGTTTCAAAGCTATTTTGCCGCGTTCCTGTCGGGACTGGCGTACTTGCAGAATTGCCAGCCGGCCCCGGAAGCCAGTCGGCCGGGACTCTTGTCGAACGCCCTCGAAATCCAGTCCGATCTCGAAACGTGGGCTGGCGTCTGCCCGGCCAATTTTTCGGCCATGTACCTGCTCGTTTCGGCCGAAGTGGCCCGCATCAAGGGTGAGGAGCCGGCCGCCGTGGATTTGTACAGGCAGGCGATCGACGCCGCCGTGGAAGCCGAGTTCCCCCATATCGCAGCCTTGGCCAACGAACTGGTGGCCAAGTTCTGGTTGGCTGGCGGGAACTGGCGCTACGCCAGGACTCACCTGGCCGAAGCCTACAATCACTATCGCGCTTGGGGGGCCGTTCCCAAGCTTCGCAGGCTGGAAGCAGACTATCCGTGGCTGGCAGGCCAGGCGGTGGCCCTCAGCAGGACGAGCACGGGCGAACCGGGGCTGTTCGATCTGAACACAGTTCTCAAAGCCTCCCAGGCCATCTCGAGCGAAATCGGCCTGGAAAAATTGCTCTCTACCATGATGACTATCATTGTCGAAAACGCCGGCGCTCAAAAGGGATTCCTCGTCCTGGAAGAGGCCGAGCGCTGGCTCATCGAGGCCGCCGCCGATGTGGACGCGGCCCGAGTTGAGGTTTTGCAGTCCGTTCCTCTCGAAAACACTCAGGCCTTGGCCGAGACGATCGTCCGTTACGTGGGACGCACCGGCAAAGACGTGCTCCTCCATCGTGCGTCGGAGGACAGTCAATTTGTCAACGACCCCTATATCGTCGCCAGGCAGCCCAAGTCGATACTCTGCACGGCGATTCGCTATCAAGACAGCCTGGCTGGCGTGCTGTACCTGGAAAATGACTTGGCTTACGGCGCGTTTACCCAGGAGCGCATCGAGTTGTTGAAAATCTTGCTGCCCCAGGTGGCCATCTCGCTCAAGAACGCCCGCTTGTTCGAAGATCACAAGCGGGCCGAGGAGGCGCTGCGCTACAGCGAGGAATGGCTCAAGGCTTCGCTCAAGGAGAAAAACGTGCTCCTGGCCGAGATCCACCACCGGGTCAAGAACAATTTGCAAGTCATCGTCAGCCTGCTCAATTTGCAGGCCAATCGCATCCAGGACGAGCGCGTCGTGGAGGCCCTCAAGGAAAGCCAGGCGCGTGTCAAATCCATGGCCCTCATCCACGAAAAGTTGTATCAATCCCCCGACCTGGCCCGGGTAGACCTGGCCGGCTACGTTCGAACGCTGCTGGCCCAGCTTTTCCGTGCCTACGAGGTCGATCCATCCACCATCCGGCTGCACGTGGACGTAGAAAAGGTCTCGCTGAATATCGGTGCAGCGGTCCCGTGCGGTTTGCTGATCAACGAGCTGGTCACCAATTGCCTGAAATACGCTTTTCCCCCCGGCAGTCCGCAGCTTGGGGGGGAAGGCGGTGAAATCCGCGTCGAGCTCTATTCGAAGGATGACAGCCTTGTCCTGAGCGTCGGCGACAATGGCGTGGGCTTCCCCCCGGACCTGGATTTTCGAAACACGCCGTCCCTGGGCTTGCAGTTGGTCGTCATCTTGACCAGGCAACTGGACGGCGAGATCGAGCTTGACCGCAGCGGTGGGACGCGCTTTAGGATCACGTTCCCGAAACAACTCGCCTGGATTGCAGATGCTTGACAAAAAAACACGGCTGGGGCTGGAGGCCGCTGATGGGGCAGCGATGTAGGTTGGGTTGAGGCGGGTTGCAAGGCAAACCGAGCGCGAAATCCAACATTCCCCATCGCAGGAATACGGTTGGGTTGCGAAGACTCGGCCCTTTGGGTCTATAATCAAACGTAATGGATACCTTGATCTTGCTTCTGTATGCACTGGCCGGCGCGCTGATCGCCTCGCTGTTGGCGTGCGTACCGGCGCTGCACATCTACAACGTGGCGGCCCTGTTGATCCTGGCCGGCGGCAATTTGTCTGGCCTGATGACGAACGAGCAAATGGCGCTGTTCTTTCTCGGCTTGATCACCGGCTATTCGATCCTCAACACTATCCCCTCGATTTTCCTCTCCTCGCCCGACGACAGCATGGTGTTCATCGTGCTGCCTGGGCAAAAGTACTTGCTGCAGGGGCGCGGCTTTGAAGCCTCGATCCTGACCGGCGTGGGCAGCCTGGCGGCGATCGCCGTGATCGTGGCCGGCAGCCCGCTGGCCGGCCCGGCCTTTTCGACCGTGCGTAGCATTCTCTCGCCCCACCTGGGTTGGATATTGGCAGCGATTTCGGTCTATATGTTACAAAGTGAGTGGCCCAAGTCCTCTGATCGCAGGCCGACACCGTTGGGGAGGCTGACAGAAGCCTGGACCGGCCTGGGGGCGGGGCTGTTGACCTTTCTGCTGTCGGGGCTATTGGGCTTTATCCTGATGTACCGCAGCCCCGTCCCGCTCGAGATCGCTTTCCAGAACCTGATGCCGGCTTTCGTGGGCTTGTTCGCCATCCCCTGGGTGCTGCTCAACATCGCGGCCCGCGTGCAGATCCCCAAGCAGCACGAAGCCCACTCGATCGACGTCACGCCCGAGCTGATCGCGCGCGGCACCTTTGCCGGGGCGTTGGGCGGCAGCTTTGCGGCGTTTTTCCCGGTCGTCACCGGCGGCATCGGGGGCTTTTTGGCCGGGCACGCCACGGCTCAGCGCGATGACCGGCTGTTCATCTTGTCCCAGGGCGCCAGCAAGGTCTTTTACTATGTGGGCGGCTTTTTGCTCTTTTTCGTGCCCGGCCTTGGGATGACGCGCGGGGGGATGGCCTGGATGCTCAGCACGGTGTATACAGTCAACTCGCCCCGGATGTACTTCACCGCCATCGCCGCCGTGGCCGTCGCCGGGGCGGTGGCGTTCCTGTTGCTCTTTCCCCTGACGCGGCTGACCATAAACCTGCTAGAACTTGTGCCCTACCAGCTCGTCTCGGCCCTCACGCTGGCGGTCCTCGTCACCCTGGTGTTCGTTTTCACAGGCTGGGGTGGACTGCTGGTCTCCCTGGTCGCTGCCGGCATTGGCTTGATCCCGGTCGTGTGGAGGAGTCGCCGCATGAACTGTATGGGTGTGCTCTTGCTGCCCATCACGTTGAATATGGCGGGCGTGGGACCAATGGTAGCGGGTTGGCTGGGGCTAGTGTGAGAACAAACGGTATGTGTAAATTGCACCTACTACCACCAAAAACCACGCAGTAGGCCACACTACCCACAATGTCGCCAACACTTTAGCATCGCCACCACCGCACAATCCATTGTTCCAAGCAATATAGATGACGAATAGCCCTGCGATGATGGTGAGCCAAGTATTGATGGCAGTTGTCGTGTCTATAGAATTACTCATGAAAAACTATCACAACCGCGAAGATTTTCGCTTGCGCGCCGAGCACGCAGAGTGCGCCGAGAAGATTTTTAA
>JAFGFO010000343.1 GCA_016931085.1 Thermoflexales bacterium
GGCCGGCATAAACGTGGCCAGCCAGGCGCGCAGCATGTTGGCCCACACTATCCACACATTCGTTCCCATACATTACTCCAGGCGATCAATTTCGCACGAAAACACCCCGGCACCCCAGGTGGGGGTATCGGGGTAAAACTAGCGCTGTCCGGCCCGCTCAGGCCCATTCGAGGTCTCCCTTGCGCCAGGCGTAAATCAGCGCACCGGCCAAGATCAGAATGAAAACGAGCATCTCGATCACGGCAAAAAACGGAAGCTGGTTGTATACCACGGCCCAAGGGAACAGGAAAATCGTCTCGACGTCGAACAAGACAAAGACCAGGGCATAGATATAGTATTGAGCTTTGAACTGCACCCAGGTATCGCCAACGGTAGTGATACCACACTCGTACGTCGATGACTTGATGGGGTTAGGTTTTTTAGGGCGAAGAAGCCAGGCCAGGACAGGCGGGATCCCGGCCAGTGCACCGGCGATGACGATGAAAGCAGCAATAAAGGAGTATGATTCGAGCAAGTTGCATGCCTCCTGCGGTAAAGAATTTTCGACACACGCCCTGCACAAGCCTTTTTTCTTGACCTGTGGTGCAAGACAGAAAAGATTATAGCATGCGCACAAAAATCTGGCAAGTCAAATGAGACAGGAGAACGGTCCGCAATCCACGACGAAACGAAAAGTGGAAAAGTGGAAAATTTGTTCTTGACAAAGTACAATTGTTCTGGTATAATTGGGAAAACATTTGGGAAATTGGGAAAAATCAGGAGGTCAAGATGATATCCGAACGACAAAACAAGATCTTGGAGTTCATCGAGCGCTTTATCGAGGAGCACTTGTTCCCGCCCAGCATCCGGCAAATCCAGGCCGGTGCGCAAGTCTCGTCCACCTCGGTTGTCAAATACAACCTTGAAAAGCTCCGCAGGCTGGGCTTGCTCGAGCTGGAGCGGCACACCTCGCGCGGCATGCGCCTGACCGAGCAGGGCAAGGCAATGCTCGCGCAGCTCCGAGGCGAGGAGTATGCCCCGGCTGCCGGCCGCCCGGCGCCCAAGCCAGAGCCCGCCTGGGGCGGTGGCCTGCTGCGCATCCCGCTCCTGGGACGCATCGCCGCCGGCGAGCCTATCCCCATCCCTGGCAGCGATTTCAGTCCCATGGGCGAGGCGGCCATCATGCTGACGGGCGACATCGTCCGCGAGCAAGAGGGACTGTACGCCTTGGAGGTGCGCGGGGACTCGATGATCGATGCCTTGATTCACGATGGCGACCACGTGATCATGAAGCACATCGAGGAAGCGCACGACGGGGAGATGGTGGCGGTGTGGTTGAAGGATCGCGAGGAAACGACCCTCAAGCGTTTCTACCGCGAAAAGGGGCGCGTGCGCCTGCAGCCGGCCAACCCGACCATGTCGCCCATTTACGTCGACCCCGCCAACGTCGAAATCCAGGGACGGGTGGTGGCGGTCGTGCGGAACTTGCAATAGAGAACAAAGCGGCGGGGTTCCTGACAGGAACCCCGCCGCTAAGCTTATGCTCCTGGCGGGATTCGAACCCGCGATCTCAGCCTTGAAAGGGCCGCGTCCTAGTCCACTAGACGACAGGAGCCTGGAGTAGCCATTTTACCATAAATTATTGGTGCGTCAAGTTTGGCGCGGTAGGCAAAGCCTTGAAGACCCGGCAAGTTGCTCACCAGCGAGGTCAAGCCGCAGGCGATGGCGTTGGCGTCGCCGTTGGGGGGCGAGGCGGCAACGGAGGAGGGGTTAGCGTCGGTGGCTCTGGCGTCGCCGTCGGTGGTTCCGGCGTAGCCGTCGGTGGTTCCGGCGTCGCCGTGGATGGTTCCGGCGTAGCCGTCGGTGGTTCCGGCGTCGCCGTCGGTGGCCTTGGTGGTGGCGGGGGGGGAGGTGGAGAGTCGGTGGCCGTCGGCACCGGCGACGGCGTAATCGTTGGGAGTGGCCGGCGCGTCAGCGTGGGTGTAGGAGGCAGGGTCGGCGTAGGTGTAGGCGGTGGAGTTGGTGTGGGCGGTGGGGTCAACGTGGGCAGAGGGGGCGGTGTCAGCGTAGGCAGTGGAGTAGAGGTAAGCCGGGGTATTGGAGTTGGCGACGGCGGGGGAGGAGGAGAGCTTGTGGGAAGGGCAGTCGCGGTCGCTTGGGGCTGGGATGGCCCAGAGCTCGCTGTACTGGCTAACGGTGTATTCGTCGGGGTCGGGGAAAGGTGTAGAGGAGGCACGACGAGCGTGTTCTCCTCTGGCGTCAAGAGGCTGTCCACGTCCCAGGCTGGCGGGGTGAGCACTTCTGCCCGAATCTGCTCAATGACCATCGTCGGCATGAGAGAATATTCTCGATCTGGATCCACCTGGGAGAGCATGCTAGCGGAGACCTGCCACGTGCGAGAGGGTGTGGTCGCGATTCGCGCTGCCACTTGCATGCAGGCGAATCCCAACAGCAAGACCATCAGGAACAGTATCCAATCACGCTGTTCCCAACCTTGGTGCCCTTCTTGCGGATCTTTAGCGCTCATATAGCCTGATTGCAGCTTGGATTCTACATCCGAATCTCTGGCAGGCTGGTCTCGGCCGGCCCAGCCGGGATGATTACACGGAACGTGCTGCCGGTGCCTTCGCGGCTGTGAACCTGGATGGTTCCTCCGTGTGCTTCGACGATGGCCTTGGTGACGTACAATCCCAGGCCAAGCCCGCGCATTTCTTCTTCCAGCTTGATCGCACCCCGGTAGAAGCGAGTAAAGAGGTGCTTTTGATCGTGTTCGGAAATCCCCACGCCGGTGTCCACGACGTCCAGGCTCACCTGCCCATCGCGCGCCGACAGGTGCAAGCTTACTTTACCGCCGGCTGGCGTGTACTGCCAGGCATTGCGCACCAGGTTGATAATGGCCCAGCGCAGCCGTTTCTCGTCTATCTCCATGTGCGGCACATCGGCGGCTATGTCGAGTTGGATCGTCAAGTCCCTGTCGGCCATCCGAGGCTGCCATTCGGCAGCGATGTCCTCAAGCAAGCTGGGCAGGGAAGCCAGCCGTCGATGCAGCCCCAGCTTCCCTTTCGCTTCCATTTCCGAAAAGTCCAACAATCCATTGACCATTTCCATCAGGCTATTGGTGTTCCGGCCGATGGTCTTGAGAAACGCGCGCTGCCGCTCGTCCAGCACCTGCTCAGTCGTCGCATACAAGAGTTCACTGAAGCCCTTGATGGCCGTCAGGGGCGTGCGCAGCTCGTGCGAGACGTGGGCGATGAACGCATCCTTGAGCTGTTCGGCCGCCGCCTCAGCCGTCACGTCTTGCAGCACGATCACTGTGCCGATGCACTCGCCATCGTCTGTCAGGACAGGCGCCGCGTGGGTGTTGACGACCTTCTTCCCGGCCTGGAAACGGCGGCGCTCCACGACCGAGGCACCCGACATTGGGCTTGCAGCCTGACCGGGATCTTCGGTGAGTTCGTGCAGCGAGGCCAGCTGAAAGTTGGCAGCCATATCTTCCAAAATGACACGAGCGGCGGCGTTCATGGGGATAAAGTTGCCCGCCAGGTCTCCCAGCATCACACCGTCGCCAATGCTGGCCAGCACGGACTGGAGGCGCCCGGCAGTTTCTTCTTGAACTTGCAATGATTGACTCAAATCTCGAGTCCGCTGTGCCAGGCGCTCGGTCATCTGGTCAAACGTTGCCGCCAACACGCCGATCTCGTCTGTACTGTCGATGCCGGTGCGATGCTCGAGATCCCCCTCTGCCACAGCCCGCGATGTGTTGACCAGCAAGCTAAGCGGGCGAGTGATCCGGCGAGAAATGACATAACCCACAAGTATCACGCACCCCATCGCGGCCGCAAACAGCAACGAGTAGGTATTGCGGCTGGTGGCACCAGCCTGGACAATAAAGTTCGATGGTAAAGCGACAGCAAACACGCCCAATGTGTTGTTACCCACGCGCAAGGGGCCGCGTGCCAGACGATAGTCACGCTCGTTAAGCCGGATACTCTCTACAACGGTCAAGTCAGCATGATGCAGGCTGGCCTGGTATGCCTCTGGACTAATCGCTAGATCCGCCAGTAGCTTGGGCGCTTCGGCAGTCTGGGCCTGAGGGGCAAAAGTGGTGGCAATCGTTTGGCCGTCGTCAAGGTAGACGATGATATCGGCCAGGGAGCTGGCCTTGAAACGCGACAACAGGCCGTCGATCGAGCTGCCAATAACGACGACGCCGATCACCTGATCCTGTAGACTAATCGGGATAGCGCTAAAGTAATAGTAATGCTGATTGACCGGATGTAGCCCCAAGGCGCGCTTGGGCGAACTGTCAGGGTCACCAACCTGCAGCAAGCTTTGAACAATCCACGAGAGCGCGATATCGGACGAACCAGCCACCGATGTGTAGGAACCGTCTTCTTGTTTGAGTAGATGAAGTGCCTCCTGGCTCTGCGCATCCACCACGACGAGACATTCCAGGCCCAGGCTGGCGGCCGCCGGTTGAGCCAATTCGATCAGCCTGTCTTGATCATGGCTTGCCAAGGCCTCGTCCAGTCCACGTGTAAAGGCCACGATCCGGGCCCATTCCAGGTGATTGATCTCGCGGCGCGCAAGATTATCTGCAACTACACGACCTGCTTCAAGCAATTGGTTCGTCAAGCGCTCGTCAAGCGAGCCGGCCACCAGGTTGGTGACCACGTAAACGCCGGCGATGGCTACGACAAGCGTGAGCACCAGGAAAGGCAAGACGATCTTGTCTCGGATGTTGAGTGATTTGAAGAACGAGAACAGATCACGTGAGGAGGGCGCTACTTGTTTATCGAATTGCTCAGGCATTGCTAACCGTGTTTTTCCCATATTCCGGCACGAGTCAAGCTCGACATAAACTCAGCCTTCACTTTAACCAGTATAATGCAGCTTGGTCTACAAGTCAACTATGACTATGGCCGGGGCGGGATACCCTCAGGAAATGGCCTGGTCAACGCATGATAGGCCTGCCTCCCGGCGAATCCGTATGTCGCCCACACGCTCGCCTGGGTCGAATACACCGGTCCCAGGATGTTATTATAAGCGCCGCCAGCTCGTTCGTGGGGTTCCAAAACCGCCCCAAAAGTTGTCAGCGCATTGGCCGAGTCTACCTGGGCATACACCGGCGTCCCGGGCGGCAGGCTGCCCCACCGGCTATCCGGCGGCCAATAATACGCGTCGCCAACCGTCAGCGTGAGCACCCCACCCGGTTCCAATGCCTGCATGGCCGCCGGGCCTGCCACGGCCCACACGATGCCCTGGGCCGAGCGCCCATCATTCCAGGTTTGATTCACACCCGTAGGCACAGGGTCAGGATCAACGTACAAATCCACCCAGAATCCATCGTTAACGAGGGCACTACCCTCGTTCTTGATGACCACTTGTGCCATGCTGCCGACCACGACGATGCGCTCCACCACCAAGTCAGGCCCAACAAGAGGATAATAGTTTCGCATGATCAAGGGAAAGTAGACACGCGCGAGTGTTTGCTGCTCGCTCACGGTGATGGTGATGGTCTCCCAATCCTCCAGGGCACCGTCGCTCACCCGCACCGTGGCAGTGTAGACACCCGGCCCCTGCGCCTCGGTGGGCGTCCAGGTGAACAAGCCTGTGCCGGCGTCGATGCTCCCCACTGAGCCGGCGTCCAGCGAAAAACTCAGCGCCTGCGCCGGCAGGTCGGGATCGCTGGCCGTGGCCGTAAAGGCCAGCAGGCTGCCTTCGTCCACCACCCGGTCACCGATCGGGTCGAGCTGCGGGGCAGCGTTGAGCTCGCTCACGCTGATGGTGATGGTCTCCCAATCCTCCAGGGCACCGTCGCTCACCCGCACCGTGGCAGTGTA
>JAFGFO010000344.1 GCA_016931085.1 Thermoflexales bacterium
ACCACATTCGTGACCTCGCCCTTGATCAACTGGCCGATCCGATAACGATCCTCAACGTTTGTCCACGGATCGGGCTGCAAGCGCTTGAGGCTAAGTGCCACGCGCCTTTGAGCAGGGTCGACGCTGATAATATAGACATCGACCACCTGCCCGCTCGCCAGCACGTCGCCGGGTTGGCCAACGCGCCCCCACGAGATTTCCGAGATATGGATCAGGCCTTCCAGTCCGCCCAGGTCCACAAATGCCCCAAACGAACACACGTTCGTAACCACCCCTTGGCGGATCTGGCCTGGCGCCAGGGTAGTCAACAGGGCCTGGTCCTCGCTGGAAGTCAGTGTGCGCTCAGACATCACCAGTCGCTCCTGTTCTCGCTCCACCTCGATGATTCTAAGCGCCATAATCTTTCCCACTTGCCCGGCCAACTCAGCCTGGCGGGCATCGGCGTCCAATAGCGGCGACAGACAAATCATGTGCGAAGCCGGCACGAAAGCGCGCAGTCCGTGCCAGTCCGCCAGCACCCCGCCGCGGTTGTGGCCCACGATTTGAACGTGTTGGAGCTCGCCCGACTCCATCACCTGTTGGGCAGAACGCCAGAGGTCCTCCAGTTCGAGGCTGCTTATCCCCTCCGCCCGCTCCAAAAGCTGTCCCCGGTCAGCGGTGGAGCAATCTAGGCCCATCTCGCTGTCGTTCAACAAAGCCTGCCAATAGGATTCTTCCACCTGCGCCTGCCCATACGTGTCATTCATCGTCATGTCCCCTCAAGACCCTAAGGGGCCTAAAGACCCTTAGAGCTTTCGGCAGGTATGGCCCCGTCCCGCGCTCCGCGCGAGCGGGGTCGCGGGAAAACCTGCCCTGCGCTTGTAGCCTGCCTCTCCATATCAGCTAACGCGCGCGCCACGGTTTCAATGGCAACTCGCTGCTTGCGATACAAATCCGCTTCACTCATGGCCAAGCGAGTCGCCACATCGCGCACGCGATATCCCTGGATGAACTTGAGATCCAGTATATTATACAACAACCATTCGGCGGCCGTCATCTTACGCTCACCGTGTGGACGCTGCTGCTCGATGGCACGCAGCAGCACAGTCCGCAATGCCTGGATAGGGTTATCCTCATTCTCGGCTCGGGCGCGCTCCACAACCTTTAAGCTGAGGAGCGGGCTGTCGGCGAGCTGCGGCCCGCCCCAATAATGGCTCAGCGCCCCTCTCACCCAGGTCGCGAACTCGGGTCCGTCCAGGTGGCTTGCCGCCAACAACGTGCTGGCCGGCGAATCGGCATATCTCACCGCTCCCCGTTGGCGTTGAATCACCTCCAATTCAGGGATAATCCGGTCTACGACCGCGAACACATCCTGCTGCAAGCGGCGATCCTTGAGGGCGGCCGAGATTGGCCCGATCAAGCTCGAGATCGTCTTGGCTTGCTCAGGGGAAAAATCCCAAGACGGGGGGGAGCTCACCGCCAAGGCGCCCAATATATCCCCGTCGCCAGCCTCCGCTCGCAAGGGCCAGACCAGGTAACCATTGACAGAGTGCGCAACACCCCATTCGCCATACGCGCCAGTGAGAAATGGCGCGCCATCTTTCACTCCAACCAGTGCCGACGAGGCGCACTGGCCAGCATCCTCACCCACCGGCCCCACGGCCGCCTCCAGGACAGGGCCATCCGCCCCGGGCACGACGACAAAGGCGACGGGCACGCGCAGCAAATCACACACTGCGCTCAGAGCATTCTCCATGAACTGTTTCAAGTCACTCGTCGTCAAGAGATGGTCAGAAAGCTTTTGTATGCGGGCCAGTTCCTCACGGTCTTGCCAAGACACAATCCTGTCCAGGAAGGGGCGAAACAGAGCGATCAGCAATTGTGACAAGACGATCGTGGCGACGACGGCCACCATGGCCAGGACGTCACGCCGCAAGCCCAGGTAAGCTTCTACGCGCACCAGCAAGATAATCGCGCCGACAACCAGCGAGGCGACCACCGGCCCTCGCAGCAGGAAATGAAGCAAGCGATGCTTGACGATGCGGTCAGGCGCGAGCACGCCAAAATAGGCCACGGCGTAGGCCATGACGACGAGCATGAAACCAATGCCAACATTGCCGGCAACCATCAAAAGCCAAAACACGTCCAGCAGCAAGGGGCGTGGCTGGCTGATGATCAGCAAATAAGGGAACACGCCCAAGGCGGGTGCCACAAAAGAGGCCATCAAATACGTCATGCGCCGCCGCGAAGTGGAGGTCAAGCAGCGCCGCCTGGCCCAGACCAGGTTAGCGCCGCCCCACACCAGGCTGCTCCCGAAAAAGAGCAGGTACAACCAAAAGGCCGGGCCGGGCCGCAGGTGCGGCGCGCGTTGAATCAACACACCATCGGTCACCACCCAGTCTGTCCAAACTGCCCCGACCAAAAACAGGCCGCTGAGCAGGTAGCTGGCGCGTGTCACACCATAACGCCAGGCTGAACGCGCATTGGTCGTATGCAACAGGGCATCCGAAAAATGAAGGTAAGCTGCGGGGGCAAACGCGATGCCTAACCACTGAAAGCGCAGCCAGCGTTCAGCGACGGCCAGGTCTGGCACGCTAAACAAGAGGAGGTCACCCAGGTACACCAGCATCACGCAAGCCAGCAAGGCGCAAAATGCGCGCGCCACACTGGAACGCAGGTTGTAGATTAAAATATAGGCCAACAGCGAGAAACTGGTGATGACGATAGCCGCCGATAAGATGAGATTGAGCAGCGCGAGGATATCGACCAGATTCGTCACGTTCAGCCCGCTAAGGCCATCGCTGCTATAATGAGCCAGCTCATCATAATGGCCGCACAAAGAAAATCGCAATATCTTGGTTAGCATAATACCGATCGTTAAACCCACAAAAACCAAAGCCCATTTTCTGATAGAAACAGATGGCCGGGTGATTTTTGGTCTGCAACTCGGCAATCAACTGTCTCATGCCGCGTTCTTTGCACCAGGCGACAACGACTCGCAGCAGCGCCGTAGCAATACCCTGCTGGCGGTAACGCTGCTCGACAACGATATCGGTGATGTAGACGACGCCTTGATCCTTACGCACGGCCAGGGCTGCATAGGCGATCACCTTTCCCTCAAACTCAACAACCAGAAAACCCTCGCAACCGTACCAATTCCATGCCAGTTGGCGTGCGCTGCGCGGGTAGCTCACACGCATCATGCGCGGCAAGCGCACAGCTCGAAAAGCCACGCTGATCTCCCCGTTATTGCTGTGGGTGTCCATCTGCCAGACGAATTCGGTCGAGTAGGTCGGATCGAGCGTCAGGCACACATCCAGGTCAGGCAATTCGGCCGGTCGAATGCAAAGCTTTGTCAAATCTAGTGTTGGCATAAGCCAATTCTACCACACGGCTGGCGATGATGCAAAATTCGCCCGAATTCCTATCCGGCCTATTCGGGCGCGATACGGACTTGGACCACACACGGTGGCGGATAATTGCCGGTGCTGTCCACGACGACCAGGCGAAAAGAGTACAAGCCCGGCGCTTGATGCGCGATGGGCGTGGCGTCCCAATAACCCAGCAGGCCGCCGTCGACCGGTGCGTAGAACAAATCGCCGACCGTCCACCATTCACCGCCCGTGAGCGGGCCGCTAATTTCAAACTTGTAAAACGCAAAGTCGGGAATAGTGGCCACGCCACGGATCTCGACCACACCTGTCAGCGATTGTCCAGCCGTTGGCGCGCCAAGCTGCACGTGCGGGTCAGAGCAAGCCCGTGACACGAGCACCGGCTCAGGTGTGGCGCTGGCCGTCTCTTCGACCAATCGCGTTGGGGGCGGTGAAGGCGTGGCACTCACCTCAGGCGTAGGCGTAAACGTTGGGGAGGGAGTAAGCGGCGTTGGGGAGGGAGAGACGGTTGGCGTGCGGGTGAGAATGCCTGCCACTGGCGTGAGCAGGCTCCGCGTCGCCGTATCCGCGGTACGGCTCAGGATGACCGGGCTGGCCAGCAAGGCCAGCACCCCCACCAGGCTTAGCACGCCGGCTGTCGCCCAGGTCCGGTTGACCCGATCCGTCAATCCTTCGCGTTCCAGGCTGTAGGGTGTGATAGCTCCGGCCTGTCGCATGGAGCGCGCTCGCCAGGCAAAGTAAACCGCGCTCAACCAACACATCAAGCTGAATAGCCAGGCGTTCACGGCCAGAAAACGCAGCAGGGCAATCACGTCATCCTCGCGGCTGGGGGCAAGGCACGCAAGATAGCTCGCAGCAATGCACTGAGCTTGGGCACAATGAGCTGGCCGGCTTGTAACACTTCTTCGTGCGTTGTTTCAATCGCCGTGGCAGCGTCCGTCTGAGCCACGTTACTGATGCCAGAAATACCCAGCACACGCAGCCCACCGTGGCGCGCCACCACCGCTTCTGGCACAGTGGACATGCCCACGGCATCCGCACCTATCATGCGCAGGAAACGCAAGTCAGCCGGCGTCTCAAAGTTCGGTCCCCCCAGGCAAACATAAACCCCCTGGCGCAAAACCAGGCCCAGGTCATCCGCCATGCGTAGAGCCAGTTCGCGCAAGGGGCGATTGTAGACCTCCGACATGTCCGGGAAGCGCGGGCCCAGGCTGGGGTCATTGGGGCCGCGCAACGGCGACAGACCTGCCATGCTGATCAGATTGATGTGATCGCTAATGAGCATCAAATCGCCGGCTCGAAAAGCCGGGTTTAGCCCGCCGGCCGCATTTGTGATGATCAGCACATCAACCCCCATCAACTGCATCACACGTATCGGCAAAGTGAGCTGAGCCATGGAATAACCCTCGTAGTAATGCAAACGTCCTTGCATCACGATCACCGGCTGGCCCTCGAGATAGCCCAGTATCAAGCAGCCGAGGTGCCCCTCAACGGTAGCAGGTCCCAAGTAAGGCAAATCGCTATACGGAATACTATCAGCCTGTTCGACAGATTCCGCCAGCGCACTGAGGCCCGAGCCCAAGATCAAGCCAATTCGAGGGTGGTGCTGGCTGCGAGCACTTACGACAGCGGCAGCCTCCTGGTAATGATCACGCGTCAGAAATTGAATCATGCGTCACCTGATGAAACAAGAGCAAAGCTTACAACGTCTCCATTATAACACAGACCCCGCCTCCCGCACAACGCGCGCCTTGAAGGGATGGGAAAAAGGTGTATAATAGGGCCAGGCAAACGTGAGCTTATGAAAAACAACGCGAGCGGTACAAAAAAAACATCTCGCCCACGCCAGGCTTTGCTATACGAGTTCACCAACATCAGCCTGGCGCTTTTCGCCGTCGTGCTGCTGGCGACCATTCTCCACATCGTCTTGGAAGACACCTTCCCATCTCAATCATCGGCTATCGCGGCCGTTCCTCCCCCACCATCGCCCTCCCCCGCGCCCGCTTTCACCGAAGCCACGTTCCCACCCACCCAAACACCCACCCCTACCCAAACAGCCACACCCACCCCCAGCCCTACTCCCATCCCGACTAACACCCGCCTGCCCACCATCACGCCACGGCCAACCGCGACGGCCACCCCCATACCCACTCTCGTGCCGGTGTCGCCGCGTGGCCAGTACCCGTCGACCGTCACGCCCAACGCCGCCCTGATCGCCACACTGGCCATCAGCGACGTCGTCGTCCCGGAGCCAGCGCCGCTGATCGAGTTCCCGCCCGGCGCCGTCAACATCGTCCTGCTGGGCAGCGACAAGCGTCCCAACGAATCGGGCTGGCGCACCGATACGCTCATCGTAGCCAGCGTCAATCCGAACGTCCCCTCGGTGACCATGTTGTCTATCCCGCGCGACTTATGGGTGTTCGTCCCCGGTTGGGGCTTCCAACGCGTCAACCTGGCCGACTCGCACGGCGCCAGCGTGAACTTTCCGGGCGGTGGGACCGGCTTGCTCAAGCAGACCATCCAGTATAACACAGGCGTGCACGTCGATTATTACGCGCGGGTGGACTTTGCCGGCTTTATGAAAATCATAGACAGCCTGGGGGGCGTAGACGTGGTGGCGGATTGCCCGCTGTACGACGTGTTCCCGGACGATCCCATCACCGAGGACCCAACGATAACCGGCACGATCTCGATTGACACGCCGGGCGTCTATCACCTAGATGGCAAGCACGCCTTGTGGTACGCGCGCAGCCGTTACACCTCACCCGGTGGCGACCTGGATCGCAGTCGTCGCCAGCATCGCGTGCTGCGCGGCGTCTGGAACAAGGCCACCGAGATCAACGTGCTGGCCAGGCTGCCGGAACTGTGGGGCGAGCTGTCCTCGTCGATCGAGACCGACCTGGGGTGGAACGAGATCGTCTGGCTGGCGTCGTTGGGGCCCCGGCTGGAGAACGCGCGCATCCGAAGCGGCTTTATCGACGGCGCGGCGCTGCGGCCGTGGACCACGCCGTCGGGCGCGTCGGTCTATCTGCCTTACAGAGAAGCCATGCTTGAACAGGTCCAGGAAACCTTTAACCCGCCCAGCAACGTCGCCGCGCAAGCCGCGGTGCAGGTAGAGGTATGGAACGGCACCACTCACCTGGACTGGGACGTGTTGGCCACCGATCGCTTGATCTGGGAAGGCTACCACGTGACGGCGCTACGGACGGCCGATCGACAGGACTATGGCCGGACACGAATCATCGATTTTACCACCGTGAGCAAAGGCAGTCGTTTGCCGGAGCTACTGAGGCTATTCAAAGCCAACCAGGCTGACGTCGTTGCCCAGCCTGATCCCAACAGTCCCGTGCCGTACCGCGTCATCGTCGGCGCAAATTACGAGCCGTGCGTGCGGCCGGCCATGCCGCGCTGGCCTACCCCCACCCTCACGCCCACGCCGGAGCTGTGACGAGGATCTTTTAAGGAGTTCGCCATTTATGACTAACGACACAGAATTACTGGCCCGCATCCAAGAGCTCGAGGCCCAACTGGCCACCGCCCACGCCGAGCAGTGGAAGCTCATCCGGGACGTTTGCCACGAGCTGCGCTTGCCTTTGACCTCCATGAAAGGTTACACGGATCTGATGCCGTTGATCGGGCCGATCAACGATCAGCAAAAGGACTTTGTGAGTCGCATCAAGAAGAACATTACACGCATGAGCGGCATGATCACCAACCTGCACGACCTGGCCTATATGGGCGAAGGCAAGTTCAAGCTCAAGCCGAAGGAACTGCCCACAGCACAGTTGGTTCAAGAAGTGTGCGACGAGATGCAACTGGTGGCCAAAGAGCGCCAGAATACGCTTCGGTGCGACTTGCCCGGCGATCTGCCGCATGTGTACGCCGACGAAGAGCGCGCCAAGCAAAGCCTGCGTATCATGATCGAAAACGCCTGCTGGTACACGCCGGCCGGCGGCCAGGCCACCGTCAACGCGGAAGCGAGCGGCGACAGCATGGTCAAGATCAGCGTGAGCGACACGGGCGTAGGCGTGCCTGAAGCTGAGCGTGCCAAGCTGTTCAGCTTGTTCTTCCGAGCCGACCTGGAACTCGTGCGCGGCCAGGCTGGCGCTGGCATGAATTTGTACATGCTGCGGCGCTTTGTCGAGCTGATGGGCGGTAGTTATGGAGCGGACTTTGCGGCCGAAGGCGGCTCACGCTTTTGGGTGTGCCTGCCGGCAAGATAGTTTAAGGGTATCTTCTCAAAAAAGCGGGGGGATGGAAGACTTCCGAAGTCTTCTTAGACTTCGGAAGTCTGGCCCGAAGCCCGGCGGCCCCGA
>JAFGFO010000345.1 GCA_016931085.1 Thermoflexales bacterium
GCGGGGGGATGGAAGACTTCCGAAGTCTTCTTAGACTTCGGAAGTCTGGCCCGAAGCCCGGCGGCCCCGAAATATTGAGATGATACTTACGTTTTATATCCTCCCGAGCTTGTCGAGGGACGCTTTACGTTTTACGTCCTACCGCCCCAGCGCCTCCAGCGCCTGGCGGGCGGCTGAGAAATTGGGATTGCGTTCGAGCGCGCGTTGGTAATCCGTCCGGGCCGACTCGACATCACCGTAAGCCGCGTAGGCTCGCCCACGGTAATAATACATCTCCTCTGAATAGGTGTTGGACTGAAGCGTGGCATTGGCCAACGCCAACACGTCGTCGTAACGCCCGGTCGCCAGGTAGGCTTCGAACCAGCCAAACTGGTACCACGTCATACGCCACGGCAGGCCCAACTGCCGCCCACGGTCGTAGGCCGCCGCCGCCTCGGCGTGCATTCCCATCACTTCATAGTTGGTGCCGACATTGAACCAGCCGTAAGCGTCTTGGGGATTGGCTGCCAACTCGGCCTGGGCCGCTGCCATGGCGTTCTGGTACATTACTGCATCGTCGAACGAGGTCCCGATCAACTGCGACACGGTCAAGGCCATATCGTCGCCATAGATTACGAGGTAGATCCGGTTGAACTGGCGCCAATAGTGATCGGTCTCGGCAAACGGCGCCGACTGCAGCGGCCCCAGGTACGAATCCATGGCCACGAATTCCTTCTGGGCCTGGTTGTAGCCGACGAGCAGCAAATAATGCCCCATCCAGCCCAGCTTGTCATCCGGCTCAAAACCCTTCTCTATGACGACGGGCAAACCGGCGTGCAACAAGGCCTTGAGAGTATCCAGCGTGCCGCCCGAACGCACGATAACCTGGTAACCCTGCGAGCGCACGTAAGCCGCCATCTGCTCGGGTGACACGTTGCGATCCTCGGGATCAGGCTTGAGGAATGCAGCTGTGTCATTTTGCGTCCCTCCCCAGCCAAAGTAGCTCAACGCCATTGCCAGCGTGGCCGGGCCACAGTTGTTCCAGCCCTGGTAGGCGTGACGAAAGCCGGTCAGCAGCACAGACGTGCTGGCCAAGTCCGCCGGCGTGCTGCGCGCCAACTGGGTGGGACCTGGCGCGTAAGCCGGCGTGAGCGTCAGGGTAGGTGTGGGCGCCGGCGTAAAAGACGGCTGCGGCGAGGGCGTGGGACTAGGGGCGAGCGTGAGAAAGGCCGAGATAAGCGGGGCCGGTGTGGATGTGAGCTGGGGGGTAGGCAATGCAACGACAGGAGTGGGAGAAGGGTTGGTGCCTGCGACTGGCGTGAGCAAGGCAGCCAACTGCTCGGGAGACAGCGTAGCGACCGGCGTGGGCAGCTCGACATGCGGGCGGCTGAGCAATGCCTGGATCGGCTCAGGCAGATAAGTCACCACGTAGCGGGAAGGCAGCAATTGCAGGATGTATACGCTGGCCAGGCCCAAGGCAGCCAGCAGGGACAACATGACAATGGCAAAAGCCAGCGCCCCACCCCACTTGAAGCGATGGGCCGGCGGGCGGGCGGGCGCTCGCCGCGCCCGGCGTGTAGCATGTGAAGACTGATCTCTCATACCACGTTGTACTCCCGCGTCATCGGATGGCGCCCCATTTCTGAATGGCGCCCTGTCCCGCCTGCCCGAAAGCGGTTCAGGCGCAAGGGCGATATATCCAGCGTGCTGGCCTGAGCTTCCAAGATTTCCTCGGCCAACAACAAGCCGCAAATCGGCCCGTGCATAAAGCCGTGGCCAGAAAAGCCCGCGATGCAGTAAAAACCGCTCAGTTCTTCCACCGCGCCCAGGATAGGATGCGCGTCGGGTGTGTTTTCGTATAGGCCAGCCCAGCGCCCCGCCACGCCGGCACATTCGAGTCCCGGCATACGCTGGCAGGCCGCTTCAAAATGCACCAGCTCCCAATCGCTGTCTAGGCCCTGGTTGAAACTGGCCGGCTCATCGTGATTCGACATGCCGCTCAGCAGACCCAGCCCTTCACGGTGAAAGTACAGGCTGCGCGCAAACTCGATGACGAAAGGGAAATCCGGCGGGAGGCTGGGAATAGGCGTGGTCACGGCAATCTGCCTCCGTACCGGCATCACCGGCACATCCACACCGGCCAACGCGCCCACCTGCCCGGCCCACGGGCCGGCCGCGTTGACGACGAGCGGCGTCTCGATAAAACCTTGCTGTGTTTCCACGCCACGCACTTGCCCAGCCGACACGCGAATGGCGGTGACCTCAGCATCGGTCAGACAGCGTACTCCCAGCCGGCGCGCGCCAGAAATGTAACCCTGCACCACACCATTCGGATCTGCCAAGCCATCCTCCGGCCCCCACGTCCCACCCAGAGCATCAGGATACTGCATGAGCGGCAGGCGGCGGCGAAGCTCATCGCCGTCAATCCACTGCGTGTTCACCCCCAAGCTATTTTGTAGCCTCACCTGCCGCTTGAACTCGACCACATCCTCCTCGCGCGTCAGCACGAACAGGTAGCCACACTTGCGCACATCAATCGCCTGGCCTAACTCCTCTTCAAAGCGCTCGAGCATGGGGAGACTGAGAATCGACAAGCGGATATTGATCTCGGTATCAAACTGGTAGCGAATGCCGCCGGCGCACTTGCCGGTGGCTTCCGAGCCAAACAGGCGGTTGCGCTCCAGCAGCACGACGTTCCGGCAGCCCTTGAGCGCCAGGTGATAGGCGCAACTGGCGCCCATCACCCCGCCACCAATGATGACGACATCGGTTGTAGCTGGTAGTGTCATGTGAGTCCTCCTCAAGTAGAGGCGGGCCGTCCAACCGCCCCTACAGCTCCAGTTCTGTGCCGATCCCGCACGCCTTTGCGCGGCGATAGATTTCTGGTGCGACGGCCATGTCGTCCATAGCCAGGCCCAGGTTCATCCCCATCGTTCGCTCGTCATCGCGCTCACGTCCCGGCTTGTGGCCGGCCACGATCTCGCCCAGGTCAGCATACGGCTCAGGCGTGGTCTGGAAATAGCCCACGCTCCGGTAATAGTGGAACTGCGCCACGTCGTCGGTGGCAAGCTTGTCACATTGGGCCAACGCCTCGGCCTTCCAATAGCTGTCAAAATCAACCGCGCTCGCAAACGCACCGGGCTTGAGCCAATCCTTTTCGATGGCCGGTGTGGGATGCTTGAGGATCGGACCAGACGTGACAACCAGGTCACAGCCTTCCACTGCTTGCCTGGGTTCAGCCACCCCAATGACTTCCACACCCAGTCTGGCCGACATCTCCTCGACGTAACGCTGCTGCACCTCGGGGAGAATGTCATAGGCATACACGCGCTTGACAGGGAACAGCGTCGCCAAAGCTTCCAGGTTAGTGCGCCCCTGCACACCGCAAGCCAGTATCCCAACCACCTCGCTTCCAGGGCAAGCCAGGTACTGGGCCGACAGAGCCGAGGCCGCGCCGGTGCGATAGGCCGTGATCCACGTGCAGTCCATCACCGCGCACGGCAGGCCGGTTTCAGCGTCATTGAGAATCAACAAGCCAGAAATATACGGCAAGCCACGCTTGTAATTTTCGGGGAATCCGCTCACCCACTTGACGCCGGCCGACTTGAGTGCAGGGATATAGGCCGGCATGGCGTGGATGAAGGCATCCGCTTGAGGATGAATACCCGGCTTGGGCGGCATCTCCACACGGCCCTGCCCTTTTTCTCTAAACGCGATTTCAAGCAAGCTGATGACGGTAGACATATCCAACGCCACTCGTTCCACGTCGGCGCGGGAAAGATAAAGCAAGCGTCGCACCTCCATAATGACCTCCTAAAATCAATACTTTTCAAAATGGCAGTGAACTCGTTACAAGAGTTACAAATGAATTACAGGGAAAAATTTAAGGTTTGTCATGCCCCGCTCCAACATACCACACAGCGACACCCCCCACCCGTGGGGGTAAACTCGCCTTTCATCCCCACACCTAGACATAAAGCGAACCCAAGCCTCAAAATCAGTGAAAAGAACGGTCCAGCAGCGCGGAAGGCACCCCCCATATATAGGGAAGCAGCCATGCGTTCTCCCCATAGATGGGGATATGCTCGCCTCGTTTTCCACCTGGGTTGACCAGGCTTGTAGCCAGCAAAAGTTGATGGTAAAATAGGCTCAGTACCTCATTTGATTCAAGTCGGCGTCGTTTTTACAAATCTTCATTTGACAATGTCAAATTTGGCTGTCGATTTCGTCACCTACGTCCTGGGGCGCTTGCCGGCCAATGCCCCCTGGCCTAAAGTGTGGGACGAAGCCCAGGCGGTTGCTCGCCGGCGGGCCTTTCGCGGCATGGGATACTTTGACTTGCTACGGGCCGGCGTGCCCCTATCACTCAACGGCACGGATAAATTCAGCCAGATTGTCGACGAGCAAAAGCATTATATCACCGTCTAATCCAACTGCCGGCGCAGGCTAAATGCGGCGACCGTGGCGCTGGCTATCCCCAAAGCTACCAGAGCGCCTACCTCGCCCCACACGGCCTCCAGTCCCGCGCCTTTCAGCATCACCTGGCGGAGGATGGTCAGGTAATGCTGCAGTGGGAAAAGGTACGACAGCATCTGCAGCACGCGTGGCATGCGATCCACCGGCACCAAGTAACCCGAAAACGCGATATCGATCATGGCCAGCACAAAGACCATCAAGACGGCCTGCTGCTGGGTTCGCGAAGTGGCCGAAATCGTCAAGCCCCAGCCACTCTCAGCCACGATGAACAACAACGACAGTCCCAATAACAAGCCAAACGACCCTCGCATCGGCACGCCAAAGCCCCACACCGTGATCGCCCACATCAGCACGAAATCCAGACCAGCGATCACCAGGGCCGGGATCGCCTTGCCGATGATCAATTCCATGCGCTGCAAAGGGGTGACCAGCAACTGCTCCAGCGTGCCCAGCTCGCGTTCGCGCGCCAACCCCAGCGAGGCCACCATCAGGGCGACCTGGTAAATGATAAAACCGAGCTGTGCCGTGATGGTAAAATAGCGTATATTGAAAGTGGGATTATAACGCACCTGGGGGCTAAGTGCAAATAGGGAGGCCTGTTGGGCGCTGAGCGAAATCCGTCGAGCCAGTAAAGCGTTGATTGCGCCGGAAGCCGCGCTCAAGGCATTCGAAGCGACCACGCTGTTGGCCCCATCAACCAGCACCTGCACCTGGGGAATGGTGTGTAAAGCGGCCATGTCCGCCTCCAGGCCCAAGGGGAGAATGACAGCCAGCAGCGCTCGATCACGCCGGAACCAGGCCTCGACCTGGTCGGATGAATCCAAATAAGCCAACACGTCCAATTCGTCCGTGTTATCAATCGCAGTGACGATCTGCCGGCTGAGCTGGCTACGGTCATGGTCAACCACCACCGCCGGCTGGCCTTGGATGCCCTGCCCGGTGGAGTGAGCCAATAACACCAGCTCCAAGACCGGGGCCAGGATGATAAAAGCCATCATCAGCCGATCACGCAGCAGTTGGATGAGCTCTTTGACGGTGAGATTGATGATACGATAAGCCATGCCTACACTTTTTACGTTTTACGCTTTACGTTTTGCCTCACTCCACCCACTTGCAAAACAGCGCCAGGCTCAGCGCCAGCATCACACCCCCGATAGCCAGCAGTGTGCACACCGGCGCGTACAAATCAGCTATCCCCAGGCCCTTGAGGAAGACACCCCTGCAGATCGCGATAAAGTGCGTGGCCGGCAGGAGAGAGGAGGCCAGGCGTGCCCCGGCCGAGCTGGTATCTACCGGTAAAATCAGCCCGGCCAGGAAAAAGCTGGGGATAAAAAACGCCAGGATCACGACCAGCATGGCCACTTGTTGGCTTTTAGCAAAATTGGCCACTACCATGCTCAAGCCAAAACTGGCCAGGAAATAACATGCCGTGAACTCGAGAAAAACAAGCAAATCGCCCCGAAACGGCACGCGGAACCACGCGATGGCTACCGCCACCACAAGCAGCGCCCCGGCCAGGCTAAATCCCACATAAGCCAGCATTTTACCGCCGAGATACTCGATCCCGCGCACCGGGGTAGCCGACAAGCCTTCAAACGAGCCCAGCTCTTTTTCGCGCGTCAAGGCCAATGCCAGGGCCAGGGCTGGCATAGCCAACACCACGGCGATCAAGCCCGGCACCATGCTGTACAACGACTTGAGAGACGGATTATACCAGGCCTGGCTGCGCACATCTAACACGCCGGACTCGATAGACAAATCGGGGTGCGTAGATAGCAAGCTCACAGCATACGCGTTCGTGCGGGCGTACAGTTGGCCCAAGGCCTGGCTGGCAGCGATGGCGTCTACCCCGTCCAGGATGACCTGCACCGGTGAGGGGCGATAAGCTCGCAGGGAGGCCTCTGTGCCGGGCGGGATGATCAGGGCGGCGTGGGCGTCACCGGCTTGCAGCCAGGCATCGATTTCCTTATAGTGGTCGACAGAGGCGACGATACGAAACGTGCCGTCGCTACTCAAGTCGGCCAGGTATTGACGGGACAAATCGCTTTTATCCTGGTCCAAGACGACCAGGTTAAAATGCTCGACGTCGAAGGAAAAAACATAGGCCAACGTTAGCAGCATAAAGGCTGGGGTAACCGTCACCAGGAACAAGGTGCGCACATCACGCACGACGTGACGTAATTCCTTGCCGGTAATGGCGAACAATCTACGCAGTGAGATCATCCCCAAGATTATGGAACAGATTGGCTTTGCTGTCAAGTTGCAAATGTTTCAGAATGAGGGATAATGGGATTGCTGCGCAATCCGCCCGGTGGGATTCAGGCTTTCAGCTTTTGGTCACACCCTAATGATAGTTGCGAGATGAGCGATTCAAGTTTACTAGCGACCCTGGCGAGTTACGTACCCGCGATGGTCGTGCGCCGCCTGGCCGTCAATCCGGCGCCGCTGACCGTTCCCAGGGGGGATCGTTTCCCGGCCGCGGTGCTCTTTGCCGATATCTCGGGGTTCACCTCGTTGGCCGAGCATCTGGACCAACGCGACACGGCTGGCGTGGAAGAACTGACCTATATTCTCAACAGCTACTTTGGGCAATTCATCGACCTGGTGGCCGCCTTGGGCGGCGATGTGATCAAGTTCGCCGGCGATGCCGCCCTGGTGCTCTGGCCGGCGCAGCGTGTCCAAGCTGCGCCAGCGCAGGTCGACTTGGCCTCCCCGCCCTTGCCGGAGGCAGTTCGCCGAGCTGCTCAGTGTGGGCTGGCGTTGCAGATGATCCTCAACAACTATGAAGTGATCAAAGGCGTACATATGTCGATGCGGATAGGCATTGGGACCGGAGAGGTCATCGCAGCCAGCGTCGGCGGCATGCTAGGGCGATGGGAATTCATGGTGGCCGGCGACCCTCTCACCCAGATCGGTGTAGTGACCCCCCAGGCTCAACCCGGCGACGTGGTCTTGTCGCCCGAGGCCTACCAGCTCATCGCGGAACAATGTATAGGCCAGGCACTGCCGGCCGGCGGTCTGCGCCTGGAGGATGTTCGCGACCCGCTTCCCCTCCGTCCCCCGGCCCCATTGGCATTAGCACCGGGCATGGAAACGGCCCTGATGAGCTATATCCCGGGAGCCATCCTGACGCGCCTGACCGCCCAACAAATTGGCTGGCTGGCAGAGCTTCGGCTTGTGACGGTGGTGTTCCTCAACGTGACAGGCGTAGGCTTCAACCTGGATCAACTGCACGCGGTTATGCGCGCCTTGCAGGAGGTGCTGTACCGCTACGAAGGCAGTGTCAACCAATTCATCATGGACGACAAAGGTATCAACATGATCGCTGCTTTGGGGCTGCCGCCGCTCACTCACGAAGATGACACGATACGCGGCACGCAAGTTGCCTTGGGAATGCACGCCAGGCTGCAAGAGCTGGGGCTGGCGTGTGCCATTGGCGTGGCGAGCGGGCGGGTCTTTTGCGGAGAGCGCGGGAACACCCGGCGGCGCGAATATGCCATGATCGGCGATACCGTCAACCTGGCCGCGCGCTTGATGCAAGCGGCTAAGGACCTGGCCGGCTCAGAAAACTTGAACCCTACACCGGCTGTGTTGTGCGACACGGCTACCTACCACGCCGCCCAGGCCAAGCTGGACTTGGAGGTTCTGCCGCCCATCGCCATTAAAGGCAAATCTGGGCTGGTAGCGATCTACCGCCCACGAGGCGAGAAAAGGGCGCCTTCCATCAGTTCGAAAGACAGGCTGGCGGCCAACACCCGGCAGATTGTCAACCGGGCCGCCGAGCGCACCATCCTGGCCGAAAGTCTCCAAAAGCTGGCGCGTGGGGTAAGCAGCCTGATTATCATCGAGGGCGAGGCTGGGATCGGTAAATCGCTACTCATAAGCGATCTGCGCCGGCAAGCCGAGGCCATGCAAATCGGCATCTTTGCCGGCGCCGGCGACGCGGTTGAACGCTCCACCGCTTACCACGCCTGGCGCAGCATCTTTAACCAAGTGTTCGACCTGAGCGTCATGGCCGATCCGGCCGCCCAGCGACAGCACTTCCTCGACCTGATCGACTGTAACTCGGAATTGCGGCGCCTGGCCCCCCTGCTCAATCCCGTGCTGCCCTTCAGCTTGCCCGACAACGACCTGAGCGTGCAGATGACGGGCCAAGTGCGAGCTGACAATGTACGCAAGCTGCTCATCAAGCTGCTCCAAGAATCCGTCAGCCGCTCGCCCAAGCTCATCATCTTGGAAGATGCCCATTGGCTAGACCCCAGCTCGTGGGCCTTGACCCTGGCCGTCAGCCAGCGCGTCCACCCCTTGCTGCTCATCATCGCTGCCCGGCCTATGCCAAGCTCCACTTCCCCGCCGGCCGAGTACATACAACTGCTGCAAACGTCTGGCCCTCAAAGCAATCGTTTTGTTTCGCGCCCGCTCCACCACGTGCGTTTGTCTCCACTTTCTCTGGAGGAAACGACGAGCCTGGTCAGCCAATACCTGGATGTCAGCAGCCTGCCGGAACAAGTGGCCGAGTTGATTTATCAAAAATCCGAGGGCAATCCCTTTTTCAGCGAAGAGCTGGCCTACGCCTTGCAGGATTCAGGCTACATCAAGATTAGCACCAAGCCGATGTTCGACTCGGCCGGGCGTCGAATGTGCCAACTGATGCCGGGCGTCGACCTCAAGACCGTTTCTCTACCCGGCACGGTCCAAGGCCTGATCACCAGCCGCATAGATCGGCTGACACCCTCCCAACAATTCACGCTCAAGGTAGCCAGTGTTATCGGCCAAGTCTTTAGCTACCGCACCCTGTACGATATTTACCCGCTCGAGGCCGACAAATCCCAGATCAAAGACAGCCTGGACGCCTTGGAGCAATTAGACTTGACGCAGTTGCAAGCTGTGGATCCAGAAGAGATTTACAGCTTCAAGCACACCCTGGTGCGGGAAGCCATCTACAGCATGATGCTCTTTGCCCAACGGCGGCAGCTCCATCAAGCTGTGGCCGAGTGGTATGAACACGTCTACACCCACGACCTGTCACCCTATTACCCGCTTCTCGCGCAGCATTACCACCTGGCCGAAAATGTCAAGCTTGAGCGCCACTATGCCAAGCTGGCCGGGCAGCAAGCGGCAGCGCGCTTTGCCAACGCTGAAGCACTGCTTTACCTGGAACGCGCCCTCGACCTGACCGCCGAGGCTAACCTGGCCGAACGCTTCGAGATGATGCTGGCGCGCGAAAAGGTATACGATCTGCAAGGGGCGCGCGAGGCCCAACGCCAGGAATTGGCCCACCTGCAAGAATTGACCCAAATGATGACCAGCGACTCGTCCATCATAAGACGAGGCTCACAAGCGGCCAATTGGTGGACCGAGGTGGCCTTGCGCAGGGCAACCTACAACCTGGTGACGGGCGACTATCCGGCCGCCATCGCCTCTGTCAAGATGATCATCGACCTGGCCAAGACAGTCCAAGACATCATTCACGTGTCGTTGGACAGCGAGGCAGCCGCCTACCTGGCCTGGGGCACGGCCCTGCGGCGGCAGGGGGATTACGCGGCCGCCCAGTCCAAGCTCGAACAAGCCCTGACCCTGGCGCGCCGAGCGGACCTGCGCCAGGTTGAAGCAGACAGCCTGCGCAACCTGGGTAGTGTCTGCTACAATCTGAGCGACTATGCCAACGCCAAAAGCTACAGTGAGCAAGCCCTGGACATTTACCGCGCAATCGGCGACCGGCGCGGCGAAAGCACTGTGCTGGGCCACCTGGGCAATCTCTGCCAACAGAGCAAGCGCAGCCAGGCCCAAGCTGCCAGTTTCTACCGGCAAGCCCTGGCCATCAAGCAAGAGATCGGCGATTTTCAAGGTGAAGGGCTGATCCTGGGCGGCCTGGGGGGGATTTCCCACGAACAGGGTCACTACACAGCCGCCCAAAGCTATTACGAGCAATCCTTGCGCATCAGGCAAAAAAGCGGTGATAGGTGGGGCCAAGGCAGGGTGATGTATGGCCTTGGCCGCTTGTTGGACGGGCTGGGCGACTATGCCGCCGCCCAAATCTGCCTCGATCACTCTCTGCTCATCATGCAGGAAATTCACGATCGCCAGGGCGAAAGCCTGGGCTTAGCCCAGACAGGCTTGCTCTTTCATCACATCGGTGAGGATGAAGCCGCCCTCAAATCCAGCCAACGCGCCCTCCAGATCGCCACCGAGCTTGGAGATCGAGACACGCAGGCCCAAGCCCTGACCCACCTGGGCCACGCCCTGACGGTCCTGGATCGGCTGCCGGAGGCGAAGCATGCCTACGAGCAAGCCCTGGCGTTGCGGCGCGAGCTGGGCCAATCCGTCCTGGCCACGGAAGTCCTGGCCGGCCTGACTCGCCTGGCGCTCATCGAAGAGGATCTGGCTCAAGCCCAGACTTGTGCCGAGAACGTGCTGAACGCCTTGGAGGCCAGCCCGCCCGACAGCACTTGCGAGCCATTCCGGATCTACCTGAGCTGCTATCGAGCCTTGCGCGCCAATCGCTCCCCCCAGGCCCAGGCCATATTGGAGACGGCTTTCAAGCTCCTGCAAGAGCGAGCCGAGGCAATCGACGACGAGGAGCGGCGGCGCTCGTTCCTGGAAAATGTCACCGCCCACCGCCAGATCGTCGAGGAATGGAACGTAACACGCAAAATGTGAACCGTGATTGTGGATCACGCATTACGTTTTACGCACTTGTGTGGTATCATTCGCTTATGTTTGTCGATCAAGTCCAAATCCGCATCAAGGCCGGCGACGGCGGCGATGGGTGTGTCAGCTTCAGGCGTGAAAAATACGTCCCATTCGGCGGCCCCAACGGCGGCGATGGTGGGCGCGGCGGCGACGTGGTGTTTGTCGCCACGCCCACATTCAACACGCTGAACTATTTCCGGCGCCACCGCCACTTTAAGGCCCAAGACGGCGGGAACGGCCGCGGCAAGGATCAGACCGGCGCCAACGGGCAGGACTGCCGCATCGAGCTGCCCCTTGGCACCGTGGTGCGCGACGCGGGACTCGGCCACATTCTGGCCGACCTGGTGCACCCCGGCCAGGAAGCACGCGTGCTGCGCGGGGGACACGGTGGGCGCGGCAACGCCCGCTTTGCCACCTCCACCAATCAGGCGCCACGCTACGCCGAAAACGGCGAACCTGGCCCCAGCCGGCAGGTCGAGCTGGAGCTCAAGCTCATCGCCGACGTTGGACTGGTGGGGCTTCCCAACGCGGGCAAGTCCACCTTGCTGGCGGCCACCACGCGCGCCCGGCCCAAGATCGCCGACTATCCCTTCACCACACTCGAGCCGATGCTGGGTGTGGTCGAGGTGGACGCTGCCTCTGGCCGGGGCACCTCGTTCGTGATGGCCGATATCCCCGGCCTGATCGAGGGCGCAAGCACCGGGCGCGGCCTGGGACACGAGTTTTTGCGGCACATCGAGCGCTGCCGCGTGCTCATCCACCTGGTCGACGGAGCCAGCCCCGACCCACTGGGCAGTTTCCAGACCATCAATGCCGAGCTGGCCGCCTTTGGCCATGGCCTGGCCAGCAAGCCGCAGATCGTGGCCTTCAACAAGATGGACATGGAGGAAGCGCGCGACAACTGGCCGGCCTTCAGTCGCGCCCTGGAAGAACAGGGCGTGCCGGTGCTTCCGCTGTCGGCTGCCACGCAGGATGGCACCCGGCAACTGCTCTACCGCGCGGCCCAAGCGTTGGCTGAATTGCCGCCGGCCGAGCTGGCCGAAGATCTGCCTGTCCTGCGCTTGCCGGACGAGGAGCCATTTATTATCTCGCGCGAGGACGCAGCGTGGCGCGTAAGCGGGACACGGGTCGAAAAGCTAGTGGCCATGAGCCGCTTTGACAGCGATGAAGCGCTGCGGCGATTGCAGCGCAAGCTGGAGTACATGGGCATCATAGAGGCACTCAAAAAGGCCGGCGTGCAAGAGGGCGACACGGTCTTTTTGGGCGATTTCGAGATGGAGTGGTTTGAGTAGGGAGTAGGGAGTAGGAAGTAGGAAGTAGAAGGTTAAGAGATATGCGGGAGAGCAGGACGAACGCCATGCGGGTATTGGACGCCCACAAGGTGGCCTACCACGTGCACGAATACTCGCCCGAGATTCACTCGGCGGCGGAAGCGGCCCAGGCGCTTGGACTGCCGGCCGAGCGCGTGTATAAGACGTTGGTGGTGATGCGCGGCGAGGCGCGCGCCAGGCCGCTGCTCGTCATGGTGGCCGGCGGCCACGAGCTGGACCTGCGCAGCCTGGCCAGGGCGACCGGCGACAAAAAACTGCGCATGGCCACCCAGAAAGAGGCCGAGGCGCTCACCGGCTTGCAGGTGGGCGGCATCGGCGCATTGGCTCTGCTCAATCGAGGCTTTGAGATCTGGCTGGAGCGCGCCGCCACGGCACACGGCACTATCCTGGTCAACGCCGGCCAGCGCGGACTCAACCTGGAAGTAGGTGTGAGCGAGTTAGTGAAAGTAACGCAGGCTAAGCTATTTGACATACTAACGCCGGTTAACGTCAATGAGGAGCTACCTTGAGTATCAAACAGATTCAATCCCTAGTTCAGAATGGCCTCTATTACCTGACTGAACACGCTCTTGACGAAGCCCAAAATGACGAATTTGATATCTACGATGTAGAACGAGGTATCCTCACGGGTCGAATAAGAAAGACATGGCCGCGCGAAGGTAAGTATGAGGTAATAGGAATAGCTTTGGACGGGCGGCATATTGGGGCAGTGTGCCGTATTACCCCAGGTGGGAAGGTGCGTGTAATCACTGTGTATGAGGATCAACCCTAAAGTGGAGGAAGGTATATGAGTTTTTGGGAAGACGAGACATGTGAATATTGTGGAGGGAATATTGTAGAAAAGCGCGTGACTTTGCATCGCAAAATCAAAGGAGGTTACGTGCTCATTGAAGACGTTCCTGCTGGTGTATGCAAGGAATGTGGTACACGCTATTATGCGGCCAACGTTCTAAAGACGATCGAAGAAAGCGTGCGTGGACGCCGGAAAGCGGAACGTGAAATTCTCGTGCCAGTCTACGCCTTGTGAGAAGGCTGTTTTTTGACGGGCTATCAGAATAGCCTTTTGCTATGCACACATTACTTTTCGACATGGATGGCTTGATGATCGACAGCGAGCCACTGGCCAAGGAGGCCTGGCAGCACGCCGTCGCCGGCTTGGGACGCACAATCGACGAGGAGATGTTTGCCAAGATGCTGGGCCTGCGCCAGGTGGAATGCGCCCGGCGGGTGTGCGAATGGCTGACGCTGTCGATAGACCCGCAAGAGCTGGCCGACATGCGCAACGCGCGCTTTATGGAGATGCTGCCGGGGCGCTTGCAGGCCATGCCAGGCTTGTTCGAGCTGATGGAGTGGCTCGAGGCGCACGCAATCACCCGCGCGTTGGTCACCTCCGGCGTCTCTGACTATGTCGCCACCGTCTTGCGCGAATTGAAGTTAGAGAACAGCTTTAGCGTCGTCGTGACCGGCGAGAGTGTGCCGCGCGGCAAGCCCGCACCCGACTGTTACCTGCTGGCCGCCGAACGGCTGGGCCGGCTGCCAGCCGACTGCCTGGTGCTGGAAGACGCGCCCAATGGCATCGCAGCGGCCAAGGCGGCCGGCTGCCTGTGCTGGGCAATCCCCAACGAGTACACCCGCGCCCTCGACCTGTCAGCCGCCGACCGGGTGCTGCCTTCGCTGCATGCCGTGCGCAGCGAGCTGG
The DNA here is from genome assembly GCA_016931085.1 of Thermoflexales bacterium. The sequence goes on from JAFGFO010000345.1 coordinate 14,179, forward strand.
CACAAAGCAAGTTGCAGGTTTAAGGTTGCAGGTTCACCTGTGAGTCGATGGCACACACAACCTCCTCGTCTCGGCATCCTGGGTGGCACGTTCGATCCACCCCACCTGGCGCATCTCGTGCTGGCCGAGCAAGCCCGCGTCCAGCTCGAACTGGCGCAGGTTTTGTTCTGCCCGGCCGGCGAGCAGCCGCTCAAGTCCAGCCAGGCTATCACCCCGGTGGAACACCGCCTGGCCATGATCGAGCTGGCCATCGCCGGCCAGGCTGGCTTTAGGCTCTCCCGCGTGGACATAGATCGACCCGGCCCGCACTACACGGCCGATACAGTGGCTTTGCTGCACTCGAGCTTCCCCGGCCACGAGTTGTACTTTTTGATGGGGGCCGATTCGCTGTCCACTGTCCCCAAGTGGTACAAACCGGGGCGCATCATCGCGCAAGTGCGGCTGATTGCGGCCCGCCGGCCCGGCTTCGAGCCTGACATAGACCAACTCGAAGCGCGCTTGCCCGGCCTGAGAGAGCGCCTCACCTGGCTGGACTCGCCCTGGCTGGACATCGCCGCCAGCGACATCCGCCGGCGGGTGCGCGAGGGGCAATCCATCCGTTACCTCGTCCCGGTCACCGTCGAGGCGTACATCCGGCAGCAGGGGCTGTATCTCAGCACCAGCCCCTAAAAGTTCAAGACCTTTAGGAGCACTCACCGCCACCAATGTCACCATCCTGGGCGTGTGGGGGCTGGGGGTCGAGGACAACCACCCCACCTTGCTCGGACTGTCCAGCATGCTGGCCATTCCCTGGACCGTCACGTGCGCCGGCGGACAGCTAGACACGCCAGGCATAAGCTCACGCCAATCAGCAAAGCGATCCAAGGCAGGTCACTCCCCACCATATGCGCGGTGTGCAGCCCGATCACAGTTATACTGAGCTGGCTCAGTATAACTGCAGTCGGCGCGTCGTCCGGCACACCCAGACCCCACGTGCCAAGCTCAGTAACGTTTGTGGCCGTGATAAGGTTGTTGACAGGGTCCACCTGTGAGTATTCCGTCCAGGTATAAACACCCGCATAACGATAGAGGTGCAGATCGCTTTCCTGCGCGGGAGAGATACCCGCCTCGACCAGCTCTGCATCCTCGTAGCATGCGGCCA
>JAFGFO010000346.1 GCA_016931085.1 Thermoflexales bacterium
GGTCAGCATGCCGCCGTTCAGCACCTGCAGGCTGGCGTAGCTGTGGTGCCCGTCGATCGTGACGACGGTGCCGCTGATGACCAGGTCCTGGCCGTCCCATTGGGTGTCCCCGGCGGCGATCGTCGTCGTCGTGCTCAGCACGATCTGGTGGGGTTGAGCCACGCTGCCCGGCAGGCGCTCGTCCGCCGCCAGCGCGGCCGGGATGCCGGCGCACCAGTGGACAAGCAGCAAGGCCAAAGCCAAGAGCGGCAGAACACAAATAGTGTGTGATAGAGACTTGAACGTCGCGTTAATTCTAAACACAATAACCTCCTGGTGTTGTGGGGGGTACACAAACCGTATCCGCCGGCCTTGCCGGCGATGACTGAGAGGCTCTTGCAAAAACCTCCCTGAAGTAAAACGGGGCCTCACACGAGGCGTAAAAACTTGCGCTTGCCCACCTGCAGGACACGCGGCTGACCAGGCTCGACGACGAACTCGATGCTTTCGAGCGCCTGGCCATCCAGCTTGACGCCGCGTTGGTCGATCAGGCGGCGGCCTTCGCCCCGGCTGGAAATCAGCCCGGCGGCGGCCAGTACGTTGAGGATCGTGTCCGGCTGTTCCAGCTCGAACTCGGGCATATCCTCCGGCATGTCGCGTTCTTGAAAGACGCGCTTGAAGTGTTCTTCAGCGCCGCCCACAGCGTCGTCGCCGTAAAAGATGCTGACGATCTCGCGCGCCAGCTCCATCTTGGCATCGCGCGGGTGCACTGAGCCGCCGGCCAGCCCCTGCTCGATAGCCGCTATCTGACCAGGCGTGTAGCGCGTGACCAACTTGAAGAAAAGCGGCATGGCCTTGTCCGGCAGGCTCATCACTTTGCCGTACATGTCCTCCGGCGGCGCCATGATGGGGATGTGATTGCCCAGGCTCTTGGACATGCGGACTTCGCCGTCGGTGCCGGGCAAGATGCCCATGATGATGCCGATCTGCGGCTTTTGGCCGCATGCCTCTTGCAGCTTGCGGCCGGCGGTGATGATGTTGAACAACTGGTCGCTGCCGCCTATCTGCACGTCGGTGTTCATGTTCACCGCGTCGTAGGCCTGCATGAGGGCGTAAAAGGTCTCGTGCAGGTAGACCGGCTCGCCCTTGTCCCAGCGCAGCTTGAAATTTTCGCGTTGGATGAACTGCTGGACGGTAAAGTTGGAAGCGATCTTGATCATATCCGCCAGCGTGAGGCCCAGCAGCCACTCGTGGTTGTAGAGCACGCGCGTCTTGGCGCGGTCGAGGATGCGGAAGGCTTGCTCGGCGTAGGTCTGGCCGTTGTGCTTGGTCTCTTCCTCGGTGAGCACCGCGCGCAGCTTGTCCTTGTCCGAGGGGTCGCCGACCATGCTGGTGCCGGTGCCGATCAAGAAGGTCACCTCGTGGCCCAGCTCCTGGAATTGGCGCATCTTGCGGATGGGGATGGTGTGCCCCAGGTGCAGGTCGGCCGTGCGCGGGTCGAAGCCGGCGTAGACGCGCAGCGGGCGGCCTTCTTTTTCAGCCTCGGCCAGACGCTGCCGCAGCTCGCCTGCCATGGCCTGCTTGAGCTGCTCGTCTCCGTATTCGGTGCCCTGCATCAAGAGGGCAACTTGTTCGTCGATCGGCATAGCTAATGTCGTCATCTCTCACCGTGTTTAAAGGTTAGAATAATTATACCTTAGAGTGGCGTTTGTTGCAACTTGACCACGCGGATTCTCTACCGTACATTTTTTAATCACGAATGTCACAAATAGACGAATGACACGAATTTTCCCTTAAAACATTTGTGAAATTCGTAAATTCGTGCGCAAGGCGTCGTGATTTATTTTCAAAGTAGCCTGAGACCTTTAGGGTCTTGCGCTATTCGCCGATGCTCAGCAGCCGGCCGTCGCTGCGGCCAAAGACCTCCGGGAAGTAGAACTCTTGGGCCACGGTCGGGATGACCTTGTAGTCGCCCGGCAAGGTGGCGCGGAAGGTGTAGGAGAACTGGTAGGTGCCCTTGGACAAGTAGTCGGCGAACATCACGACCTTCTCATCTCTAAGCTCGTAGCGATCGTACCAGTAGCGCCACCACCAATCGTAAGACCTGGTCGAGGTCGCTAGGGGAGTGAAAACGTCCTCCACGATCCCCACCTCGTCCATCTGCCGCCGCAGCTCGGGTTCTTTATCCAGCACGCCGGTGGTGGCCAGGCCCGGATCGATCGCCTCGCCGCCGGCCGGCAGCGGGTCCTCGACCACCACGTAGTAGAGGTCGTTCGGCGCGATGATGGTCAGGTCAACGCGGACGATGTCGCCCAGGCGAAGCTCGTTCACTTCGGGGCATTTGACGCCATCCGTGCACGAGGCCAGGCTGTAGCGCCGCTCGACGACGATGCCGCGCGCGGCCGGCTCGATCTCTTCCACCGGCAGGAACACGCGCAGGTGGGCGGTGTAATACAGTCGCCCTTCCCCATCGCCGCGCGCGATCGTCAGCCGGTTGCTCTCCGCGAGCAGTTCCGCCACGTCCACGCGCAGCTTGATGCTCTGGCGGATGGTGTCACGGCTGACTTGGCCACTGGCCTTGTCTTGGTCGTTCAAGAACACGGCGTAATCATAGTTGCCCGCCAGCTCGCCGGTGGCCTTCATCCAGTCGGTCAGCGCGATGAGGGCCCAAGCTGTCTCCTGGGTCGTCTCCCAGTGGCCACCCTTGCGCGCCACCATCAGCCAGCGCACCACGTTGGGGGCGAGTCCCCCACCCCCTGCCCCTCCCCCAGAGGGAGAGGGGAGGCGCGCCAGGGCATCCAGGATGATGGCTGTGCTGCGCGTGTCGGTGTTCATCGCCCACCAATCGTAGTGGGCCTCCTCCCAGTGCGCGCCGGTGGCCGACAGGATGGCCGCGTTGTTCAAGTCAGACAGCAGCGTGGCGATGCGCGTATCGTCAGGATCTCCCAGCCACAAGCCCATCGCCAGGAAAGCCCGGCCGTAATGGCTCAGCTTGTCGCGATTGCTAAACATCTCACCCAGTTGGTTTTTCTGGACCTGCCCGCCCTCGGCCAGGGCGTACAGCACAAAGGCTTGCTGGTTGGCCTGGGCAAAGCTCTTCAGCTCACGCGCGCTGAGGATGCGCCCGGCCAAAAAGCCCTGGCCGCGCTGCAAAACGTCGGCCTGCACCTCAAAGCCGGCCTGCTGAGCCTTGGCCAACGCAAAGACCACGTAGGATGTCAGGTGCACGTTGCTTTCGCGGCTCTCGCGCCACCAGCCCCAGCCGCCGTCGCCGCGCTGCTGGCTGTAGAGCTTGTCCAACCCGGTCTGCACCAGACCGGGCAGTTTGGCCTCCAGCTCCGGGTCACTGATGCCCAACTCTTTAAGCGCGCGGTAGGTCAGGACATTGGGCAAGAAGCGGCTGACGGTCTGCTCGGCGCACTCGTACTCATAGTGCTCCAGGTAGCTGAGCCCGTCTTGCATGCCGGCCGCCAGCGAGGGGTCGAGCTGCACCGACAGCTCCCCCTGGCGCTCGTCGTACTTGGGCGGCAGGGCCACCACCTCGGTGCGCGCCCCAGGCTCGGCCAGGTCGCCGGCCGTGCCCACGATGTCGGGCGCGGTGTAGCGCAGGACGCGCAGCGTGCCCTCCGGCCCGGTGGACAGACGCGGCTTGCTGGCGTCGCTATAGTCGCCGGCCGTCGTCCAAAAGACGAGCGAGACCTGCTCCACGTCCTGCACCGTCACGTTCCAGGTCACCTTGACCTCACCGCGGGCGGGGATGGTCAGCTCTTGCACGGCTGGCGTGGACAGAACCAGGCCGGTCGCGCTGAGGGCCACGGTGGCGTTCAGGGCCGCGTCTGTGTTGTTGTTGATCACCGCCGCCAGTTGGGCGCGGTCGCCCACCACGAAAAAGCGGGGGGCAACCGGGCGGATGAGCAGCGGCTTGGTCGAGAGCAGCTCGACCTGGCCCTCGCCCACACGCGTGTCGGCCGTAGCGCCCACACCGCGCATGACCCAGGTGGTCAGGTTGTCCGGCAGCTTGAGCGTGACGCGCGCCTGGCCGTCCCGGTCGGTCAGCACCTCGGCGTTCCAGTAAGCCGTGTCGGCAAAGTCCTGGCGGATTTCCACGCCGGCCGGCACGGCCGCGGCCTCTTCCACGGAATAGGCCATCAAGCCGTCGGCGTCAGCCGCCATCGGCGCGGGTGGCACGGCCTCCCTTCCCACAACGGATGTTGCTTGGACTGCCACCCCGCCGCCGGCCGCCTTTTCTCGCGCGCCCAGGTCTTGCTCCAGATCCTCCATCGCGCGGTTGCCCGACACGGCCAGCCCACTGGCCATACGCACGCCCAGCCCGCGCTTGCCGTAAAAGGCGTCGACGATAGCGTTCTGCGGGCGCGGCGAGAGCGACAACACGGCCTTGTCCACCAGGTCGAGTGAGAAGGCCGCCTGCACAGGCTGGCCGTTCACATCGGTGGCACGCAGGGTGTAGGCCACCTCCTGGCCGGGTTGGCCCTGAGCCGGGTCGGGGGTCAGCGTGATGGCCAAGCTTTGCGCCACCGGCTTGACCTCCAGCGGCACGATACCGACCTTGTAATCCGCCAGGCCATCACCCCCACCCGATCCCTTGATCAGCACGACCGACACGTACACGTTGGGCGCGTGCTCGGCCGTCAACGGCAAGCGATACACCTGGCTGTTGGACGTCATCTGGACCAGCTCGTGCTTGATGATGTGGCCGCGTTCGATAGTGACCAGTGCCACGTGCTGGCCCTCGAAAGGCGAGGGGATGAGGATTTCGGCTGTCTCGCCGGGCAGGTAGCTGGCCTTGTCGGCGATGAGCGTGACGCGATCGTTGTTTTCGCGATACCACGAGACATGCTCCTTGCCGGTGACCCACACAAAGAGCGAGGAGCGAACGTCCCCGTAGGGGCGAGACTCGCCCGCCCCGTCGGTGACGACGATGTGGTAACTGCCGCCCTGGGGCGGGACGAATGACACAACGGCCTCGCCCTTGCCATCGGTCATGACCGGCTGGGTCTCGACCAGCGTGTCGCTTGTCTCGCTCTTCCAATAGCCGCCGCCCGTTTGATTCTCGACAAAGGTGTTTTTCCAGTCGCGGCGATAGATCCTCACAGTCAGGTCCTTGCCCGGCAGGCGCGGGTTGTCGCCGCGCCAGTCCACCGCTACCAGGTCGACTCCGAACGGCTCACCTTCTTTGCCCAGGTACTTTTGGGCCGCCAGGCCGGCGTAATACTCGCCGCGGTGGGCCACCATCTCGCTGCGGCCGGAGATGACCTGGTTGTCGGCGCCGGTAGCCGTGGCCTCCACCACCAGGCGCAAGCTGCCGGTCAGCGGGATTTGAAAATCGGACTCGGAAATGTGAATATCAAACTTGCCTTCCCCATCGGTGGTAGCGCTGCCCGACAAGACCACCTGGCGCGGCGGCTGGTAACGCCACCACCAGCAGTCGAAGCAGCGCCACGGATCATCCGTATCGCGGAAGCTGTAGCGCCCACCCCAGACCGGCTTGAAGCTATACTCCTCAGCCAACACGAGCCAATCCACAGGGGCGCTCGCCACCGGCCCGCCGGAGAAGTACTTGACCTGCACCGAAGCCACCACCGGCGTGCCGCGCGCGATCTGGGGCTGGCTGGGCGTGACGATCACCTCGAACTCGGGCGGGCGATAAGCGGCCACCTGGAAGGTAGTGTAAAAGTTGCCCTGTTGTGGGTCGGCCAGCAGGCTGGCCTGGAGAGAGTACGCGCCCAAGGCCGCCCCCTCGGCCAACTCCAATTGGCCGGAGAACGCGCCAAAATCGTCCATCAACAGCTCGTCTTCCAGAACGCGCTCGCCGTTCGGGCTGTCGATGATGACGTGCACCTCCTTTTGCCTGGGGCGATCCTGGTTCAGCCAGTCCAGGCTGTAGGCCACGTCGTCCTCGGCGCGCACGATGCCCCTGAAATATACCGTCTGGCCGGGGCGGTAGATGGGCCGCTCGGTGTAGAGGTGGGCGCGATAGCCAGGCTGCCCGTAGCTGGCTTCCAGGCCAAAATCCCACGAGCTGACGCCGCGGCTCCAATCGCTGCTCACGGCGGCGAAGGGCTCGGTGGCGAGTGCCATCGCCACGTTGTAGCCGGCCTCGATCTTGGCCCGCGCCACACCGTCGGCGCCGCTGGAGGCCTGGCCAAGTTGCTTGCCCTCATAGTCGTACAGCGCCACGTTCACGTTGGGAACGGGCTGGCCGCTCTGCAAGTCGGTCACCCACACCAGCGCCTCGCGCTCGGCGGTCTTGAGCGTCAGGTTAAGCCTGGACACAACCAACAGATGACTCCGGCCCCAGGAGGCATCTCTCAGGCCAGGCGCGTCACTTGTGAGCACGTACAGCCCCGGCTCGAGCGCCGCCTGCTGGCCGACGTCGATCAGGGCATAACTCGTCTTGTTCAACGGCGCTTCGACCGGCTGCGACCAGTTAGCGATCAACGACGAGGATGGCGGGCTATAGTTATACCAATTCTGCCGCTGCCGTAAGACGTCCGGATTCACGCGATAGAGCTTGAGGTCAACCCGGCTGATGTTGACACAACTGGCGTACAGGCGCACCGGCGCATAGGCGTTATAAGTGGAGACCCCCTCCCACGCACGCAGGCTCAGGCTGGGCTCGAGGTCGCGCGTGCGGAAGCGCACGGTCAGCTCCTGGCCAGTGACGTTGCCGTACGGGTCGGCGATGTCCGGGCCGATGTGAAGCGTGTAATCGGTCGACGGCCGGGCGCCGAACGACAGGCTAAAGTCGGTGCCCCACGAGTAAGTGTACAACTGGGCCGGCGAGATGGGAGGGGTCATGCTTAGGTTGGGCATGACGGTGACCGGGTCAACCGGCGCGTTGAAGCGGATGATAAAATTGGTGTAAGGATCAGCCGAGCGCTCGCCATCAGCCGGTTCCGTGACGAGGATACGCAGCTTGGGCACCGTCCTAAAGCGCCAGGTGTAATCCCCGCGCATGCCCTCGCCCCCGACCGGGGAGCTGATGCCGGCCGCCAGGCGCATGTCGATCTGGGCATCGAACGGCAGCCGCTCGGTCGGCGTAAAAATCATGGTTTTGCCCGAAACCTCGAACGCGCCAGCTATGAGCTTGGCGTCCGCGCGCAGGCTAAAGGCCTGGGCAGCCGAGCCGGGGTCCACTGCCTGGTTGAATTCCACCCGCACGACCGTCTCGACCGGGACCAACTCCTGCCCATCATAAGGCGTCACCCACACCACTTGGGGCGGCTGGGTGGTGAAACGCCAGGTGTAATCCTCCGCCAGCGGGTTGCCGTCGGCGTCCTGGAGGCCACTGACTTTGGCCGTGTAGCTCGTGCCGCCGGCAAGCTCTCGATCAGGCTCAAAAACGTAGATCGAGGTGTTCAGCCATTCGCCATGGCCGGAGGCCGGCGGGTCGAGCGTGAGCGGTTGGGGCAGGTCATGGAGCTGCGCCAGGGCGGTGAGTGGCACGACGGGGCGGTTAAAGATCACAGTGATGCGCGGGCGGGTTTCGACGTCGACCGAATCTGGGGCGGGCATGACCTGGCCCACCTCCAGGTAACCGGCCGTGACAAAGCGGAAGGCGTAGGCCGTGCGCAGCGACGCGCCGTCTTGAGCTCGCGCGTTTTGCTTCATGACCACGTCGTACAGCTTGCCGCGCGAGAGGGGCTGGTCTGGCTTGAAGGATAGGGTGCGGCTGTCCTGCCACTCAAACTTGCCCTCTACGGCCGGTTGGATGGCAAAGGCGGATTCGACCGCCGCCTGGTCCATAGCGCGGTCAAAGACGAGCTGGATGCCCTCCTCCGGCGCGAGTTCCTGGCCGGCTTCGGGCCAGCGCTGCACCACCACCGGCGAAAGCGCACCCTCCGGCACGGGCGTATAGCCAGCACTCGGGCGCGTGGGCAGCGCGCTCGGCTCGGACGTGGGGGTAATCGTCGGTGAAGCACCGGTCGGCGTGGGGCTGCCCGGAGTGGACACCGGCTTGGGCTTGAACAAGTCGCAGCCGCTCAGGCTCAGAGCGGCGATCAGCAAAACGGCGCATGTCGAGACAAGCGCGAATGAATAGGGTCGCGTCTTCATAGTTCTTCTCCTCGAACACAAGCAGGGATCAGGGACAAGTGAACAGGGGCTTTGCCCATCCCGCGTTTATTTATTGTTAGACGTCGAATGGGCGAGACAAGTTCCCCTCGCCTGGCGTGCACACGCAAGTGTTGGCTATTTCGAAAATAACCGCTTACTATTCGCCCTTATCTTGTCCGTCACCTGCCTGGCGCGTTGGGGCGCATCGCCTACATAAGCCTGGGCATCGAGCAGCCGGCAGGCGGTCTGCGCGTCGAGCAGGGCCGTGATACGTGGGTCGGCGCACAGTGCCTCGACCAACGGGTTGGGCCGGCCAGCCGCCACCTCGGCCCACGCCTTCATGGCGTGCTCGCGGATCACCTCGTGCAGCGCCTGGCGGTCGCCCCCGGCCTTGACGGCCGCCATCAACAATCGCTCGGTGGCTGCAAAGGGAGCGTAGGCGGCGAAATTGCGCGCCACGGCCGTCTCGTCAATCACCAGCCCGCCCATCAGCCGCTGGGCGGTGATGAGCAGCTCGTCGGCACACAAGAAGGCTTCGGGTAGGATCGTGCGCCGGTTGGCCGAATCGTCCAGCGTGCGCTCCAGCAGCGAGTTGGCGGCGTTGTCCCAAGCCACGCGCGGCAGTTGGGCCAGGTAGCGCGCCAGCGAGTCGATCTTTTCAGCGTTGACCGGGTTGCGCTTGAAGGGCATGGCCGACGAGCCAACCTGCTTGCGCCCGAAGGGCTCAGCCCACTCGCCGATGGGCGGCGACTGCAACAGGCGCAGGTCGAAGGCAAACTTGTGCAGCGACATCGCCAGCCCCGCCAGCGCGTTCAGCACCAGCCAGTCCTGCTTGCGCGGATAGGTCTGCGTGGTAGCTTCAAACGGCGGCAGGTCGAGCGCCTGGCACACGCGCGCTTCCAGGCTCGCACCGCCCGCGCCTGCCGGAACTCCCACTAGCTCCATATACGACGCCGACGTGCCCACCGCGCCCTTGAAGCCCTTGCCCCTGATCTCGCTTCGCACGCGGGCCAGTTCCTCGTAATCCACCAACAAGTCCTGGCCATACTGCGCCAGCCGGTAGCCGATCGTGGTCGGCTCGGCCGGCTGGATGTGCGTAAAGCCCATCGTGGGCGTGGCGGCCCAGCGTTCGATCTGGCCCGCCAGCGTCTCCAGCAGCGCTTGCAGGGCGGCCAGGATCAGGTCAAGCGACTCGCGCAAGCGCAGCGCGTCGGCGTTGTCCTCGATGTCCATCGAGGTCGCGCCCAGGTGGATGATCCCGCCGCCAAACGCGCACTGCTCGGCAAAGGTTTTCACCTCGGCCATCAGGTCGTGCCTGATCTCGGCCTCGATCTGGTGGGCACGCTCGACGTCGACCTGGTCAACGTGCGCGCGCAGGTCGGCCACCTGTTCTGGCGCGACCAGCCCGAACTGTGCCTGCGCCTCGGCCAGCGCCACCCAGATGCGCCGCCACCAGCGGCGCTTGTGCACCTCGCTCCACACGGCCCGCATCGCCGCCGAGCCGTAACGCCAGGCGAAGGGAGATTGGTAAGTGTCGAAGGACACCTTACTCATCGTCGTCCTCCTCCCTAGTCCCTAATCTCTAGTTCCTAACTCCTACCTCAAAGATCTGCGAGCGATCGGGCCCGACCGAAACGTGCGAGACCCTCACGCCGGTAAAGGACTCGATCTGCTCGATGTAGGCTCGCGCGGCCGGCGGCAGATCGTCCAGCCGCCGGGCAGCGCCAATGTCTTGCGGCCAACCAGGCAGCTCGGTATACACTGGCGTACATTCGCTCAGGGTAGCCGCGTCGGTAGGAAGGTCAGTCAGCACCTTGCCGCGGTGCGAATAGGCCGTGCACACGCGCAGCGGGTCAAAGCCGGTCAGGATATCGAGCTTGGTCACCGCCAGGTCAGTCAGGCCGTTGATGCGCGCGGTGTAGCTCAGGGCTACCAGGTCCAGCCAGCCGGTGCGGCGCGGCCGGCCCGTGGTTGCGCCAAACTCGTCCCACGGCTTTTCGCCGGTGCCGCGCAAGCGGCCGCCTATGTCGCCGTGCAGTTCGGTGGGAAACGGCCCGGCGCCCACGCGCGAACAGAAGGCCTTGGCCACGCCGATCACACGCGTGACGTGCTTGGGGCCCACGCCCAATCCGATCAGCACACCGCCGATCGTCGGCGACGAGCTGGTGACGAACGGGTAGGTGCCACGATCGAGGTCAAGCAGCGCGCCCTGGGCACCTTCGGCCAGCACGGTCTGGCCACGTTCGAGCGCGGCGTGAACCAGGGCCGGCGCGGCCGCCAGGTGCGGCGCAAAGCGTGCCGCCAGCAGGGCATATTCGTCGACCACCGCCTCGATCTCGAGTGGGGCCTGATCGTAGATGCGCGTCAGGACGCGGTTGGTTTGCTCGATGTGAGCGCGCAGTCGATCGGAAAAAGCCTCGGGATCGGCTATCGCCCCGGCGCGCAGCCCCACCCGGGCAGCCTTGTCGGTATAGGCCGGGCCGATGCCGCGCTGGGTGGTGCCCAGCGCGCCCGCGCCGCGCTGCTTTTCGCGGGCAGCGTCCAAGGCCACGTGAGTGGGCAGCAGGAGGTGAGCGGCAGGGTCAATCTTGAGCCGGTCAGGATTCAGGTCGGCCCCGTAACCGTTCAACTCGTCCACCTCGCGCGCCAGGCTGTGCAGGTTGATGACCATGCCCGAGCCCAGGACACACAGCGCGTGGGGGTGGAAGGCGCCGGCCGGCACCAGGTGCGTGCGCACCATCCGCTCGCCGACGGTGATCGTGTGGCCGGCGTTGTCGCCGCCGTTGAAGCGGGCGACGATGGCGGCCTGGGCCGCCAGGTTATCGGCCAGGTGGCCCTTGCCCTCGTCGCCCCATTGAACGCCAAGCAATGCTATGACAGACATTTTACCCTCCTATCTTTTTCTACGTTATGCTTCGCACAGGCACAAATCACGCTTATGAGACAAAAGACAAAGGACAAAAGACTAATTTTTGTCGTTCGTCCTTGGTCCTTCGTCATAGACACAAACCCACACTCTATTGAATTAGAGTCTCGCTTGCCCTCAGCGTCAACCGACTCATTTCTAGCGCCGGCGCAGCCACAGCAGGCCGCCAACCAGCAAAGCAGCCGCCAGGGCCAGCCCGCCGGCGGCGGCCAGCACCGTCTTGGGCTCCACCCCTGGCATCACAACCTGGCCATCGCCGTACTCGCGAAACAGCCGCCCCCAGCCGGTCTGCAGCGCGCTTTCGACCCGTCCGCGCCCGACGAAGGGATACCAGTACACATTATGGTAAAAGTTGCTGGCAAAATACGACCACGGCACCAGCGGCGAGCGCAGCATGAGCGGTTCGAGCGGGTGCAGCCAGCCATGGTAGATGAGCTTTTGCCCGCGGCTGGCGAAGGTATCCTCCTGCACGAAATGCCAATTTTCCCGCGCCGCCTCCTCGTCGCCCACGATCTCGATCTGGCGTGGGTCGCCGATGCCCAGTCCCTTGTCGTGCGCGATGCGGATGAAGGGGATATTCATCGGGTCAAAGCCCTGCAGCCGGGCGCTGGTGGCGTCGATCGCCACCTGGTCAGCCGAGGCCAGGATCACGTTGGTTTCGTGCCAGCGCATGGCGCGCGGGCCGGGGCCGTCGCCGGCAAAGGTGCCGTCCATAACAGCCAGCAGGCCGGGGTGGATATCCTGCTGGATTTGCAACAGGTCGACCAGCGTCTCGTGGATCACGCCGTGCGTCCAGTGGCGCTTGCGGCCAAGCAGCCCGCCGAAGGCGTTTTTCATAGCGCCCGTGATCGTCGTGAACACGTGCGTCTTGACCGTGGGCAGTTGGATGATGTTCTTGCCGATCAGCAGCTCGGGGATAACCATGCCTTCGGGATAGACCTTGTCGAGCACCAGGAAGGGCTGCTTGGGCTGATAGGGCACCCACTTGACGGACGGCTCGTAGGTATAGATACACGGCACGCCCAGCTTGTCGGTGACGAACTTGTGCTTGTTGTTGAACTCGCCGTCGTAGGTATTGACCACCACCGTGTCGTTGTGGACGCCGGTCAGGTTGCCGTAGCCGGCGCGCTGCAAAGCGCGGATCACGCCCTCCAGTTGCCAGGGGGCCGTGGAGCAGGCCGGGTACCAGGTCTGCCACGAGATGTTGATCTTGAGCAGCGTGGGGTACTGCTTGGGCAGCACGTCCTCCAAGCCAACCAGTTCCATCAAGCGCTGGTAATCGTCCAGCACCGTCTCGGGCCGGGTGCGCAGCACGGCCACTTTGCCTTTGCCGGGAAAATCTTTGCTAGTCACGACTGTTTCTCCATGTGGGTATGACCATTACGTTTTATATCATCCCGCGCTTGTCGAGGGACTCATTACGTTTCACGCCTCTTCCCTGATTGTACCCGAAAGCCGCTACTTGCGCAATTCTGCCAAAACGTGTAACATGACTATAGAGGAGGTGGCTATGGCCACAACAGCACTACAAATCGCAACATCTCTGGGGGTTTCTGAGCATGATTTGTTCAGGCAAGCGTTAATCAGCCTCTTGCGCGAGAAGAAACGCCAAATCCTGCATTCCCGCCTTGACATCCTGGCCCACTATGGCGCCAATTCCTTTGCTGAACTTGAGTCTCTGATCGCCGAGGGGAATGTGTCTGAGCATCCGGCCTGGGAAGATTGCATCGTCGCGGAAAACCTGACTGTCCGCCTTAAAGAGTTAGATGCCTACCTGGACGATCTACAACACGCTGAAGGCGATCGCTTCGACCGAGTTTCCTGACATCGTCGTCAGCGCCCATGTCATTTGTTTGCCAACAGGCGACCCACTCAAGCTGCGGCTCGACATAGTTGATGGTTCTCTACTCGACGTGTTCCTCTCGGTTAGCGGTCGTTATTCCTACCACTGGGAGCGCCGATTGACACCTCAAGGCAATCTGTACCGTCACGACAATGCGCCTCACGGCAAATGGCGTCGCGTGGCCAGTTTCCCCAAGCACTTGCACGATGGTAGTGAAGACAACGTTGTAGAAAGTCACATCAGCGATAGCCCTGAGGAAGCCATACGCGAGTTTCTCGAGTTTGTGCGTCATCACCTGTTACACGCACTGTGAGGAATCTCTATAAGCACACACTGTTCTGGGGTCCCACACATGTCGACCATTACATGGCTACATTTATCTGATCTGCACTTTCGCCCGTCGCAAAGCTACGATGCCAACATCGTGCTCAAGTCGCTCCTGCAAGACGTCAAGGATCGCTTGCAAGATGGCCTGAAGCCAGACCTGATCGTCGTCACTGGCGACGTGGCCTTCTCAGGCCAGGCGGACGAATACCAGTTGGCGGGAGA
>JAFGFO010000347.1 GCA_016931085.1 Thermoflexales bacterium
AGACCCACTGAGGCTTTGAAAGGTTAAATCTTCTCTGTGAAACTCCGTGCAAGCTCTGTGTAGCTCTGTGACCTGAGTAGTTACAAACGCAATACGTAATACGTAACATGCGCAAGAGATCGCGTCTCCTACTCGCTTCGTTGGCCTTGCTGTGCCTGGCCTACACGCTGCAAGTGCACGCGCTGGACCGGCAAGACCTATGGGGAGACGAGGCCGTCAGCGCCCTGGTGCTCGAACACGATGCGCTCCAAATCCTCGACGGCCAGGTCGATCCTTTACTCCCTCCTTTGTATTTTTTGCTGCTGCGCGCCTGGACAAACTTGGCCGGTGGGAGCGAGTTTGCCATTCGCTACCTGTCATTGATGGGGACGATGCTGGCCGTGGCGTTCATTGGCCGGGCAGCGCGCGCCACGTTGGGCTCAATCGAGGCCTTGGTGGCCCTGGCCTTAGCGGCCGTGGCACCCTTCATGGTCTTTTACGCCCAGGAAGCACGCATGTACGGCCTTGCAGTGGCGTTCAATGCCGGGGCGTTGTGGGCCATCACCGCCGCCGTGCGCCACTCGTCCACGATGAATTATACCTACCCATATCACAGAGATACACAGAGCAAACACAGAGATTCACAGAGGCAAGATCATTTTTTTAGAGAAATTCTCTGTGCCTCTCCGTGCGCGAAGCGTCTCTGCGTGCCTCTGTGTCATTGTTTTCGGAATAGCTTTTGGCGGCCTTGGCTCGCCTTTGCCGTTTTGGCCCTGGGCGCGGTCTGGACACACTACCTGTCCTTCTTGCCTCTTCTTGGCATGGCGTTGGGGCTGCTGCTCGCCTGGTGGCGTAAGCCGCGCCTCCTGCTGACGGCGGCCGGCACAGCAGCGATGATGGGCCTGCTTTACCTCCCGGCGGTGGCAGCCCAAATGAACCGGCTCGGCGGCCGGCTCCCTTTTCGCCCAGAGCTATGGCGCTTGTCAGAGCTGGCCAGGGTGACACGAGATACCCTGCAGGCCTACAGCGTTGGCCAGACGCTTTATCCGGCCTGGGGCTGGGCCGTCGTTGGCCTGATGGCCGCCTTGGTCCTGGCCGGCCTCGTCCAGGGTCTACGTTCCAGGCAGGCCGGGCGCTGGCTACCGGGCGTGGTTGTAACAGTCGTGCTGGTGCTCGGTTGGCTGTTCAGCGCCTACCTGTTTATTTTCGAGCCGCGTTACCTGATCATGGGGCTACCAGCCTACCTGCTTTCAGCGGCGGCCGGCTTGGTCTGGGTCGGCCGGCGTTGGCCGGCGGTGGCCACACTCGCCATACTCTCAGTAATGGTCGCGGCCGGCATCTCCAACACCACTTACTATACCCACTTTAGCAAGAGTGGCTATGGCCGGCTGATGCGCAAGGTTGCCGCCAACGCCAGGCCAGGCGATTTGCTCTTGCTCAACAACCCGCTGCAGCGAGCCCTCTTTGAGTATTACCGGCCGGCCGGCGTCGACCACGTCTATCTCTCGCCCGATGTCATCGTCGAGGAGGCTCGCCTGGAGGCCGAAATGGCCCGCCTGGCCCAGGGGCGGCCGCGCTTATGGCTGGTGATGTTTGGCGATCCTAATGAGTACGACCCCGAGTTCCGAGTCGAAGCCTGGTTGGCCACACACGGGGCTAAAAACGATTACGAGGGCTTTGGCGATGCCACGTTGTCGCTGTACGTGATGGCAAGCGCCGCCGGCGCGAGCATACCGGTACGGGCGGTTTTCGGAGACCAAATTGAGCTAAGTGCTTACCGATTGAGCGGCAGTGCCGTGCGGCCGGGAGATACCTTGGTCGTGGAACTCGATTGGAAGGCCTTGTCGTCCCCCGAGCGGAATTACACCATCTTTGTGCAACTGCTCGATCCAGCCGGGGCACTGTTGACCGCGGTAGACACGCAGCCGGTGGGCGGCACGCGCCCGACCAGTGGGTGGGCCACTGGCGAGCGCGTCTCGGACCGTTACGCCCTACTCATTCCAGACCAGTTGAGCTCTGGGGAAGAGGGAACGTTGATCGTCGGACTTTACCCATGGCCGGAGATGGACCGGCTGCCGGTGACAGAAGCTGGCACTTTCCCGGCGGCCAACGCTGCACTGCGGCTGGCTATGATCAGGCTGGAACAATAGGGGTTCAGGTTTTACTGCTTGCGTATCGCGCCCACACATGAGATAATAGCCGCAGCAGTGCAGGAGGAATGGAAGGTGTATCTATGAGCTGGCTGCCCACGTGGCTCAGCTTGAACTCGAGCGCGATTTCACCGCTGACCCAGGTGATTCTGGCGACTGTCGTCGCCGGCACCCTGCTGCAGAGCCGGGAGAAATCGCGCGCCACGTGGCTGTTGATCGGCTTTTTTGCGGCCGGGGCGGCTTTCTTCTTTTCCTACCTGATGAGCAACGCCACGACGCTGCTGGGCTGGACCTCAATCATTTATTTTCTTGCCCTCTTGAGCTTGCTGGCCTTGCTGCAGTTTGCCCATTGTTTTCCCCAGGCCCTGCCTGAGCACGCGACAGAAGCCAGGATCAGCCTGGTCCTATCGGCCCTGGCCTGTCTGACCGGGCTGTGGCCACTGCTTATCGAGCTTCGGTCGTATACAGGTGCTCAATCGTACGACACGGCCCGCGCGCTCAGCGGCGGCCTGATCCTCATCGAGTTCGTGTGGGTCATCATCGTTTTGGTACGGCGCACGCTTCGCTTCTCACAACTCGCCGCGCCAGGCAGCACGCCAGCCAGGGCGGAGGCCGGGGGGCGTCCGCCGTCTCTCACAGCCAGTTTGCGTGATGCAAGAGCGGGACTGCTTCAGACTGTGGGCGAGCCGGCGCAGGCCACGCGCGCCTTTGCCCTCATGCTGGCTGCCTTGCCCATCGCTGCGATATGGGATTTGTTGTACAAAACCGTCTTGCCGGCAAATCTGGTTTCAGACACGCTGCACACAATCATATTCGATGCGCTCGTCCTGAGCTTTTTATTCGCCTTTGTGGCATTGGTGTACCTCAACTATACACCCCAGATCAATCCTCTGATAACCAAGCTGATTCTCAGCAGCCTGATCATCGTGTTAGCCGTAGCCGGCATCTTGGGCCGGCTGATGCTGAACAGTTACGAGCG
Source organism: Thermoflexales bacterium (assembly GCA_016931085.1). The sequence goes on from JAFGFO010000347.1 coordinate 3,109, forward strand.
TGACTATCTGCAAGCCAAACTGCCCGAGGCCCGGCGAGTGCACGAGCTGCTGTCGGCGGCAGAGCCTGGCGGTCTCATGGATCCGGCTGCCTTGCCCGAGGAAGTAGCCTTGCTCATGTCGCGTCCCTTACGCTCGCCTACCGACACGCCGGTCTACACCTTACATTTTGCCCGTGACCCGTCTTTCGACATTCAATACATCAACGAGCGAGGCTGGGACGGGGCAGGCTACCTGGGACAATTCAGCCCCGCCAGCAGCAATCGCTATTATGCTCCCGACACGTACTATTATGTTTCCAGTGATCGAAGATACGTCATCGGCTTTGACGGCAAGCCTTACCAGGACGCGCTCAACGAACGGGCCATACCGGTGGTGGTCGTGCTCGTGGGCAGCACGTTATTTATCCTGTTCGTGTTTTCGCGCTTTTTCCAGCTCAGCCTGATCAAGCCGCTGGATCGCCTGTTGGCGGGCGTCCACCAGGTGAACGCCGGCCAATTGGACGTGAGGGTACCCATTCAGTACAACGACGAGATTGGGTTTCTCACTCAATCGTTCAACAAGATGGTAGCCTCGATCCAAGCCGGCGAGCGACTCAGGGCGGAAAAGGAAGCGCTGCAGCACGAGATCAGACTAGCGCGCACGATCCAACTGAGCCTGCTGCCCCGCAGCGCCCCCCTGATAGCCAGTCTCGAAATCGCCGCTCTGAGTCTTCCCGCCCAAGAGGTCGGCGGCGACTTTTACAATTACTACGCCTTGCCCGCCACAGACCGCGATCCAGGCAAGAGCTGGGCGATCGCCGTCGGCGATGTATCCGGCAAAGGCCTCCCCGCTGCGTTGTACATGGCCGTCTCCACGACCATGTTAGGTGCCAAGGCGCCTTTCGTGCCCGACGTGGCCCAGTTGATGTTAGAGGTGAATGCAGCCCTGCACCCCTACATGTCTCCCCAGCGGATGAACACGGCCTTATGCTACCTGCGCCTCGACCCCACCCACAGCGGCCCAAGCGCATCAGCTTATACAGCTCACATCGCCAACGCCGGGATGATCGCGCCAATCCTGCGGCGTGCTGCTCGGTGCGAGTACCTGGATGTGGGCGGTTTGCCACTGGGGGCAAAATTGAGCGAGATACCCTACCCGGCCCTGGCGTTAGCCTTGCAAGCCGGCGACACTGTCGTGGTAGCGACCGATGGCATCGTCGAGACGAGAAACTCGGCCGGTGAGTTGTACGGTTTCGAGCGCTTCCTCGAGAGCGTAGCGTCCGCGCCGGTGGCAGCCAGAGACACGATTGATTGGGTTATGGCCCATGTCCAAGCCTTTAGAAGCGGGACCGACCAGCAAGACGATATGACGATCGTGGTGATAAGGGTAACCGGGCACGTAGAGACGTAGCATGATGCTAGGTCTCTACCATCAAGATGATCGCCAGCCAGGTATAGGCGATCCGCCCCAAGACGAATCCAATCCCCGCCACGAGCGCCAACCCCGCTCCCCAAGGCGTGCCTGTCAAGGCCAGTACAGAGATAGCCAGTCCCAATTGGCTCAACAAGACCGTGTACGCGATCAAGAACACGCGGCGGCCCCCAGGCGGGCACAAGGTGGCGCCAGCCACCGGCACCAGCATAGCCAACGCGACCAGCAGCGGCACCAGCCAGGCCAGCTTGCCTGTCCACAGCCCCCCCACTCCGCTGGCGGCGGCCGCCAACAGGCAGACAGCCAACCAGTTTGAGGCAGTGATTTCCTCCTTTGACAGCGCCTGGCGGCCCAGGGGGTCAAAACGCAGCGCGAGGGCAAACGAGGGGCGAGCGACCCAACTGAGCGTAATAAAAAAGTTATACACCATCTCCAGGGGCAGCAAGAGGATGCGCAGCAAGCAACTGGCGCTGGCGGCGGTATGCAACATCACCCCCAGGGCATAGATGCCGCCGGCCACCTCCCACTGCTCCCCTGAAGTCAAGCTCGCCATCCAGAGGAAATAACGCAGCAGCCAGCGATACAGCGGGTTGCGAGCTTTCATGGCCTCGACGATGCCCGCCCGCGCCCAATTCGACATGGGGTTGAGCCGCAGCGACTCGCGGAAGTGAACAAAGGCCTCCTCCGGCTGGCTTTGGCGCAGCAGGGCCCAGCCCTGGTTGGCGTGCGTGGCGGCGTTTTCGGGGTCGCGAGCCAAAGCCTGGGCGATGACCTGCCTGGCCTCGTCCCCCAAGCCCAAATTAGACAGCGCCTGGCCACGCAGGTTGGCGCAGCCCACGTGCTCGGGCTCAATGCGCAGCCCAGCCTCAGCCGCCTCCAATGCCTTGCGCCACTTTTTCTGCCGGGTATAGACCAGGCTCAGATGAGCGTGATAGTCCGGGTCCTGAGGCTCCAGGCGCAGCGACTCACCGATGGCCGCCAGGCTCGCGCCAATCTGATCCTGGGCCAACAGGACCAGCGCCACCACATAGTGATTGTAGGCATCGTCAGGCGCCAGGCCTACGGCCGCCCTGGCCTCCTGCAGCGCCTCCGGGTAGCGATCCTGGCGGTAGATGGCCAAGGCCAGCAGCGCGTGGGCATCTGCATCGGCCGGATCGCCGGCCAACGCCTCCCGCAGCGCCGTCTCGGCCTCCTTGTAGCGCCGGGTCTGCAGCAGCAATCGCGCGTAGGTGAGTTGGGTTCGCATTCTATTTTGAAGATAGCCACAGAGGCACAGAGGACACAGAGAAAAAGCCTCCGAGCTCTCGCAGTTCGGCAAAGCCGGACTGATGCCTCTGTGGCAAGAAAATTCTATCATCGGTATGGAACACGGCTCAAATCTACAATCCCTTGCCTGAACGCTTCAGATACTCCAAGACGTCGTCGTAGGCGCCGCCCACGTTCGAGTAAGTGGCATAATTGCGGGCGGTCTCGAACCACTCCTTGGTCGTGGGATGCACGGTCTTGATCACCGCCGCCAGATCGCCGCTAGTCAAGGGCTTGGGCAGGCCCGTCTGCATGGCGTCGTGCAGCTTGTGCTCGACGGCCTGGTCGACCACACCCCTCAGGTCTGCGCCCGAAAAGTCCGCCGTGGCGCGGGCCAATTTCTCGTAATCGATCTGGTGAGTTGGCTTGTCGGCCAGCATCAACTGCAAGATCGCCACGCGGGCCGGGGCGTCCGGGGGCGGCACAAAGATCACGCGGTCAAAACGCCCCGGCCGCCGCAGAGCCGAGTCGATGTACCACGGCATGTTCGTGGCTGCCAGGATGAGGACACCCTCGTTCGAGCTTTGCACGCCGTCCAGTTCGGACAAGAACTGGTTGATCACGTGCCGGATGCCGTGGTGGCGCATGTCAGAGCGGCTGGCGCCCAGCGCGTCCACCTCGTCAAAGAACAGGACGCAGGGTGGACTGGTGCGCGCCAGATCAAAGATGGCGTGCAGGTTCTGCTCGCTCTTGCCCAGCCACATATCCAGCACATCGTGCAGCCCCACGGCCAGGAAATGCGCCTTGACCTCGCCGGCCGTCGCGCGGGCCAGGTAGGTCTTGCCGCAGCCCGGCGGGCCATACATCAGGATGCCCCCGCCCATCGCTTTGCCATACACCTTGTAGATGTCTGGTTTTGTGATCGGGTAAATGATCTTGAGGCGGATTTGCTCCTTGAGCTTGTCCATCCCGCCCACGTCCTGGAAGGTGATGCGCGGGCGTTCGAGGTCCAGCGGCGTTTTCCCCTCCGGCTCTTCGACGGCGGCAAAAAGCGGCTTGTCGGCCGGCCGCACGGCCTCGGCTTCCTCGACACGCTCGGGGGGCAACTGCTTCTCCAGCTCGCCGTCAGCCAACCCGGGCTGGCGGGCGAGCGCCTGGCGGTAAGCGCGGGCGGCCTGTTCTGGCTTGTCCAGCGCCAGGTAAGCGCGAGCGGCCAGCAAAAAAGCCTGTGGGGCCGGGTCGGGCAGGCGCATCAACTCCTCCAGGATCACCAACGCGACGTCGGCCTTGGCCTGCCGGCAGTAGGCCTCCGCCAGCGCCAGCTTGATCTGCCTGTCTTCTGGCGCCAGATCCAGCGCCCGGCGATACTCTTCCACCGCCTCGGCAAACGCGCCACCGGCCAGCAGCAAGTCGGCCAGGTGCCGGCGCAAGGGCAGGGCCTCCGGCGATAGCTCTAGCGCCGCCCGCAAAGATTGGATCAACTCGTCATTCGTCGGCATCGCTTCCTCCATAATAGGGGCTATCGGAATAGCCCTACTATATCACATTTTGCCAGAGTTGGGAGATTCGAAGCGAATCCCGGGGGGCGAAACGAACCCCCGCACGTTTGCCAATGTCGCAAAAGGTGCTACAATGGACATGACAGGTTACGCAGCCCTGCAGATAATCTCAAGCCTGTCAGGTCTGGATTAAAGGCCTCTTACAAAACCCTTCACACGACAAGGAGAAAAAATGAATAAAAAATCTGGCTTGATCATTGGATTGGTTATCACCATGCTGGTTCTGTCAGCCCTGGCCTGCGGCGGCAGCGTCAGCACCGCCAACATCAAGAGCGCCAAGCTGTCGGCCGACCCAAGCGGCAGCCCAGAAACGACCGTCTTTGCCCAAGACCAATTGACCGTCTACTGCATCGTCCAACTGGCCAACGCGCCGGACGACACCACGGTCAAAGCGGCCTGGACGGCGGTCGAGGCTGAAGGCGCCGACCCCAACCTGCTCATCGACGAGAGCGAGCTGACGAGCGGGTCGGCCGAGCTGACCTTCGACCTGACCAACAACCAGCTCTGGCCAGTCGGCAAATACAAGGTTGACCTGTATTTGAACGACAAGCTGGACCGCACCATCGAATACCAGGTGCAATAAGTCTCAGCATCTTCACAGCATCGGCTCAACGTGCTCTCAGCCTGTGGGCGCTTAATAGAATAAGGCGAGGCCAGACTTACAAAGTCTTAAAGACTTTGTAAGTCTGGCCCGGAAGAGCAGCACAGACAATGGCAAGCGTTCTCATAGTGGACGACGATCCCAAGCTTTTGAAAATGCTCCAGCGCACCTTTGTATACGAGGGCTTTCACGTCCTGAGCGCTGCCAACGGGAACGAGGCGTTGGCCCTCCTTCAGGCGCACCACCCCGACGTCATCGTGCTCGACTGGCTCATGCCGGGGCTGGATGGCATCACGGTGCTGGAGCGCTTGCGCGCCGCCGGCGACAAAACGCTGGTGCTGATGCTAACCGCCCGCGACGCCGTTGAGAATCGCGTGGAGGGCCTGGAAAGCGGCGCCGACGATTATCTCGTCAAGCCATTCGCGCCGGCCGAGTTGATGGCTCGTGTCCACGCCCTGCTGCGGCGGCCGGCGGTGGCCGTCCAAAGCGAACGCCAAGTGTACGCCGACCTCAGTCTCGATCCCGCCACACGCGAAACGCGGCGCGGCGAACGGCCTTTCGATCTCACAGCGAAAGAATTCGAGCTGCTGCACTATCTGATGCGTCACCCGCGCCAGGTGCTGCGCCGTGAGCAGATCTTGGAAGAAGTGTGGGGTTACGATTTCGGTGGCGATGACAATGTTTTGGAAGTATACATCGGCTACTTGAGAAAAAAGACCGAAGCCGGTGGGGAGCCACGCCTGATTCAAACCGTGCGCGGCGTTGGCTACGTCCTGCGCGAAGATTAGAGAATTTTATCACGAATGTCACCAATTGAACGATAGCCCCCTTCGGGGCTCCGAAGCGGATGACACGAATTGGGCTATATATCAAAAGATATTCGTGAAATTCGCCCCGAAGGGGATTCGCGCCATTCGTGATTATTTTCGAAACAGTATGTCTATCCGATTGCGCTTGACCCTCCTGTATAGTGCGATTCTGGCGATCACCTTGATCGCCTTCAGCACGGCCCTGTACACCATCCAGACGCACGTCACGTATGACAGCATCAAGGCCAACCTGAAGCGCCAAGCGCTTGCTTTCGCCAGCCCCAGGCAGGGGTTCCCCGGCTCTGGCGAGCAGCGGCCGCCGGGCGAGATGCCGCCACCGGGCGAGCAGCAGCCGCTGGACGGCAGTCTATCTGAGGGAATTTTGCCCGGCAGGTGGACGCAAATACGCAGCTATGACGGCGCCGTCACCGCGCGCACGTACGACCTGGGTGACGCCAGCCTACCGCTCAGCGCAAACGGGCTGCGCGCCGTACAGAACGGGACGGGCTGGTTCGAAACCGCCCAGGTGGAGGATCAAGCCATCCTCATCTACAGCCAATCTTTCCAAATCCAAGACAGCGCGGTCGAAATCGTCCAGATGGCTTTCCCGATCGCGGAGCGCGAGCAGTCCCTGCGCACACTGCGGACGATCCTGGTAGTTGGCTGCGGCTTCGTGATCCTGGTCGCGTTCGCCGTGGGCTGGGTCATGGCCGGGGCCGTGCTGCACCCCATTCATCGCATCACGCTGACGGCGCACGCCATCGGCGCGGAGCGCGACTTTGGCCGCCGCGTGCTGCACGCAGGGCCTACCGACGAGGTCGGCCAACTGGCACTCACCTTCAACGAGATGTTGGCTGAGCTCGAGTCCGCCTATCGCCAGCTCGAACAAACGCTCGAGTCGCAGCACCGCTTTGTGGCCGACGCCTCACACGAACTGCGAACGCCTTTGACGACGATCAGCGGCAATATCGGGCTGCTGCGCCGGAAGCCCCCCATCGACGCCCAAGAACGGGCGGACGTGCTGGCTGACACGGCGGACGAGGTGGAGAGGCTGATTCGCCTGGTGCACCAATTGCTGGCGTTGGCACGGACAGACGCCGGGCAGCCCTTGCTCTGTGAGCCACTTCCGATCAAGCCGCTGCTGGAAGACATCTGCCGCCAATCCAAACTTCTCGCTTCGCAGCAGGCCGGGTCCCAGCCGGAGTTGGGGTGTCAACTCGACCCAGCCCTGACGGATGTGCTCGTGCTGGGCAACCGCGACGCTCTCAAGCAAGTCTTGCTTATCTTGCTCGACAACGCGCTGGTGCACACCTCGAACGGGGCGACTATCGAGATGACAGCCACCCCAGCGGACGGAGACGTGGTCATCAGCGTGCGAGACAGCGGGGCCGGCATCGCGCCCGATGTACTCCCCCACATCTTTGAGCGCTTTTATCGCGGCCAGGTGTCGCGCAGCGGCACAGGCACCGGCCTGGGGCTATCGATCGCCAAGGAACTGGTCGAGGCACAAGGCGGGGCGATCAGCGTCGAAAGCCAGCTCGGGCAAGGTAGCGTGTTCACACTGACCTTGCCACAAAGCCTACCGTAGCCGCGCTTCGCGAAGCGCCCCTACGCCCAACATTTTCACACACCTCTCAAATGCGCTCCTAAACTCTTTTTGCCTTGATTCGACCACTATATTATGGTGCCAAGGTCAGATCTACCAGCGCTGTCTGGCCAGGCACCGGGGGCAAGTTGAACGACGCACTGTGGGCTAACAGATGTCCATCAAGTCGTTCGTACACCAGCCAGCGGAACAGCCCATGGCCCAGGTCGGCTCGCCCTACCCACCACGTCTTTTTGCCCTCACCACTTGCCACTTCGTCCAACGTCCCACGCCACCCTTCCACGTCGTGCCAGTCGCCCAGGCCATCTTGCCATTGAACAACCGTCCACACAGTCGGCCGGACATCCCCCCGAACGCACAAGACGATTTGCCCCCCCTCAGGCGGCGAGCTGGGTGCCGGCAACGCGGTAGGCTGGGGCGAGGGGACAGGTGTGGAGGTAGGCGGAGATGTGGGCGTAGGAAGAGATGTAGGCCGGTACGGCAAAGCTTGCGCTGGCATTGGCGTGGCCAACAGCGTGACGGCCCATCCGAAGATTAGAAAGGCAAAGCAAATGCTGAGTGGTTTCATGAGATTCTCCTTGTTCGACTGAATCAAGGTCTGCGCGGCAGATGCCCAGACGGCGCAGGCTGCTGGTCGTGGATGACAGGTGGCGCCAGCACGGCCTCGCCATTGGCAACCGAGGGTGAAAGCACCGGCCCTATGATATTATTGTAGGCGCTGCCAGTTATCTCGTGACTTTCCAGCACGGCGCCATAAGCCGTGTCCGTGTTAAACGAGTCTACCTGAACGTAAATTGGCGTGGCCGGCGCCAGCGAGCTATAGTTAGAGAGATCAGGGCTATAGTACTTGTCGCCAAGCGTCAACGTGAGCACACCGCCTGGCCCAAGCGCCGGCAGCGCGTCTTGCGTCACGCCCCATGCGATGCCTTGAGTCGAGCGCCCGTCGTTCCAGGTTTGATTAACGCCCGAAGGCAGCGGGTTGGGATTGACATACAGATCAACCCAGAACTCGTTGGTGCTGTTGACCGGCACTGCCATGTTGCCATGGTTCTCGATAACCACTTGAACTGAGTTGCCGGAGACAGTTACGCTGGACACCACCAGGTCCGGAGCATGGACAAAGGCACGCGCGACCACCGGCAAATACAAATGATAGACGCCCGGCCCGGCCGCGGCAAAGATTGCCGTGACCGACCTTGCCGCGTCTATGGTGACTGTGCAGTCGCCCACGCCGCTGCACCCCGCTCCAGTCCAGCCGGTGAAGGTCGAGCCGGTATCGGCCGTCGCCGTCAGTGTAACAGCCCTGCCATAGGCGTAGGTCTCGGAGCAGTCCGCGCCGCAGGCGATGCCGGCCGGGGTGCTCGTCACTGAGCCACTGCCTGTGCCGTCTTTACTCACGGACAGCAGGTAGGTGTTGAGCGTAAAAGTGGCGGTGCAGGCCTTGTTTGCGTCCATTGTGACCGAGCCATTGGCGCAGTCGGCGTCCCCACTCCAGCCCGCAAAGCCCCAGCCGGCGGCGGGTGTCGCTCCCAGCCTGACAATGGCGCCGGAGAGATA
>JAFGFO010000348.1 GCA_016931085.1 Thermoflexales bacterium
GAAAATGCGACATACGAGACCTGGGTGCCCTTCAGGCCGATCAGTTTGTCGCGTTCATCCTCGATCATGCGCACTTCTTTGTCCGATTGGGTCTGGATGGCATGAATGATGTTGATGACGATATTGGTGAGGATATTGCCAGCAATGTTTAGAACAATGGACGCAATGATGACAATTGCTGCAAGGCGGAAGACATCTTCTGAATTCAAATCGCCTTGCTGGAACATTGGGATGAGGTTGACCAGGTAGTAACCCAAAATGAGCAGGGTGCTGACCAAAGATACAGAGATAGATGTTTTTCGGTTGGACACTTTCTCTCCTTATGTCTTCTGTAAATGACTTTTGGTAAAATTCAATATACATATTGTAACTTATAGTTTACTTTTTGTCAAGTACGATATACATTTTATTCAAAAACCCCAAGTGCCTGTCTGAAAAGTAGGGGGATGCCGCCGCATAAGAATGTGGAGCCACAAAAACGGCTTTTCAGACGCGCTCTAACACACCTCGACCAATCCACAAAAAGCGTATATGTGGTAAAATAGAGCGTGACGATGCGCATGATGCAATGATGATCGCTTGATCGTAACGCACAACAGGAGGAAAAAATGGCCGTATTCGATCCCAACGCACGTTACGCCGAATCTCACGAATGGTGCCGCAAGGAAGGCGATTTGTTCGTCGTCGGCATCTCGGATCACGCCCAGGCCGAACTGTCGGACCTGGTCTACGTCGAGCTGCCGGCAGTGGGCGCCCAGTTTGAGCAGGGCTCGTCGTTTGGCCTGCTCGAATCGGTCAAGGCCGCCTCGGACTTGTATGCGCCCATCAGCGGCGAGGTCGTCGAGGTCAACCAGGCGCTGGCCGATGACCCCGGCCAGATCAACGAGGACGCTTACGGCGCCTGGCTGATCAAGCTCAAGGCCACCCATTCATCCCAGTTCGACGACCTGATGGACGCGGCTGCCTACGAGACCTTTCTCGTCGCCGAGCTATAAAAATTAACAATTAATAGTTAATAATTAACAATTAACCATTAACCATGCCTTACATACCTCATACCGATGCCGAACGCAGCGAGATGCTGCACGCGATTGGTGTTGAACGGCTGGAAGACTTGTTCCAGGCGGTGCCGGAGCACATTCGCTTCCCCGAGCTTGATTTGCCCGAGGGTCTGTCAGAGATGGAGGCGCTGCAGGAGTTGACAGAGCTTTCGCACGTGAACGAGCACGTTGGGGAGCTGGCTTGCTTCCTGGGCGCAGGCGCCTACCGTCACTACATCCCCCCGACCGTCAATTACGTCTTGAACCGGGGCGAGTTCGTCACCGCCTACACACCTTACCAGCCCGAGATCAGCCAGGGGACGCTCCAGGCGATCTTTGAGTACCAAAGCCAGATGTGTGCCCTGACCGGCATGGAGGTGTCTAACGCCAGCCACTACGACGGTGCCACCAGCCTGGCCGAGGGAGCGCTGATGGCCGTGGCCGTTTCGCGCGGCGCGCGTAGAAAGATCGTCGTCAGCCCGGCCGTGCACCCCGAGTATCGTGCCGTGGTGCGCACCTATACCCAAGGGCTGGACATGACCATCACTGGCGACGGGGCGCCCGCCGATGTACCCATCGGCGATATATCCGGGCTGCTGGCACTGCTGGACCGGGACACGGCCGCCTTGGTTGTGCAGACGCCCAATTTCTTTGGCCAGTTGGAAGACCTGAGTGGGCTGGCCGAGCGCGTGCACGCGGCCGGGGCGCTCTTGATCGTGGTGGCTGATCCCATCAGCCTGGGCTTGTTCAAGCCGCCTGGCATGTATGGGGCCGACATCGTGTGCGGCGAAGGCCAGGCGCTTGGCATCCCACTGAGCTATGGTGGGCCTTACCTGGGCTACTTTACCACGCGCCAGGCCTACGTGCGCCAGATGGCCGGGCGCCTGGTCGGCGAGACGGTGGACGCCGAGGGAAGGCGCGGCTACGTGCTGACGCTGTCCACGCGCGAGCAGCACATCCGCCGCGAGAAGGCCACCTCGAACATTTGCACCAACCAGGGCTTGACGGCGATGGTGGCCGGCATTTACCTGGCGACCATGGGCAAGGGTGGCTTGCGCCAGGTGGCCGAGTTGTGCTATCACAAGGCGCACTATGCCGCTGCCCAGATTGACCGGCTCGAAGGCTACAGCGTTGTGGGTGACAGGCCGTTTTTCAAAGAGTTCGTCGTCAAGTGTCCCCGGCCGGTGGCTGAAATCAACGCCTATCTGCTGGACGAGTGGGGGATCATCGGTGGCTACGATCTCGGTCGAGATTATCCGCACTTGCAAGATCACATGCTTGTCTGTGTGACCGAGATGAACTCGCGCGAGCAGATCGACGATCTGGTCGAGGCGCTACAGGGAGATTAAAAGATGTATACTCAAGCCATCGAGATCGCACAAGACAATTTCGAACGTCACCTGCGCGACAATCCGTACCCGGGCCGTGGGCTGGTGGTGGGGCGCTCGTCTCAACAGGAAGCCTGGCTGATGGTCTACTGGATCATGGGGCGCAGCCAGCACAGCCAAAACCGCCGTTTTGTGGTCGAGGGGGAGGTGCTCAGGACGGTGCCCGTCGACGCCAGCCTGGTCCAAGACCCCAGCCTGATCATCTACGAGGCCATGCTCGAGCTGGAGGGGATTTACCTGCTCAGCAATGGTGACCAAACCCGCACCTTGTACGAGACGCTCCAGGCGGGGGGAAGCTTTGACGACGCCCTGGGGACACGCGAACGCGAGCCTGATGCGCCCCACTATACCCCGCGCATCAGCGCGATGCTGAATACAAGCCGGCAGCCGATCGAGCTGGCCCTCAGCCTTCTGAAAGCGAACGCGATCGATCCCAGCTTGACCGATCGTTTCACCTTCCGGCCAGCCGCGCCGCCGCCGGGCCTGGGCTATGGCCTGAGCACCTACCAGGGAGACGGCAGCCCTTTGCCCAGCTTCAAGGGCGATCCGCTGCTGCTGCCGTGCTTTGGCAGCGTTGAGGAAGTGATGGACAGCTATTGGGGCGCGCTCAACGCCGGCTATCGCGTCTCGCTGGCGGTCAAGCACATACCGTTGGCGGGGGGAAAGGGCGCCATCCTCGTCCGGAACCGCTTTGAGGGCTAATTGATCAACTTTTGCCCGCACTGCGGCGCGCCGATGGAGGATCGACTGGCCTTTGGGCGCGTGCGCCGTGCGTGCCTGGCGTGTGATTCCATCTTTTTCCAGTCGCCCAAATTGGCCGCCGGCTGCCTGGTCGAGCAAGACGGGCAGGTGCTGCTCGTCCGCCGCAGGATCAACCCGCTGCGCGGCGCCTGGTGTCTGCCGGCGGGCTACGTCGAGTACGACGAAGGGCCGGTGGCGGCCGCTATCCGCGAGACACACGAGGAGACCGGCCTGCTGGTCCACGTGGTGGGACTCGAAGGTGTGTACCACGTGCGCACCGATCCGCGCGGCTGGGGCGTGCTGGTCGTGTACCTTGCCCTGGTTGAGGGTGGCCAATTGTGTGGGGGGGATGATGCTTCTGAGGCGGTTTTCTTCGCCCCCACCCAGTTGCCACCCAACATTGCCTTCGGCACCACGCGCCGCGCCTTGTATCGCTGGCAGTGCCGCGTGCTTGGATAGTTTCAGGTTTAACGATTTTTACAATGACGCGGATGTGGGTACTGTGCTGTCCAAGATGGCCCACCTGGCCTATCTGAAGGACGGTGTGCTGGGCTTCCTGGGGACAGATACGGGAATAAACTCGCTTCTGATTCGAAACATGCTGGATAACCTGCTCGAGCCCCAGGGTGGCTGGACTACACAATTGGACCCCAACTTTGCCAGCTCGGGCTACGTGCTGATCGTGGGCGAATCGGAGATCGTCCCGGCCTGGACCAAAGACGGGCTTGGACGTCACCTGGAACGGTGGCGGGCATACGTCCGAGGCCCGCTACAGCGACTTGCGCTATGCCAGCAGCGCCGACGAGGAAAGGCGGCCCAATCTCGCCCTGGGACGCATCATCGGCAACAACGCCCAACAATTGGCCAAGGTCATCCAGACCAGCATCAGCGTCTACGAAGGCCAGTATGGGTATGGCTTTGGCCGCGACAGTGCCATGCTGCTCAGCGGCACCGGCACCGCGGCCAGCTTTGCCCCCACCGTCGACGAGATACAGACCATCCTCCAGCCCGAATTTAGCGTGGACAAGCTCCACTGGTGGGAGTACTTTGACCAGAGTGCTTTTGCGCGCGACTATGAGCAGTACGATGGTTTTGCGGCCGGCGACGTGGACGGCGACGGGGATGACGAGATCATCGTTGGCGACCGGGGCGACACCATCTACGTCCTGAACGCCAGCGGCGGCGTAGTGGGCAGCTTTGCTCGCGATTTCGAAGAGGGCGATGGCCTGGCCGCCGGCGACGTCAACGGCGATGGACAAGACGAGATCATCATCGGCGACCGGAACGATCACATCGTGACCTACAACGAGAGCGGGACACAACTGGCCACGTTTGAGCGCGACTATGAAGCGTTTGATGGCCTGGCGGTCGGCGACGTCGACTGCGGCGGCGCGGACGAGATCGTGATGGCCGACCGGAACGACCACATCTACGTCTTTGCTATGAACGGCGCCATCTTGCACGAGTTTTACCTCGACTACGAGGCTCACGATGGCCTGGGGGTAGGCGACGTACAGGGCTCGTGCAATGGCGAGATCATTATCGGAGATCGAAGCCAAGACAAGATCCATGTGTACGAGCGGGATGGCAGCTTGTTCGCGTCGTTCGACTATGACTTTGCGGAAGGCTACGGCCTGGCGGTGGGAAACGTGCGGGGTGACGCTTACGACGATATCGTGATCGGCAATATAGACGACCGCCGCCTGCACGTGTATTCGTATATCAGCGGAGACGGCGCGTTCAAGGACAAGCTCAGCATGGATGCCGCCTTCGACTCCTTCGACGGGCTGGCCGTGGGGAACGTCCTGCCGGGCAGCACCGAATTGGAGATGCTCGTGGCCGACCGCAGTGACCAGCTTCGCATCTACGACCTGGACTATTGCAGCCGCATGATGGGCGCCTTTACGCCAATGAGCCAGGACAAGGACGTCATCTATTTCTCCGGCCACGGCAACACGAACATATGGGGCCCCTGCCTGGTCAGCAGCAACACCCCGTCCGATTTCGGCAGTAAAAACCCCTTTGTCCTGGCCACATCTTGCCTGACCGGCAACTACAAAGACGGGGATAACTATAGCATTGCCGAGGCCTTTTTGCAGGGCAGCGCCGGGGTGTACGTCGGCTCGACCGAGGTGTCGGCCATTGGCAAGAACAACGAAGCCGGGAAATGGTTCTTTAACAACTGGGACACTTACGACACGGTCGGCCGGACCTTTACCGACCTGAGGCGGGACAAGTTCGACGATGGCGAGGTTTGGCGCTTGTGGGTGTATAGCTATAATCTCTACGGCGATCCCAAGTACATGCCGCGCTACGGGCGTGCCCCTTCGGGTGGCTCAGGGCAAGCAGCTCTCGACGCGCTCGGGGCAAGCCTCGATCCAGCCGGCTTGCGGACGATCGAGGTGCACATTCCAGATTTCGAGGTGAACACGGTGGACGGTTGGGATCACGTGGAAATCCCTGGCGGCGAGTTGTGGAGCGAAGCAGGTGATTCTGAGGTCCCCTACTGGACGGTTTCCATAAACTATCGTCCAGGGACGCGTGTCCAGAACGTGGCCTTGACAGGCCGCTCGGGCCTGGTGGTGACGACCGGCCTAAACGTGCCCAGCGTGACACACGATATCGCGTGTATGGCCTGCACGGCCCAGACCAGCCGTGCTCCAGTTGAGGCTAGCGGCTGGTCGCCCGATCCGGACACCCAGTACCGCTGGGCCGTCTATGAAAATCCTGACGGGAGCACCACGCTTGCCATCGCGCTGTATCCCTTCTACTACAACTCCCAAACGAGCGACGTTCTCTTCTACCAGGATTACACGCTCGAGATCGAGACTATCACGACGAGTGTGGCGATCGAGTCACTGACCCTCGACCAGCCGGTTTCTCTCCCAGGGGATCCCATCTCGATGACCTTGGTGGTCAACAACGACGGGGCCGCCCAGGACGTCGTCGTCAAGGCGCTCGTCAAAACCTCGGCCGTCGGCGACCTGGTTGGCAGCCTGCCGCTGCGCAACCTTCACGATCTGAGTGGCCAGGCCTGGGTTGACCTGGCCTGGGACACGGCCGACGGGACGTCGGGCGGCCAGGCGCCAGGCGATTACCTGGTCGAGATCGAGCTGATGGACATGGCGGGGAACGTGCTCGACAAGGCGGCCCGCAACTTCCAGTTGGGCATCACCTCTGGCCAGGTCACCCGGCTGAGCGCCACGCCCGAACTGTTCAACGTAGGCGACGTCATCAGCATCTCGATGACCTTTAGCAACATCGGCAGCGTGCCCATCACCGGCACGGCCATCATCCAGGTTCAGACCGCCGATGCGCTGACGCTCACGACCGAGTTTACTCACAGCCTGAGCAACCTGGCCGTGGGCCGGGCGCGCATCTTGACCGGCACCTGGGATACCACCAAGGTCAGCGAAGGCGCGTATCGCGTGCTGGGTTACGTGCTGTACGATTCCACCGCCTCGACGCCTATGACGGCTACGGTCAGCACCCCTATGGCGGCGCTGAGTATCGTCAAGACCGCGCCCATCACGGTGACTGCGGGTGAGTTGTTCACCTACACCCTGGTGGTGTACGATGCGGGCAACATCGATGTCACCGACGTGACCATCACCGACGCCTTGCCGGCGCACACCAGCTTTGTCTCTGCTGATTCGGGGGGCGCTCTGCTGGCAGGTGACATCGTGCAGTGGAAGGGCCTGGCGATCCGTGCCGGGAGCAGCCGGAGGGTGCGCTTTGTCGTGCGGGCGAGCAGCCCGCTGACGGATGGCATCGTGATCGTCAACGAGCACTATGGCGTCAGTTGTACCGAGGGGGCCAGTGACCGGGGCAGCCCGGCCGGGACGACTGTGGAGAGTGGCCCCACGATGGTGGCTTTGTCGTCGATCGACGCTCGCCTGGCGCGCAAGCCGGCCTGGGGAGTGGCCTTGCTGCTGGCCCTGGGGCTGGCCGTTGGCCTGCTTACAGCACTGCGCAGGCAGCACCGCCATAGTCACAGCCCAGACGAGTGCTGAGAGTATCATCTCAATATTTCGGGGCCGCCGGGCTTCGGGCCAGACTTCCGAAGTCTAAGAAGACTTCGGAAGTCTTCCATCCCCCCGC
>JAFGFO010000349.1 GCA_016931085.1 Thermoflexales bacterium
ATTTAGCCTTTTTAAAGCCTCTGTGTGCCTCTGTGTTCCCTCTGTGAGGCTCTGTGTAACTAAAAATAGGCAGGCTGAGTAGTTACCTCCATTATACCATTAATTGCCAAATCCCCACTTTGAGGTAAACGAAGGATTCCCGCCGCGCTATACTAGATCCCCAGCGCCTGGTCCACGCTGATGAACAAAACGATCGGCACAGTCCAGTACAGCAGCCCAAACAGGAAGGAGGACAAAGCCAACCGCCAAGACAGCCGGCCCATCTCGCGCACCCGCCTGAACGCCAGGACGGCGAACAAGCCAAAGACAAAGCCGGTGAAGAGGCCAGGCGAGTATTCGAGGAAGAGTAGGCTAAAAATGGTGTGATTGAGCATGTTCAACAAACCCCAGATGATGATGCCCAAGCCTACAAACAGGAAGCGGTCCTTATCGCGCCGGTAAACGACATAGCCCAGTGCCAGGAAAAAGCTGAAATAAACATTGTGCAGCAGCCACTTGGGCGCGGTGTAGCCCGGAATGCCCCAACGCGCCTCGGCCCAGGCCGGGAAGCCAAACAGCCCCTCTTCGAGCAGGTGCAGGGTGACGTAAAGCAACAAGGTGCCGAGAATCAAGTGCTCCAATTTGAGCTCACGAAATTTGGACATTATTCCTCTTCGAGTGTCCCGTTTACAAAAATATCCACGAACTGCTCCACCACGGCCTCCACGGGCAGCCGCGCAAGCAGCGTGCCGGCCAGCAAGCCTTGGTTGATGGCAAAGGCAAACAGCATGCCCAAAAAGGCCTGGGCAGCCAACTCTGGATCCATCTCACGCACTACGCCGCGCTCGATCTGGCCACGCAGATAACCGGCCAGCATCTGGCGCTGCTGGAGAGGAGCCTGAGAGATCACTTCACGCACCTCCGGCAAGCGCTCGGCGGTGCATAATGACATCAAGATCTCTTTACGCCGCTTGAGCAGCGTCCCTAAAAAGTGGCGTCCCAGTTTTGCCAGGTCCTGGCGGCATTCACCTGTCATTTGCCCTTCTAGCGCTGATCTCAAACCGGCCAGGGCCGAGTCCTGGTCAATCGCCGCCATCAGCAGACTCTTTTTGCTGCCAAAGTGGCGAAAGAGCGTGACCTCGTTGACGCCGGCCACGGCGGCGATGGCGCGTGTCGTCGCCCCCTCGTAGCCTTTCTCAGCAAAGACTTGGGAGGCCGCCTCAAGGATGCGCTGCCTGGTCTCATCTTGTGGTGACACGCACATCCTCCCGTCTTTGTGCTTCCATTTCCAGAGTGGTGGGCGTGTAGTCGAAGGTGTCCCGCAGCACCTGGTGGTCCCAGGCGGCTTCTGCGGCGATATCGAGTGGAAAAGCATTCAACAAGTTGATATAGCCAAGCATCGTGTGAACAAAAAGAAGCCGGTCGCTCAAGGGCGCAAGTGCTCCCAAGATGAGCGAGGCGATCCTGGGCAAAAGCATGGGGATTTTGCGGAACTTGAACGGCCGGCCGGTGGCAGCCGAGATACGGGCTGCCGCTTGTGGAAACGAGAGCGCCTCCGGCCCAGCTATGCGAAATCGCCTCCCTCCCAAATCATCCCTCAGAGCGGCCTGGGCGGCGATCTCGCCCAAATCCAGGGGCGAAAGCGTGGGCAAGGCAGGTGGCCCGCCGCCAGGCACCACCATCGTGTCACCTCGAATCATGGCAAAGAACAACTCCATAGAGGGCGCAGCGCCCAAAACGGTCCAGTTGAGGCGCGACCCGGCCAGCTCGCGCTCGACGTGCTGCTTGATCCTGGCGCTTTCGAGACGCAGCTCGTCTGCCAGGGATTGCCGGATGTCATAGACGGAGATATACACCACGCGTTGAACGCCGGCCGCCTCCGCCTCTGCCAGGACCGCCAGGACCGCGTCCCGCTCAATAGCCTCCAGCCGGCGGATCAACTGGGGACTCATAGCAGACACACTGATGATCACGGCCCTGGCGCCATGCAGGGCCTTGACGAGCGCGGCCCTGGCCGTGATATCGCCCTCGACGATTTCTACACCCTCGCCAAGAATCCGGCGCGCTTTTTCAGCGCTGCGGCTCAGGACCCGGACGAGCTGGCCCCTTTTCAGCAGGCTGCGGACGATGTGCCGCCCGTAATGGCCCGTCCCACCCAAGACGAGAACCGCTTTGTGTTCATTCATCTAGCCTCCTTTTTTTGCCATAATGCAAGCAAGTGCTTGCTTGCATTATACTCTATATTTGAGATTCTGTCAAGATTGACAAGAATTTGCCAAAGAGAGATAAAGCTCAAGCTAATCAGGGGTGTATTTAGGCCCAATTGCACTAGACGCAGGGCGAAGAGCTTTGCCCCCTCGCCCTTTGCGCCAGGGCGATGGCGCCCAGCACGCCGGCGCGGCTGCCCAGGGCTGGCGGGACGATGTAGTCGTCGATGTGCTCGAGGATCGCGGGAGCGTGGACGTAGCCGGCCAGCAGCGTTTGCACTTCACGGCGCACGAGGGGGAAAAGCTGAGGCTGCTGCATCACTCCCCCGCCCAGGATGATGCGCTGCGGCGATAGGGTCAAGACATAATTGGCCAGGCCCAGCCCGATGTAACGCGCCTCCAATGCCCAGGCCGGGTGCTGGGGCGGCAGGCTCTCGGCAGGCTGCCCCCAACGCCGCTCGATAGCCGGGCCGGCCGCCAGGCCCTCGAAGCAGTCGCCGTGATAGGGGCAAAAGCCGGGGAAGGGGTCGGCCTCCCAGTCGTGAGGCAAGCGGACGTGGCCCATTTCCGGGTGAAGCAGGCCGTGGATGGGCCGGCCGGCGACCAGCCCGCCGCCGCCGATGCCGGTGCCGATCGTCAGGTAGATGAAGGTGTCGAGTCCCTGCGCCGCGCCCCAGCGCCCCTCGCCCAACGCCGCGCCGTTCACGTCGGTGTCAAAGCCCACCGGCACGCCCAGGGCACGGCGCAGCGGGCCGGCCAGGTCAGTGTTGGCCCAGCCAGGCTTGGGGGTGGTGGTGATGGTACCAAAAGTAGGCGAGTTGGGGTCAGGGTCGACGGGACCAAAAGAAGCGATGCCGATCGCCGCCAGCGGCTCCTGGGCGATTTGCTCTTGAAAAAACGCAATGGCGCGACCGATGGTTTCTTCAGGTATGGTCGTAGGGAAGCGGGTTTGGGCCCGCACATCGTCCGGGCCGCAGCCCACCGCGCACACGAACTTGGTGCCGCCCGCTTCGATTCCGCCGTAAAGGGTCATGGTTTATCTACTTCGAAAATAGACCTTTCGTAGGGGCGACCCACCGGGTCGCCCAGGGCGAGGCAGTGCCTCGCCCCTACGTAGATATTATACCCACAAGTTGGCATCCCCGCAAATGCCACTTGCGCGTGATGGCGTGGTATAATAGTCCGAGTTCAGAGCTTATAGAGAGAGAAAAGAGCATGTTGTACAGCAAAGCCATAACCGAGATCATTCGGGAGCGTTTTTCGTGCCGGACCTATCTCGAGCGGCCCATTGACAATGAAAAGAGGGACAAGCTGGCCGAGCTGGCAGCCTCAACCACGACCGGTCCCTTCGGCAGCCAATCGCGCTTCAAGCTGCTCAGCGCCACAGAAGCGGACCGCCAGGCGCTCAAGGGGCTGGGTACGTACGGATTCATCAAGAACCCGGCCGGTTTTATCGTGGGCGCCGTGGGCGAGGCCGACAAGAACCTGGAAGATTTCGGCTACCTGATGGAGCAGCTCATCTTGTTTGCAACCGACCTGGGACTCGGCACCTGCTGGTTGGGTGGCAGCTTTACCAAGAGCAGCTTTGCCAAAAAGATTTCCGCGGGCCGCGGCGAGCGGACACCGGCGGTCGTCTCGGTCGGGCATATAGCCGATAAACCCGCCGCAGCGGACGCGGTGATTCGCCGGAGCGCCAGGTCTGAGCACAGGTATGGGTGGGACAGATTGTTCTTCGCGGGCCAGTTTGGCGCCCCGCTCTCCCAGGCGGCCGCCGGCGACTATGCCGTGCCGCTCGACATGGTGCGCCTGGGACCGTCGGCCTCGAACAAGCAGCCGTGGCGCATCGTCAAGGACGGGGGAAAGTGGCACTTTTACCTGCGGCGAACGCCCGGCTACCGGCAAAAGTGGTATACGAAGCTATTGAGAATAGACGATATGCAGCGCCTGGACATGGGGGTCGCGATGTGTCATTTTCAGCTCACGGCCGACGAGCTTGGACTGAAGGGGGTATGGGCCGTTCGAGAGCCGGGGATCGCCAAGCTGGACGATCTGACCGAGTACACGGCCAGTTGGATCGCGTAGGGGCAGACCCCTGTGTCTGCCCAAGGCGTAGGGACGACGCAAAATTGCCCCTACACCGCGTGGCGCGGGCGCCACAGCAGTTGCTCGCGGATAGCCAGGTCACTGTTGCGGATCTTGAAGGCCAGCTCGGCGGCCACGTTGCGCATGACGTGGTAGCCCAGGTCTGTGTCGCCATCGCACAACTCGAGCAGCTTGTCGCTGGGGATCACGAGCAAGAGAGTGTTATTCACGGCGCAGCGGGCCGAGGCGCTGCGCAGGCCTTGATCGATGAGTGCCACCTCGCCAAAGGCCTGGCCCTGATGCAAGCTGGCGATGGGGACCGGCGAGGATGCGCTGGGGGATCTGGGGCCGCTCACCAGGCCTGGGTCGAGCAAGATCTCAACCTCGCCTCTCACGACGATATACAGCTCTTTGCCGGCCGTGTTTTCCTCAAAGATCACCTCGCCGGCGCGGCCCGTGCATTCCTGGCAAATCGTCGCCACCCTCTCCAGTTGAGGTGGGGTCAATTCGCAAAACAGATCTGTTCGCTTGAGAACGTCGATATAATCCATGGCAGATTCCCTTTTTTCCTGTGATCCAGGCTACTCGACTTGCCTGTATTGTAGCACAAAGCGAGGGAATAGGCCAACGAAAGTAGGGGCGGTTGGGCGGCCCGCCCCTACGAACTGGCTGGACTAGGCCGACGATCAGTTGACCGTCCAGAGGAGAGCATAGGTATTAGCTAAAGTCGCGGCCAGCTCTCGCACGAGAGCCAGGTCATCGTCGGTAAAGGAGCCGGTCGTCTTGTTGAGCACTTCGATCGCCCCCACGCTCCGATCATCTCTAACGACCGGCACACATAAAATAGAGCGCGTGATAAAGCCAGTTTTCTGGTCGATGCCGCTGAAGAAGCGAGTATCCAGGCCGGGCGAGGGAACGATCAAGGGATCGTTGAATTTGACCACCCAACCGACGACACCCTGTTGGGATGGGATACGCAAACCCAGGATCGAGCGTCTAACCGGCCCGGCAGCATATTTGAGCACCAACTCATCGTGTGGCTCGTCCAACACAAAGATGGAGATGGCCTCGGTGCCCAGACGTCGATTGATCTCCTCCAACAAGTTGGAGATACCAAGCTCCGAATCGGGCTGGCATGCCAGCGTTTTGGTCAGCTGGGCCACAAAGGCCGCAGCATCCTGATCCACAAAGATCATGATAGTAGCCTCCCTTGCAAAGACAGTGGCAGGTTCAGGGTTTCAGGTTCAAGCCGCGCGCTATCGCTTGTGTATACTGTACCTCAAACCACTCCGCCTAACGTTACTAAACGGTTACAGTTCATCATTCTGGCCTGGTGTGGTATAATCAGACATTAACAATTGACAATTAATAATTAACAATTAACCAGAGGTCGCTATGGGAGACATACTCGTTATCGTGATGTTGATTGTAGGTGTATTACTGGGGATCAAGCGGCGCGTGATCCGGCTGCTGATGAGCTCCGTGATCGTGGCGTTTGGTTTTTTCGCCACGGCTGGCCTGTACGACAAGCCCGGCTTTTTCTTCAACTCGTTCAAGGTGCTGGGCTATTCTGCGTCCTATTCCCTGGGCTTTGTGTTTACCGCGATCCTGGTCGTTTTTATCTTTGAGATACTCTTCCGCTGGGCCTTCAAGGACACGGCGCTGCCGCGTCTGCGCATTGTGGACAACATTCTTGGCGCATTCGCCGGCATTTTGTGGGGCCTGCTGCTCGCCGGCCTCTTCATGGCGCCCTTCAAGAGTCTCCACAACTCGGGGCCGCTCAGCAGCGTCGTCCAGGTCCTGGTGCGTCCTATCGCGGCGGGTGTGCTTTTCTTCTTCCCGGGCGACCCGATCATCCGCTCGCTCGCCGGCTAGCACAGTGGAAGCCAAACACTGCCTCACGCTCGAGCTGCCCAAGGTATTGGAGCGCCTGGCCGGCTATGCTTCGTTTTCGGCCGGGCAGGCCTTGTGCCGGCAACTCTCACCAGCCACCTACGCTGGCGAGATCGAGCGGCGGCTGGCCCTCACGCGCGAAGCGCGCCAGTTGTTATCGAGCAAAGCCGACGTGCGCCTGGGCGGCGTCCACGACGTTCGCCTCCTGGTGGATCGCGCCGCGCACGGTATTACTCTCTTGCCGCTCGAGCTGCTTCAAGTGCGAGACACTTTGGTGGTGGCGCGCACGGTGCAGCGCACCCTGGCACGCCGGCGCAACGAGTTCCCCCTACTGGCCGCTACTGCCGCTCGCATCGCCGAGGCGGGTGAGGTGATCGGCGAGATCGAGCGCTGCATCGACGACAAGGCCGAGGTGCGAGACACGGCAAGCTCTGAACTGGCCGCGATCCGGCGTGACTTGCGCGAATCGCACGAGCGCTTGATGGACAAACTCAATCGCATCTTGGCCGCGCCGCGCAACGCGCCCTACCTGCAAGAGGCGCTCGTCACCCAACGCGCCGGCCGCTACGTGATCCCGATCAAGGCCGATTTCAGAGGGCGCATCCCAGGCGTAGTACACGACCAATCCGCCTCTGGCGTGACGCTGTTCGTCGAGCCCTTGTCTTGCGTAGAGATGGGCAATCGTTGGCGCGAGATGGCGCTGCGCGAGCAGCGCGAAGTGGAACGCGTGTTGGCCGCGCTCTCAGCCCTGGTGGCCGACGAAGGGGTATACATCACAGCTGCGGTCGAGGTGTTGGCCGAGCTCGACCTGGCCTTTGCCTGCGCCGGCTATGCCGAAGCGATCCACGCCGTCGAGCCGCGCATCGTGCCGTTCAGAAAATCAGACGACCAACCCGGCTCGACGATACAGCTCATCCAGGCCCGCCATCCGCTGCTCGACTCGCAGCGGGTCGTGCCGATCGACGTCGTCCTGGACGAGCAGACCTTTATCGTGGTCATCACCGGCCCCAACACGGGCGGCAAGACGGTGGCGCTGAAAACTGTCGGCCTGTTGTGCCTGATGGCCTACTGTGGCCTGCACGTCCCGGCCGGCGATGGCAGCGCGATATCGGCCTTCGAGCACATTTACGCCGACATCGGCGACGAACAATCGATCGAGCAGAACCTGTCTACCTTCTCGGCCCACATGGGCAACCTGATCAGCTTCCTGGGCCAGGCGGACTGCCGCAGCCTGGTGTTATTGGACGAGCTGGGCGCCGGCACCGATCCGGGCGAAGGCGCGGCCCTGGCGCGGGCGATGCTGGAGCACTTGCGCGCGCGGCGGGTGACGACATTGGTGGCCACCCACTATCCCGAATTGAAACTGTGGGCTGTGCCGAGTGTCACACCGGGTGCCGTCAACGCCAGCGCCGAGTTCGACCCAGACACCCTATCGCCTACGTACAAGTTGAGCATCGGCCTGCCGGGTCGCAGCAATGCCTTTGCCATCGCCGCTCGCCTGGGGCTGGCGGCGTCCATCGTCGAGGCGGCCCGCGCGGCAGTGGCCGAAGGCGATCTGCATACGGAAGATTTATTGGCTGAGATTCACCGCAGCCGGACCGAGGCGGAAGCAAACCGTGCGGCGGCCGAACGCGCCCGGCGCGAAGCCGAGGGACAGGAGAAAGAGCTGCGGGCCCGCCTGGCCGGCATCGAGCAGGAACGGCGGGCGGTGTTGGACACGGCCGGCCAGGAAGCCCAGCTCGTGCTGGACGAATTGGGAGAAGAGGTGCGTGCCCTGCGCGGGAAACTCACAGACACGCGGGCGGCCGAGCTGGCGGCGGTCGAGGCGCGCCGGGCCGCACTGACCGAGGCCGCCGTGCCCAGCTCGCCGGCGGTGGAACATCTCGGGCCGCGCCACCCACTGCATGTGGGCGACCAGGTTTGGGTGGAGCGCCTCAAGACCGAAGGCCAGATCCTGTCTTTAGACGGGGACGAGGTCGAGGTGCAGGCCGGCCGGCTGCGCTTGCGGCTGCCGGCCGGCGAGCTGGAATGGCGCTCCTCACCGCAGCCCATGCCGGCCGAGGCGGAGCACCGCCGGCGCGGGCCAGTTTCCTCGCCCGGCATAGAACTCGATTTGCGCGGGCAGTTGGCCCAAGACGCACTGGCCAGCCTGGAACGCTATTTGGACAATGCCGTGCAAGCCAACTTGCCCTGGGTGCGCATCATTCACGGGCACGGCACCGGCGCGCTCAAGCGCGCGGTGCGCCAGGCGCTGAGGAAAGAGAGCGCGGTGACCAAGTTCGAGCCTGGCAAAGAAGGCGAAGGTGGCGATGGCGTCACAGTGGCCTGGCTAGCCGTAGATAACTAACAGGCTGCCGGAGAGGCGATTTTGTAGGGCGGCTTCCCACGCCGAAGGCGTCTTGATAGCCGCCAGGCTTACGGATTCTTTAATGGGGGTCACCCCTTAACCTTAGCTTTAAGCTCAATCTATGATAGCTAGTTATGGACTACGCATAGTGGCCGGCCTGGTGTTGAGCCTGGCGATCGGCCTGGTGGCTTACCGGCGCCGGTCGCTCACCCGCAGTGGCGTTCTCGGCGCTGTGCTGACCGGCACGCTGATTTTTGGCCTGGGGGGATGGGACTGGGGGCTGCTGCTCATCGCGTTCTTCGTCTCCTCCAGCCTGCTCACGCATTACAAGCGCGCCGCCAAAGCCGGCGTGGCGGAAGAGTTTGCCAAGGGCGGGCCGCGCGACCTGTGGCAGGCGCTGGCCAACGGGGGCCTGGCGGCCGCGGCCGCCGTGGGGAGCGCCTGCTTCCCGCACCCCCTCTGGTTATTTGCCTTCGTCGGTGCGCTGGCCGAGGCCAACGCCGACACGTGGGCCACCGAGCTGGGCGTGCTGAGCAAGGACGTGCCGCGCACGATCACCACCGGGCAGCCGGCCGCCCCGGGCAGCTCGGGCGCTATCACCTGGGACGGCTCGGGAGCGGCCCTGCTGGGCGCGGGGCTGATCGCGGGCCTGGCGGCCTTGTTCCGTTGGAGCGCCGGCGAGGCAGTGAACCTGGGCTGGGCGATCGCCAGCGTGGGCACGTTGGCGGGCTTTGCTGGTGCGTTGGCGGACAGCCTGCTGGGCGCGACACTGCAGGGGATTTATTATTGCGACACGTGTGGCAAAGAAACTGAAAGGCGGCTGCATCGCTGCGGCAGCGTGGCACGCCGGCTGCGCGGCTGGAGCTGGTTGAACAACGACTGGGTCAATTTTATCGGCACGCTGGTCAGCGCGCTGGCGGCGGCTGGACTGGGGAGTCTGTACCTGGCTTAGCGCCCGGTTACAGGTATTTGCCATTCTACCTGTTGTCTACTACCGTCCGGCGCGCCTGCCTCTGGCGATTGGAGGTACGAGCTGACCGGCCCCAGCTTGACGTTGCCCAGTTCCCGGTTGAGGCGATCTTCCAAAGGCTGCAGCACCAGGGAAGGAATAGGCACCCATCCAAAGCTAGAATCTCCTAGAGGCAATAGCTGCATCGCGGCCGACTCTAGCTTAATAGGCGTATCTCCTTCTTGAAGATGGAAGGTCGCCGCGATACGCGAATTGCCCAAGCTCTCCCATTGGCCGCCCACGACAAAACGGCCGGAGCCCAAGAGACGTGTTTCAGCATCTCTCAATCCAATCTGTGGGCCGATGTTGCGCCAGACATAAGAGCACAACTCGGCCTCGGTAAAGACCAGCTCAAGGCTCTGTCCGCTGCTCAGGTCGGCCACTCGCTCGAGCTTTTCACTCATGGCAACCGCCATCTCGTCCGACTTGGGCACCGGTGTGTTCAGTGCGGCGATGGCCACTCCACCCACTGCGACCCCGCCGGAAAAGAAGCAGGCGGCCGTCACAAAGACCAGCATGCCGACTGTGATCAGCAGGCGCTGCACTTCGGCGGCACCCATGCCGGTGTAGGTGGTCGTGGTGGCGACAATATCGCGCCCGGCGACGTCGCGCCCGGCGGTGATGATGTCGCCCCCGGCGACGTCGTGCCCGACGCTCACTTGCTGGCCATCGATCGCCACGCCGCCGCTCTGCTCACTATTTGTCTGGGTGGTCCCAGGGTCGTCGTCCATGACTCTCATTATATGCCTAAAGGGCCAAAATGCAAGTGGGGCCGGGATTCGGGCATTCGAAGCAAATCGTCCAAGGGGCAACCTCCCCGAAAGCTCTAAGCTTTCGGGGAGGTAAGTGGGGCGCCGAGCCACAAAATGACGCTATTGTGGGGGATATATGC
>JAFGFO010000350.1 GCA_016931085.1 Thermoflexales bacterium
ATTTAGCCTTTTTAAAGCCTCTGTGTGCCTCTGTGTTCCCTCTGTGAGGCTCTGTGTAACTAAAAATAGGCAGGCTGAGTAGTTACCATTGCGATAGAGTTACGCAGCCGGCAGCCAGGCTGTAAACGTGCTGCCCTCCCCCACCTGGCTCTGCACGTCGAGGCGGCCGTTGTGCTCGCTGACGATGTTCAAGCTGATGGCCAACCCCAGACCAGAGCCTTCGGGTTTGGTGCTGTAAAAGGTCTCAAAAATGTGCGGCAAAACCTCCGGGGGAATCCCCACACCGTTATCGCGAAACACAACGCGCACCCCGGGCGGGTCCGGCGTGTGAACCGTGCTCACTTCCAAGCACCCGCCGCCGGGCATGGCGTCGATGGCGTTGAGCATCAAATTCAACAGGACCTGCTTGATCTGGTCAGACGCCAGTTCCAGGGAGGGCAAGCTTTCCGCCGGCCTCCACTCCAGGATGATCCGGCTTTCCTGGCAGCGCTTGCGGCTCAAATCGAGCACGTGCTCGACCAGCGCGTTGAGATCGGTCAGCTCTCTTTTGCCCGATTCCGGCCGGTAGAGATCGCGCATGCGGGCCACAATGCGCGCGATGCGGCGCACTTCCTCACGGGCCACCTTGAGATACTCGCCGGCGTCCTCGCCCTCCTCGACCAGCGCCTCCTGGGCCAGGGCCAGGCAGCCGATGACCGATTGCAAAGGATTGTTGATCTCGTGCGCCACCGAGGCCGCCAACTGGCCTAGCGCCGACAGCCGGTCAGCGTGCATCAAGCGAGCCTGCATGCGCTTTTGCCTGGCAAATTCCGCTCGTAGCTCTCGGTTGGCTTCCTCCAACTGCGCAGTGCGCTCGGCGACGCGGCACTCCAACTCCTGGTTCAAAAGCCTCAATTCTCTCTCCAAGCGGTGCTTGTAGAGCGCTATCTCGATGCCAATGTACAAATCCCGTTCCTGAAAGGGCTTGAGGATGTAGCCAAGAGGGCCGGTGAGCTTGGCTCGCTGCAAAGTGGTCTCGTCAGCGTGCGCGGTCAGGTAGACCACCGGCAAGTCAAAGCGCTCTTGAATCAGGCCAGCCGCCTCCACACCGTCCATCTCGCCCCTGAGCGTGATGTCCATCAGCACCAGGTCCGGCTGCGTCTCCGCCGCCTTCTGGATAGCCCCCTTGCCTGAGGCGGCCACCGCTGAAACACTGTAGCCCAGGGCTGTCAGTCTTTTCTCCAGATCCCTGGCGACGATCTGTTCGTCTTCGACAATCAGAATGCGCGCGTTGTCCATACGAGTTTCACGTTTCACGTTTCAGGTTCTTGATCGCAACAAAGTGGGCAATCTCGCCATAGTCATCCCGCACGGGCGTAATGGTTTGCTCCTCGACGTACAAGCTGCCGTCCTTGCGCCGGTTGACCAGCTCGCCGTGCCAGACCCGCCCGGCCTTGATCGTCTCCCACAACTGGCGGTAAAAGGCCTCGTCCTGCTGCCCCGAGTTGAGCACACGCATGGTCTGGTTGACGACTTCCTCCAGGCCATACCCACTCAAACTGCTGAAGGCCGGGTTGGCCCACACGATGCGGCCATGTGCATTGGTGATCACAATCGCGTTGGCGGCGGCTTCGAGCGCGGCGCTTTGCAAGCGCAGTCGCCGCTCGGCCCAGCGATGCTCGGTCACATTGCGCACAACCGCCAGGCCGATCCGCCGGCCGGCGGGGTCGGTGCTAGCCTGGCAATCGAACAAAACCTCGATCACCGTGCCGCTCTTTTGGATGTACTGGTAAGGCACGTCACGCACGAAACCGTCGCGCTCGAACTGGGGGGCCATCGTGCAGAAAGCCCGTTCGGACGACTCGGGCGTCATCAAAAAATCGTGCCGGCGCCCCACTACTTCATCCCGGCTGTAGCCGGTCTCTTCCAGCCACTTGCGATTGACGTCGACGATACAATCGTGCTCGTCGAGCGAGCAAATCATCACCGGTGCGTTCTCGTAAATATGCCGGAACTTGGCCTCGCTTTGTTGCAGCGCCCCGTTAGCAGCCGCCAGTTGAGCGGTGCGCTCGACAACGCGGCGTTCCAGGCTCTCGTTCAACTCGCGAATTTTTCCCTCGATCGCGTGACGGTACAAGGCTATCTCGATGGCCGTGTGCAGTTCCCTGGATTCAAAGGGCTTGAGGATATAGCCAAGCGGGCTGGTGAGCTTGGCGCGCTGCAAGGTGGCCTCATCGGAATGGGACGTGAGATACATCACCGGGATGCCAAAGCGCGCCTGGATTTGCTCTGCGGCCTGGATACCATCCAGCTCGCCCTTGAGCAGGATGTCCATCAACACCAAGTCGGGCCGCAGCTCGGCTGCCTGCTGGATCGCTTGCTCGCCCGAAGCCACCACTCCCGCTACACGATATCCCAACTCGTGCAGCCTGAGCTGGATGTCCTTGGCGACGATGCGTTCGTCTTCGACAACGAGAATGCGTACATCGCTCATCATCACCTCAGCGTGCTACGGAATACGCTATACGGAGTACGGCGTATTGCGTCAATTCGCCACATCACGATTCACCCTCACGCGCGATGGGCAGCGAAACGTAAAACGTGCTGCCCTGCCCTCTGCCACCGCTTTCGACCCAGATGCGCCCGCCGTGGGCCTCCACAACAGTTCGGCACAGCACCAGGCCAATCCCCATGCCGCCAAAGCGGCGCGTGGCGCTGCCATCCGCTTGGGAAAAGAGTTCGAACAGATTGTCGAGATGGTCCGGCGCGATGCCTACGCCATGGTCGGCGACGGCCACAGTCACCTGCTCTCCCTCCGCCCAGGCCCGCACCTCCACCCAGCCGCCGCCGGGGCTGAACTTGATGGCATTATCCAGCAGGTTTGATAGGACGTGGTTGAGATAGCTTGAATCAGCCTTCACCGGCGGTAGGCGGGGAGATATATCCAGGCGGAACTCAACCCTGGCGCTGGCCGCCCGCTCCCGCCATGTTTCTACAGCTTGTGGAAGCCACACGGCTAAATCCCATTCGATGAGGTTCAACACCTGCGCATCAAAGCTCTGGAGTGTGATCAGCCGGTCCAACATAAAACGGAGGCGGTCCCCCTGGCGGCGCATCACCTGCACGGCGTTTGTTTGCTCATCGTTAAGCACGCCCAGGCTGCCGTCTTCGAGTAAGACGATATAGCCATAGATCATGGTGAGCGGCGTGCGCAGCTCGTGCGAAACGTTTTGCAGCATCTCGCCCTTGGCCTTGAGCGCCGCCTGCAATTGCGCCGTGCGCTCGGCGACGCGGCGTTCCAGGCTTTCATTCAACTGGCGGATTTCTTCCTCGGCCCGCGTGCGCTGGACGGCCAGCGCGTAAAGCGTGGCCAGGCGCTCGACCAGGGCCAGGTCCTGCTCGCCATAGTCGCGCGCCGAATTGGCTAACGAGACCATGCCCACCAGCGTTTCGCCCAATACGGCCGGCACACCCAGGAAACGCTGGATCGGCAAATGACCTTGCGGCACGCCCGACGAGCGGGGATCGTCCCGCGGCGCGTTCGTCAGCAGCGGCTGGCGATGCTCCAACACCCAGCCCCACAGACCACCGAGTTTTTCAAATACGATGCTCTTGTCAGCCACCTGGCAGCTTTCCCAGATGTCGCGGGTCATGGTTGGACTGATCATATAGCCCGTTTGCGGGTCGATGTAGCCGACAAAGCCAAACGCACTGCCGGTGAGGCGACTGGCTTGCTCCAACACCAGGGCCGAAACGTCATCCAGCGACAAGGACGAGATCAAGGCCTTGGATAACTCAGCCGCAGCCGCGTTCACCCCCGCATCCCAAGCCAACTGGCGCTCCATGTGATGCTTGTATAGCGCCATCTCGATGCTGATATGCAGTTCTCTCTCCTCAAAAGGCTTGACGATGTAGCCAAAGGGGCCGGTGAGCTTGGCCCGCTGCAAGGTGGTCTCGTCAGAATGGGCAGTCAAGTAGATCACCGGGATACCAAGGCGGTCACGGATCTGCTGGGCGGCGCGGATGCCATCTAGCGCCCCCTTGAGCATAATATCCATCAACACCAGGTCAGGCAACAGGCGGCTCACCTCTTGAATGGCTGCCTCTCCAGAATTGACGATCGCCACGATCGTATATCCCAGGCTTGTGAGCCTCTTTTGAATGTCCCTGGCAACGATCCGTTCATCCTCGACAATCACTATGCGCGCTTCGCTCATCTAGTCACCTCACCATCTCCATTTTACCACACTTGCCGCTACAAAAGATCAATCGGGTCTATATCCACCCGCCAAGCGGGTGGCAGGGACAGGTGGCGCAGAATGGCAACCGGGTCTGGGGCACACAAGACGAGCTGCCAGCGATACTGATCACGAATGCGCTTCAAAAAGCAGGGCGCCGGGCCAACGAGTGCGCCGCGGCCCAGGCTGTGCATTTCCAGGTGCGGCAGCAAAGCACGTGCCAGATCTTCGGCCTCGGCTTGCGCGCGGCGTGGGTTGGCGTTCTGCACGAGCAAGCGCGCCAGCCGGTTGAAAGGCGGATAGCCCATCTGGCGGCGAAAAGCCAATTCCCGCTGGGCAAACCCGGCATAATCGTGATGGGCGGCTCGCTGCACAGCATAGTGCCCTGGCGTATAGGTCTGCACGATCACGCGCCCGCCCAGCAAGCCGCGCCCGGCCCGCCCGGCCACTTGCGCTAACAATTGAAAGGTGCGCTCGGCGGCCCGAAAATCCGGCAGATGCAGGCCAGTGTCAGCGCTGATCACCCCCACCAACGTGACCAGCGGCAGATCGAGTCCCTTGGCAATCATCTGCGTGCCGATCATGACGTCGCTCGCTCCCTCGATAAACTGCTGCAAAAAAATCTCGTGCACGCCTCGCCCGCTGCTGGTATCGGCGTCCCAGCGTATCACCCGCGCCGAGGGGAAGGCTTCGGCCACGGCTTTTTCCACCCGCTGCGTGCCCAAGCCAAAATACTTGATCCGCACACCGGCGCAGGCCGGGCAGTGGCTGGGGACGGCCTCTTGATAATTGCAGCGGTGGCACACCAGGGGCTCCACGCCGGCCGCTTGGGACTCGTGATAGGTGAGCGGCAAATCACAGCGCGGGCAGGCCATCACGTGACCACAATCGCGACACATGACAAAGGTGGCGCTGCCGCGCCGGTTCAGGAAGAGGATCGCCTGCTGGTGGGCAGCCAGCACCTCGGCCAGCGCAGCTTGCAAGTCACGGCTAAAGATGTGCCGGTTGCCGGCGCGCAATTCCTGGCGCATGTCGACGACGTGTACAGGCGGCAAGTCGAGATAACGCGCCTGGGGCGTATCGCTTAGGCGCCGGTAACGCGTTTCGACGTGATAACGCGCCTGCTGATCCTCCAGGCGCTGGTCGTGGCCGAGGATGCGACGCGGCAATTCCAGCAGAATGAACTCGCCGCGCCGCGCGCGCAGGTAGGATTCCAGCCCCGGCGTGGCGCTGCCCAGTATGACGGCCGCGCCGCTCAAGCGCGCCAGTTCAAGCGCCAGCTCACGCGCATGGTAGGACGGCATCTCAAATGGCAAGTCGCCGCCGATGTCCTGCTTGTAACTCGCCTCGTGCTCTTCATCCATGACGATCAGCCCCAGCCGCTCCAACGGCGAAAACAAGGCCGAGCGCGGGCCGATGACCACGTCCACCTCCCCGGCGCGAATACGCCGCCACGTATCATACTTTTCATCCAACGACAGTTGGCTGTGCCAAGCCGCCACGCGGCCCGCGAAACGCACCGCGAAGCGGCGAATCGTCTGCGGCGTCAGGCTGATCTCAGGCACCAAGACGGCCGCCTGCCGCCCAGCCGCCAGCGTCTCGGCCACCGCTCGCAAATAAATCTCGGTCTTGCCAGAGCCAGTAACGCCGTGGAGCAAAAAAGCCACCGGGGCGCTGCCGCCTGGGGCGAGCCAGGCCAACTCAAGACCAGCCCGGATACGATCCCAAGCTGACTGCTGATCACGGGCCAGGGCTGGTGGCTCGACCGCGACAAAGTCCTTGGCAGCCAAGGG
The DNA here is from genome assembly GCA_016931085.1 of Thermoflexales bacterium. The sequence continues at coordinate 6,011 of JAFGFO010000350.1, forward strand.
GTCACGCAGCATCTCCTGGAACCTGAAATTGACCCAGCCTTTCTTTTCCAGGAAAACCAGGTCGTCCGGGCGGCAGCCTGACTCGGCACACACCCACTCGGCCTCCACAGCCCGCCCCTCACGCTGCAAAAAGTCGAGCGCGCGCTGGCGGCGTTGGATGATCGCTTCGTCCCGCCCCAGTCCTACCGCATGCTCTGGCCGGCAGGCAGCCGCCAATTCGACAAAACGCACCAGCTTGGGCCGAGTGCGCGGCGACGGGAACACGCGCCTGGCGCTCACCACTCCCCTGGCGATCAGGGACTTGAGGGATGATTGCCAATCCTTGCGCGCTAGGGCCGCGCTCAGTTGCCCGGCACGCAGCGGGCCGCGCTGCGCCAAAAGACTGACGATACGGGCCTGCAAGCTACCCAGGGGACTTTTCGACGCGATCTCCGAAGGGGAGCCTGCCAGGGCATACTCCAGGTCAGAATGAATCGCCTGCCCCGGCGGCACAAAGGGACGCACGCACTCGCACAAGGGAGCCAGGTAAAAGTCCGCCATCCAAGTGGCCAGCCGCAAGTGAGTCTCGCTCACCACCGGCTGGGGGTCGAGCAAATCGTGCACCGGCTTGAGATCCAGTCCAGGTGGAGCGTGATCGACCAGGCGAAAGACGACACCTGAAACCAGGCGCGCGGCTGCCTCCGCGTGCCTGCCAAAAGGCACCAGCACGAAATGGCCGGGGGATAGCTTGCCAGCCAGATGATCCGGTATCGTGTAGCGATACAGGGGACGTTGGCGCGCGTCCACCGGCGTAAAAGTCGGCAGCAAGACGACCACTTCGGCGATCATATGGCTCGCCTCAAGAGGACACGCGCGATGCGCAGCCCATCCATCTCCTTGACGCGCAGCTCCAGTCCCTCCACCTCGACCGTATCGTCTACCTCGGTCATACGCCCCAAGCACCCCAGCATGTAGCCGGCAATCGTCTCATAGTGCGAGTCGCTCAAAGCCAGGTCCAATTCCTGGTTGACCTCCTCGATGAGCGTCCGCCCGCTGATGCTGTAACTGCCGTCCGGCAGGCGTACGATGTCAGGCTCTTCCTGCTCGAATTGATCCGCCACGTCTCCAATAATCTCCTCAACCAGGTCCTCCAACGTGACCAGCCCAGCCGTGCCGCCATATTCGTCCAGCAAAATCGCGATGTGCTGCTTGCGCGTGCGGAAGCGGGCCAACAACTTGCTGACATGAATCGTCTCGGGGACAAATAGCCCCTCACGCATGCAGTCACGCGCCGTCTTGTCCGCCGTATGATAGGCCAACTTGACCAGGTCCTTGGTGTGTAAAACGCCAATCACGTGATCCAAATTCCCCTCGTATACCGGGAACTTGGTCAGTGTGTGCGAGGCAACCATCTCGATGACCTGAGAGAGCGGCAGCCCAGCCTCCACGCCCACGATCTCGGTACGCGGCACCATCACCTGGTGCGCCTGCATGTCGCCAAAATCAAACACCGCGTGCAGCATCTCTCTTTCGCCCACTTCCAGCAGGCCGCTTTCCTGGCTGGCCACCACCAACAGCTTGAGCTCTTCGACAGAATGAACGAGGTGATGGCCACTGGCCGATGCGAACCCGATCAAGCGCAGCAAAAAATTGCCCGTGCCATTCAGCGCCCAGATCAAGGGACGGAACAAACGCTCGGCCAACAAGATCGGGCGGGCCACCCACAAGGCGGTCTCTTCCGGCTTTTGCAAAGCGATCGACTTGGGCATTAACTCGCCAACGACCACGTGCAAAAACGTAATAAAGCTGAAAGCGATCGCGCCGGCAGCCGCCGCGTGACTGGCCGCACCTCCCCACCAGTCTGGCAAAAAACCGAACAACGGCTCGATCAAATGCGCCAACGCCGGTTCCCCCAGCCAACCCAGGCCCAGGCTGGCCAGGGTGATGCCCAACTGCGTGGCTGCGATAAAGCGGTCGGGGTCAGCGATCGCGTGACGAACTGCTTTCGCGGTAAGATTACCGTGTGCGATCAATTCTTCAACCCGCGTGCTTCGCACGCTGACCAGGCTGAACTCGGCCGCGACAAAAAAAGCATTGGTGGCCACGAGCGCTGCAACGGCGCCCAGTTTAAACACTTCGATCCATATGTCCACAATCAAACTCCTCTGCAAATAGGTTCAAGAGTTTCAAGCGATTAGGAACTAGCGCTCATTTTATACACATGAATTTTATCATAGTATTAATTAATTAGTAATATTAGTAGGCAAGAAGAACACTGTGCAAAACGTGTGTGTGACCCTACAGGTAGGGCTGTATTTTTTACCCGCTCCTGTATATAGAGGTAAAAGCCTCAGAGGAAATTCCATTGGGTGTGGATACTGCGTGGAAACGGACCTGGAAACGGGCAGTGTTGGAGGGTTGATTCGTGGCGATTAGAGGACAGGGCCATCTGTGGGGGCAAACGGAAACGCCTCCCCTAAATATGGATGAGGGATTTGGGGGTTATCCCCAAAAGGTTCCAGTTTTCCACATCTGAGCCGCAGTTTTCCACATCTAGGCCGCCTGGCGGGCGACGTCGAGGCGGTAAAGCCGGTCTCGGATGGTCAAGATATCGCGGCGCAGTGAATCGTCGTGCTCGATTTCTTGGGCGATTTTTTCTACACCATACATCACTGTGGTGTGATCTCTTCCACCCAGTTGTGTGCCTATATCTGGCAGAGAAACCCCGGCTTCTTCGCGTGCCAGGTACATGATCACGTGGCGAGGACGAACGATTTCCTTGTTGCGTGCTTTGCTCTGGATCGCGTCCAAATCGATATTGTAATATTCGGCCACGATCTGCAGGACGTTATCCATGGAAATTGAAGCCGGGCGTGCAACAAGTTCGGCCAAGGCGGCTTCGGCTGCCCCCTTGTCCAGTGGAGCGCGCATCAGGCGAGTGTAGGCAATGACGCGGTTGAGCGCTCCTTCTAATTCGCGGATGTTGCTTTGAACCAGGTGTGCGATCAGGCCGATCACTTCATCTGGGACGTCCATCGACAGGCTTTCGGCCTTGGCCTGCAGAATGGCCATGCGTGTTTCCAGGTCCGGCGGCTGGATGTCGGCGATCAAGCCCCATTCGCACCGGCTGCGCAGCCGTTCTTCCAACGTGACCAACGCCTTGGGGGGGCGGTCGCTCGAGATGACGATTTGCTTGCCGTTGTCATGCAGCGCGTTGAAGGTGTGAAAAAACTCTTCTTGTGTCGCCTCCTTGCCGGCAATGAATTGGATATCGTCGATGAGCAGCACGTCGATGCTGCGATACTTGTCACGGAAGGCCGCGGTGGTTTGAGTCCGGATGGCATTGACCAGCTCGTTGGTGAATTGTTCTGACGACACGTACAACGTTTGCCGTCCTCGGCGTTGGCTTTCAACGCCCACGGCGTGGAGCAGGTGTGTTTTGCCCAAGCCCACGCCCCCATACAGGAACAGGGGGTTATAAGCGGTGGCATGGTTTTCAGTCACGGCCAACGCGGCGGCCTGGGCCAGCCGGTTGCTAGGGCCGACGACGAAGGTTTCGAAGGTGTAACGCCCGTTGATCCCGTTAATGCCTGGCGTCACGGCCGGCTCGTCTACGATGCGCTCCTCGCCCTGATCGAGTGCTTCCTCTGTTTCAGGCCGCAGGTTCAAGAGAGGATTACTGTTATCGTCTTGGCTCGTTGTCTTGCTCCACACGACAAAACGCACTTGTACGCTTTGTCCGACGATATTGGTTAGGGTGCGCTGGATAAGGGGATGCAGGCGATTTTCTAGCCAGTCTTTGGCGTAACCGTTGTGGACGCCAATGACAAACATGCCGTCCTCATAAGAGAGGACGGTCGCTTGGCGCACCCACGTATCGAACGTGGCACGCGGCATTTGCATTTGTAATTGCCCCAGGGCGGTCTGCCAAGCTTGGCTTGGTTTCATAGTTAGTCTCCTTGTTCAGGGGGGGGGCAGGATTATCTCACCAAGTGCTCTATTTTACCAAATGCTGGCTACAAAGGCAATAGAGAAAAGGCCTTTCAACCTTAAAACTCTTAATGTTTTAAGACAAGTGTCTGACAATGTAGGGGTGATTTGCGAATCCCTCCCTACCTCACCCGCAGCGGCAGCAGCAGGACGCGGTCCCCGGCTGCCTGCCCGTCCACGTACAACACCAGGCGCGTGGCAGGTGGGTCGGGATCCAACGGCGACGGACCGCGCCGCGTATAAGCCCCCACCTCCAGCGGGTATAGGCCAGGAGGGGTGTCGATGCTGATGGCTAGACGATGCACCTGCGCTACCACCTCGCCGCCCTGCCAGTCCCAGGTCGGCGCGTCCAGGCGGTCCTGCTGCGCGACGATGGGCGGGCCTCCGCCGGGCGACAGCATGTGTGTGAACAGCACGCTGTCTAGGCCAGGCGCTGGCCGCGCCAGGATGCGCCAGTACGTGACCAGCACCAGCTCGCTTCCCGGCGCTATCTCCTGGCTCGACATGCTGTAGCCGGCTAGCGCGATCGTGTGCCCCAGGTCGGCCGGCAGATCTAAGGGCTGGTAAACGCTCTGTGGATCGTCGGGGGGAAAGGTCGCGCTGGCGCTCCAGGCAGCCGGCACGCTATTTCTTAATGGCGCGCCATTGAGAAATGGCGTGGGTGTGGCCTGCCCCAACAATGCCTCCAATGCTTGTGGGCTGTCCCAGGCGTATACGTCAAAGCCTGGGTTGAGGTCGTCGGAGCGCAGGCGGCGCGAGCTGATCTGCTGGACATAAGGCGGCGCAATCGCCGCTTGCAGGGCCGGGTCGAGGGGGGCCAACGCTGGGATGACCAGGGTGGATGGCTGGGACGGGAAAAGCAGCGCCCCGCGCCCATCCATCCAACGCAGCGCCAGGTCGCGGCGCGCTAGCAGCAGGCCAAATGCATGCGGGTCGTGATACTGCCCTGGATAAATCGACGACAGGACGACCGTTTCACCGCTTGGCACAGGCAGTCGATCCAGCTCGCGTGCCGTCTCGAACAGCGTCGTGTGATAGGCCACCCGCACGTCACGCGCGTTGGCCCAGGTGTTGAAATAGTCGTGATAAGTACGCCCAGTCTCGAACACGATGGACAGGCTGGCGAGAAGAATCAAAGCCGGCCAGAGACGTGAGACGTGAGACGTGAGATGTGAAAGCTGAGACCTGAAACTTGAAACCACAATTGCCGGGAACAGGTAAAGCACCGGCAGGATGGCCACGGCACGGGTGGCGCTGGCTGAAACGCCAGTGACCAGACTGGGCAAGAGCCCCAGCCCCAGCCACAGCAAGGCCAGTGCGTACGGTGGGCGTCGCCAACGCCAGGCGGCCAGGCCCAGCCCAAGGTAAAAGAGCGCGCCGTCTACCAGCCCCAGCCATGGGCGGGCCGGCAAGTTGTACATCCACAGATCGTCGGCGCGCAGGCTGAACATCCCCAACGCCTCAAGCCCGTTGGCCACGAGCGGCCGCACGTCGCCGGCTGCCAACTGATCCAGCGGGCCGCCGAGCTGGGCAAAGCGCTGCTCAGCCTCGGGGTGCTGGTGCAGCCAGGCAAACATCGGCCCAGCCAGCAGGGCCATCACGCCCAAGGCCACCAGCATGCCGCCCCAACGCTGCTTGAAACGCGCCCGATCCGTCAAGAGTAAAAAGACTGGCATGGCCAGGAAGAGTATCCACGCGATGCGGGCAGCCATGTAGGTCCACAATGCCGCGCCTGCCAGGACGCCGCTGGCGGCAAAGTACAACCACGTGACCGGCCGGCGGTGGTCTAAGTCGAACGCGCCACGCCACCACGCATACACCGCCCCGGCCAGCAAGGGCGGCAGCAGGCTGGAGCGCAGCCCCTGGCGGCTGATCGAGACGGCCCAAAATGAGCCGGCCAGCCAGGCGCAGCTGATCAGCGCCTCCCAGCCGCCAAAGGCTCGCCGCACCCAGGCATAGCTGAGAGCCACGGTCAACAGCCCAAGCGCGGCCGAGCTCAGGCGCAGCGCCAGGTAATCGCTGCGGCCCAAGAGCGCCATGACGGCCGCCGTCACATAGTCGTACAGCGGTTCCCGCCCGTAGCCCACCGTCTGGTAGATGGGCCGCGCGCCGTGCAGGATGGCGATCGCGTCCTGGCCGTGGCCGGCCTCGTCGTGCGTCAGCCCCGGTGGGACATCGCCCAGTTGCCACAGGCGCAGAAAAGCCGCCGCCAGCAAAATCGCCACCGGCAGGAAGAGTTTCAGGTTTCGAGCCCCGCTCCGCTTCGCTTCGGGGATTGTTATTTCAAGTTTCGAGCTTCGAGTTTCGAGTTTCAAGTTTCGTGTGCTTTCGTGCTTTTCGTGGATAAATTATAGCTCACGTCGCTCAAACGATCAAGGACTGCCCAAGCGGCCCACTTCCGAGCGGCGTGATCTTTACCAAGAACGAAAACTTTTACGAATGTCACGAAGGAACGAATGACACGAATGTGGTTAACTATCAGAAAACATTCGCGAAATTCGTATATTCGTGCCATTCGTGATCTATTTTCGGAATGTCTTGGTTGATTTGTCGGGGCGGATACAGTATAATGGTTATGGGAGTTATGTATGGAAATCGAAGCCAAGTTTAGATTGACCGATGTCGAGAGCTTGCAGCGCCTGCAAGCGGCCAAGTCTCTGGCCGGCCTGGAGCTGGCGTCTGGCTGGGTCAAGGAATTGCACGACACCTACCTGGACACGCCCAAGCGTTCAATCCTGGCCGCCGGCTATGCCTGCCGCCGCCGGGAGCAAGCTGGGGGTGTGTTGATGACGCTCAAGGGCCTGGGAGGCGCGCAGGGCGCCCTTCACCGCCGCGAGGAGATCGAGCTCGAGCTGCCGCCCGGCGCTGCCCCCTACCGGCCGGGCGAGTGGCCGGCCAGCCCGCTGCGTGACAAGCTGCTCGAGCTGATGGGTGAAGCGGAGTTGGTCCCGCTTTTTGACCTGCGCCAAAGCCGCGCGGTGCGTCTCCTCAGCCTGGACGGGCGGACGGTGGCCGAGCTGTGCCTGGACGAGGTGCGTGTCGCCGCGGGCGAGGGCGTGGGTGAGCGCGCTCACCCACGCGACCAGATCTATTACGAACTGGAGGTGGAATTGTCCCCGCAGGGCACGGAGGAAGAGTTGGCCGCCGCGGTGCGCTGCCTGCAGGACGAATGGGGCTTGCAGCCGCAGCCGCTCTCCAAGTTCGAGCGCGGGCTGGCTTTTGTGGAAGGCACGTCGAGCGGGCGACTGTTGAGCTGGACCGAGCGCGCGATATGCAAACGCCTCAGTACACGAGACGGCCGCTATGGCCGGCGCGCACGTGCCTTGCTGGCGCTGGACGAGGGACTGACGCAGACGGTGGCTGGCCAACGGGCCTCCCTGTCGGCCCGCCAGGTGCGCTACTGGCTGCATGCCTTCCGCGCCAAGCGGCTGGATGTCTTTCCGCCTCCCGTGCTGGCTGAGGAGACAGAGGGAAGACAGATAGAGAAAGAGATAGAGGAAGAGGAAGAGAGAGGCGAGGGAAGGGGTGGGCTTGAGGCAGTCGAGCCGCCGCCCGAGCCAGTCCAAATGCTCACGCTGCCTGACTCGCCGGGGCTGGAGACGGACGATACGATGGCCGAGGCGGCCCGTAAGACGCTGTATTATCATTTCCAGCGCATGGTCTACCACGAGCCTGGCACGCGGAGGGGGGAGGACATTGAAGAACTGCACGACATGCGGGTGGCCACGCGGCGGATGCGAGCCGCCTTCCGCGTTTTCGATGGTTATCTGGACCCGGAGACCGTGCAGCCTTTCCTCAAGGGCTTGCGGCGCGCCGGGCGCACGCTGGGAGCAGTGCGCGACCTGGACGTGATGCGCGAGAAAACCGACGCTTACCTGGCAACGCTGCCGCCCTCCAGGCTTGGCGAGCTAGATCCCCTGCTGGCGGCCTGGCAAGTCGAGCACGACCGGGCACGCCAGGCGATGCTGAGCTACCTGGACAGCCGCGCTTACCAACAGTTCAAGGAGCGCTTTGGCGCTTTTTTGCAGACGCCCGGCGCAGGTGCGTCATTGAGAAACGACGTGCCGATCTCCTCTCCCGAAGGCGAGCCGCGCCCCTATCGCTTGCGGCACGTCGCCCCGGTGGCGCTCTCCCAACGCCTGGCCGACGTGCGTGCCTACGACGAATGGGTGAGCGGACCGGACGTGCCGCTGGCACGGCTGCACCAACTGCGTATCGCCTGCAAGCGGCTGCGCTACACGCTCGAATTCTTCCGCGAGGTGTTGGGGGCGGAGACCAAAATGCTGGTCGATGAGCTAAAAGCGATACAGGACCACCTGGGTGATCTGCAGGACGCGGTGGTCGCCAGCAACTTGCTGCGCGATTTCCTCACCTGGGGCCGGTGGGGACCGGGCGAGGAGACAGCCGGCAGCCAGCCGCCGGCGACCGTCATCGCCCCCGGCGTTGCAACCTACCTGGCCTACCGGCAGACCGAGCTTCAACACTTGCTAGAGACCTTCCCCACAGCCTGGGCACGGCTGCACAACGCCGAGTTCATCCAGGCGATGGCGCACGTGGCGGATGGGTTGTGAGGTCTCTACCCAATCGCCGGGAGCACGAACGCTTCCAACAGCGGCCAGCGGTCCCGCCAGACGCCGCCCGGCCGCGAGGCGATGACGACGACCACGTCTTGATCGGGCAGACAAAAGATGTGCTGCCCGCCGCGCCCCACGGCGGCGTAAACCCGCACACCGTGCACGTCGCGCAGCCACCACTGGTAACCGTAGCCCGGCGTGTGCGGGCTGGTCGACGCCTCGACCCACCGGCTCGAAACGATCTGCGCGTCCTCCCAGCGCCCGCCGTTGAGATAGAGAAAACCAAAGCGCGCCATGTCCACGGCCGTTAGATTCAGCCCCCAGCCGCCCGTGCTGTTTCCCTGCGGGTCAGACACCCACTGCACGGCTTGCCCCTCCCTGTCCCGGTCGCCGGCCGGCAGCGGGCCGATCCCAAGCGGGCCGAACAGGTGCTCGTTGGCGAACTCGCGCGCGCACTTGCCCGTGGCCCGCGTGAGGATGACTGAAAGCAGGTGAGAGGCGGCGCTGTTGTACTGAAAGCGCCCAAGCAGCCTGGCCCGAACCGGCACGCCCAGGATGAAAGCCGTCCAGTCCGGGCTTCTCCACAGCCTCAGCAGCATAGGCTCGTAGCCCCGTGCGCCGCTTCGCCACTGGAAGCCGGCCGTCATCGTCAGCAGGTGCTCGAGGCTCAGCTCGCGTTTCAAGTCGTCGCGCGCGGAAGCTTCGAACTCGGGGAAAAAGTCCATCACCTTTTGCTCGACCCCTGCCAGGTAGCCCTTGTCGATGGCGATGCCGACCAGGGTGGACGTGAAGCTCTTGGTCACCGAGGCCAGGACCTGGGCGGCGCCTGGCCCCGAGCCGTTGTAATAGTTTTCGACGACGAGATAGCCGGACCTGCCGACGAGCAGAGCGTTCACGCTCTCGAAGCGGGCCTCGACCTCGCGGGCGAGCGCCGCCAATGCCTCCGTGCGCATTCCCACCGCGGCGGCCTCTGCCTGCCGCCAGTCCTGCGTAGGCCAGTAATCTCTGTTCACGGCACCCCCACCTTCAAGAACGGCCCTACCCGCGAGCGCGGGTCCCCCCGCAGCGTCCACGGCGACCCCTCGGCGATGATCTGCCCCCCCTCGTTTCCCCCGCCTGGCCCCAGCTCGATCAGCCAATCGCAGTACGCCAGTATTCCCGGATCGTGCTCGATCACGATGGCCGAGTTCCCCTGCTTCACCAGCGTGTCCAGGATCGCCAGCAGCCTGGCCGTATCGTACAGGCTCAGCCCGGTGCTCGGCTCGTCCAGGATGTAGAGGATGTTCCCCCGCCGGCGGCGGCCGATTTCCTTGGCCAGCTTGACGCGCTGCGCCTCGCCGCCGCTCAACGTCGGCGACGGCTGCCCCAGGCTGATGTACCCCAGCCCGGTCCGGGCCAACACGTCCAGCATGGCGTGAATCGACGGCGTGTCTTGAAAGAAGGCGGCTGCTTCCGAAACGCTCATGGCCAGAACGTCGAGGATGCTCTTGCCGCGGTAGGTGACCGCCAGGACACCGGGCTCGTAGCGTTGCCCCTGGCACTCTTGACAGCGGCTGGAGACGAACTGGTTGCCCCCCAACCAGTACCTGTGGTGGCCAAGCCCCTTGCAGGCCGGGCAGGCGCCCTTGGCGCTGAACGAAAAGTGAGCGGGGCTGTAGCCGCGCTGCCTGGCCAGCGGCTGCCGGGCGAAGAGCGCCCTGATCTTGTTCCAGATGCCGACGTAGGAGGCCGGGTGAGAATCGTGCCGCCGGCCGATGGGCGACTGCGAGACCAAGGCAAAGCCTGCGATGTGCTCCAGCCCGTCGATCGCCCCGGCCCGGGGACCCGGCACCACAAAGTCAGCTTCCTCGCCTGCGTCGCTTTCCACCTCCTCCGCCTCCATCGCCTGGCGCGCCAGCAGCGGGACGAGCGTGTCGGAGACGAGCGAGCTTTTCCCGCTGCCCGAAACGCCCGCCACGCCGACGAGCACGCCCAGCGGAAAGGCCACGTCGACGTCCTTGAGATTGTTCGTCCTGGCGTGATACAGCCTCAGCCGGGGCGTCGCGCTGGTGACGGGGGCATAGTCGTGCCGGGCCTTGGCGGGCACGGCCAGCCGCCCTGAAAGATACTGGCCCGTGATCGAGCGCTCCGATCGGAGCAGCCCGGCGTAATCCCCCTGGTAGACGACCTGCCCGCCCTCGACGCCGGCCAGCGGCCCAAAGTCGATCACGTGCTGCGCCCGCTCGATGGTGTTCCTGTCGTGCTCGACGACGATGACGGTATTGCCCAACTCCTTCAGCGCCTCGATTTGATCGAGCAGATCGGCCTTCTCCAGCTCGTGCAGCCCTACCGTCGGCTCGTCGAGGACGTAGATGAGCGAGTTCATTTTGGACTCCAGGTGCGAGGCCAGGAAAAGCCGCTGGAGCTCTCCCCCGCTGAGGGTTGGAATCGCCCGGTAAGAGCTCAGGTGTCCCAGGCCAACGTGGCTGAGATCAGCCGTTATGCGCAGGATGTCCTTGACCAGGTTTTGCCCGAAGGGTGAAAGCGGCTCTTGCGCCGCCAGATCTTGCAAGAAAGTGCCCAGCTCGGCGATCGTCATGCGCCCCAGTTGGCCGATGTGCTTGCGGCCGAGCGTGACCCGGCGCGCTTCCGGCCCCACCCGGTAGCCCTGGCATTCGGGGCAGTCCGTCACCTCGATCACGTCGCCGGCGCCCTCGCCCCGGGCTGCGCGGTGTTTCAGATGATCGAAGAGATTGTGGCTGCGCTTCCGGTAGGGATTGCGAATCTCTAGCCCGTACAGGATGTGGTCGCGCGCCTCGTCGGGCATCTGGCGGAAGGGCGTGTCGGCGTATGGCTTGAGGCGGCCCTTGAGCAAGTGCTGGAAGGTGGAGAGCGCCCCCGCCCTTGCCAGCACCTGGCTGAGCGTGATAGCCTCGTCGGGAACGAGTCTGTCCATCGCCAGCTCGAAATGGACGCCCCGCCCCTCGCACGCCAGGCACATCCCGTTCGGCGAGTTGAACGAAAAGACGTTGGCTGCCAGCCTTTCCTCCACGTTCCCGCATTGCTCGCAGGCCAGGTCGCCGCCGACGCTCGTCCCACACAGCGAACAGGGCATGTGGCCTTCGCGCGCGTAGAGCATCCCCAGGTAGGCCAGCAGCCTGGTGCGCGTGCCCACCACCGAGCGCGGGTTGCTCTGGCGGATGATGGCCTGCTGCACGGCCACCGTCGGGCCGATGCCGTCGATCTGGTCGAAGGCGTCTTCGCCGGCGATGTTCCACAGCATCCCGATCGACTGCAAGTACTGCTTGCGTTCCTCCTCGAAGACGATGTCGAAGGCCAGGCTCGACTTGCCCGACCCGCTTACGCCGGTGACGACGACCAGGCTGTCCTTGGGGATGCCGACGTCGACGTTCTTCAAGTTGTGGAGGCGCGCGCCGCTGATGGTGATGTGTTTCATGATAGTCTACTGAGGTGACCGGCACCTCCGGGGCGCCGGTCACCTGGCTACCAGCATAACGCAATTTCTCATTTCGCGCAAGCGAAGATTGATCTCCTTGGTATGTGGCAGGTCGGGGAGATCTTATTCAGTGTGCTCAGCGGCTTTCAGTGTGTCAGTGATTCCAGGATGTGCCCCGTTTGACAAACCATCCTGCCTATAGTATGATGCTCACGTTTAATCAAGCCCTGATTCCATTGCAAAGAAAATACTCGTAGGGCGCGGTCACCGCGCCCCTACACCCTTGCCAAAGGAGGGGCGAAAAACGCATGGATTACCGAGTTGAAGTCATGTGGCAAGACCCGTCCAGGGTGGACGGCCGGGCGGTCGAGTTGCTCGACCAATTGGCCCACCTGGGTCTCGATCGCGTCCGGCAGGTGCGCGTAGACGACCTGTACTTTTTGCGCGGCGAACTTTTAACTGAGGATATCGAGCGCCTGGCCAGCGAGCTGCTGGTCGACCCGGTCGTCGAAGGCTATCGCTGGCGGCCAGTGCCATTAGGAAGTGGTGCGCCAGCCGGTGAGCCGGGACTGGTCGTCGAGGTTGGCTACCACCCGGGCGTCACCGATCCGGTCGCCTGGCACCTGCTCCGCCGCGCCCACATGCTGGGCGTCACCACGCTCGAGGCCGTGACGACCGGCACGCGCTACACCTTCACCGGCGATCTGGACCGAGACGATCTGGACCGGCTCGCGCGCGAGCTGTTGTGCAATGACGTTGTCCAAGCTTATACATTGGGACCGATGCAGCCGGCCTTTGTGCCCAGGGCTGAACCCAGCGGCGTGGTAGAGATCATCCCGCTGCGCCAGGTGGAAGACGACGAGGCGCTGGCGCGCTTGAGCGTGGAGCGCGTGCTCTTCCTCTCGCTCGAAGAGATGAAGACCATCCGCGACGAATTCCGCCGCCTGGGACGTGACCCGACCGACTTGGAGTTGGAGACGCTGGCCCAGACCTGGTCGGAACACTGCCAGCACAAGGCCTTCAAGTCCAAGATCGACTATACTTGCCTGGGCGGCCTCCGGCGCGTGCTGCCCTCCGGCCACTCCCCAGACTCGTCTTACCAGGAGACGATTCCCGGCCTGCTGCGCACCTATCTGCGGGCGGCCACCGAGCGCCTGGAGTGTGACTGGGTGCTGTCGGCCTTTGTCGACAACGCCGGCATTCTCGACTTTGACCAGGACTGGGAAGTCTCCTTCAAGCTGGAAACGCACAATCATCCCTCGGCACTGGAGCCATTCGGCGGCGCTAACACCGGCATCGGCGGCGTCATCCGCGACATCATCGGCGTCTCGGCCCGCCCGATCGCCAACACCGATGTGCTCTGCTTTGGCCCACTCGATATGGAGCGCGGCCAGATGCCGGGTGGCATCCTGCACCCTCGCCGCATCGCGCGCGGGGTTGTGGCCGGCATCGAAGACTATGGCAACAAGATGGGCATTCCCACCGTCTCTGGCGCCATCCTGTACCACCCCGCCTACGCCGCCAACCCGCTGGTCTACTGCGGCTGCGTCGGCCTGGCGCCCAAGGGGCTGCACAAGCACGCGGCCCGGCCGGGCGACTTGTGCGTGACGCTGGGCGGGCGCACCGGCCGCGACGGCATCCACGGCGCCACCTTTTCCTCGGCCGAGCTGACGCACGAGACCGGCCAGACGGTCGGCTCGGTCGTCCAGATCGGC
>JAFGFO010000351.1 GCA_016931085.1 Thermoflexales bacterium
ACGGGAGTATCGCTAATCGCAACCACCATATGTGGTGGCAAATTTGGCCAAAAACCCGCAAAATGGGCATTTAGTCTAAACTCCAATGTTGAACTAGCGGCACATTATCTGGAACTATATAGGCTAGCTTGCCTAGAAAAACTCCTGTCAAAGCCGAAATCAGGGCTCCTATACAAAGCGATAGAGAAACATCCATAGCTATGCAACGCAAAATAGGATTCACTTGTAGTGAGTAAATCAACTCAGATATTGAGGATCGACTTACCGGGTAGAACTCGAGTTCTAGAGGCCTGCAATACCGTTCCAGGGTAATCGGCTTGAAAAACACCCAGTACAGCAGGCGCAGGCTGCGTTTTAGGCTAAAGAGAGAGTTGTCTATTTCCATACCTTGAGCACGTTGCCCAACCACTTGACAAAATCAGGTCCGCCCAGCTTGCCCACTCCAACCAGCGTAAATAGCAGCACAGCAGATAACAGCACAAAAGCCTGCCAGAATTTGTCAGGCGGCAGCAAAAGCGAAACCAAGGCAGAGACAATCAGGCTGGCCAACCCCACCAGGACGTAAGCATACAGCGGCGGGGTTATCCATGGTCCGGATCGAGATGTGTCAAGCGTGGGCTGGGGCGCCGCGGCAAGCAGAACAGAAGGAGAAGGCGACATGTCTTCTCCAGGCAACACGCGCCCTTCGTGCATCGCGCGGGCAAACGCCTGGCTAAAGATTTGCCAGGTCTCGCCGTGACGCTCGACCACACCTTTGCGCTCCAGGCGTTCCAGCACGACTGGCTGTGGTGCTGCACGCGACTTGCCAGCGATCCAGCACAACGCGGCGCGCTCATCACGGCTCAGGTGGCCCCATAACCCTGCCCAGTGCTGCTCGGCCTGGTTCGCAAACTCGCGCCGGACTAGCTCAGGCTCGAAGGCCTCCCGTTGGAGCGCATCAAAAACACACCCACACGCCATCTGTAGGTAGAACGTAACTTGTATTCCCTCTCGTTCCATCGGCTCACGAACGAGGCGGCGCGCAGCGTCTTTTTCTAACAATCCCAGGTCGGCTTGGGTAAAGACATTGTAGAACGGCGAGGTCAACCCATTCTGTTTAGTCAATGTCCCTAACGAGTTCTGCGAGGCAGTCACAAAAGCGAGCTTACTAGCTTGTGCGACAGCACGCAGTTGTTTAAGAAACTCGTCACCGAATTGGTCAGAGTGGTCGACAAATTCCTCAAATTCGTCGAGCAGGACGACTGGCGATAGGCCGGACCGGTTTATTTGCTCCACAGCTTGGTCAAAATCAGTACAGCTCGCCGTCGTTCCAAAGTTGAAGGCACGGCCAGCTTGCTCGTCAAGCGCAGCCAGGACGTTGGTGAAAAAGCCAGGAACTGTGTGAAAGCGTGCGTTGTGCATATCCACGTACACCGGCAGCAGGCGACCGTCTTGGGGCAGTTGGCGGGCCATCTGGTAAAGCAAAGACGATTTCCCAATGCGCCTCTGGCCTACCACAGAGGTACATTGCATGTTGTTGGCAAGCCGCGTTGTAATCGTACTGATGACAGCCTGACGACCAAAAAACATGCCAGGGTCGGTAACCATAGGACCTGCAGCGTATGGATTGGGCATAGAAGCCTCCTTGGACAAAATGATCAGATCTGAGACTCGTCCATTTAGAGCGATTTGAATTTCTAGGCTTAACCCGACTCGCACGTACAATTCAATCATACCAGATTACGCAAAAATGTAAAATCCTCTGGGATTGTTTTACCGGCTATGCTAGTGTATAATCAAACCAGGGAGATGATATGGCACTACATACAGATTCCAGTCAACACTTCGCAACACCACAGGAGATACAACCATGAGCGAGGTCGATCTCAATGCTCAAGAAAGTATCTTGATTGGGGAAGATGTGATCGGGCGCGATAAACATATCAACACCCAAGGGGACATGGTTGGGGGAGACAAATTTGAGGGTGATAAAATTGGAGGCGACCAGATCAGCATAACCTACACCCACGAACCTCCTGTTCCCATCATTAACAGCTTGCATCAGCTTCCCTCTCCACCGCGTGATTTTACGGGACGTGAGGCCGAACTGGTCGAACTAGTAGACAAGCTAGAGCATGGCGGCATCACCATCACAGGCCTGCGCGGTATGGGCGGCATCGGCAAGACTGCTTTGGCGCTCAAGCTGGCCGAAAAGCTTGCACTTGACTATCCCGATGCCCAACTGTATGTGGATCTGCGAGGCGCAAGCAGCACTCCCCTTTCGCCAAGCGAGGCGATGGCTCAAATCATCAGGGCCTATCACCCAACTGCCATGCTGCCCGAGAGCGAGCCCGAACTGCAAAAGCTATACCGGTCAGTTTTACACGGTCAAAAGGCATTGGTGCTCCTAGATGATGCTCGGAACGCGGCTCAGGTGAATCCTCTACTGCCTCCTGTCTCCTGTCTCCTGCTGGTTACCTCGCGTCAGCACCTTATGCTCCCGGGACTATTTGCCAAGGACCTGGACGTGATGCCAGAAGGCGACGCCACAGCTCTTGTACTACACATTGCGCCCCGTATCGATGAACATGCGGGTAAGATATCCAGACTATGCGGCTACCTGCCGCTGGCGTTGCGTGTGGCTGCCAGCGCCCTGGCTGAGCAAATCGACCTTGCACCGGCTGACCACGTTTGCCGCCTGGCCGATGCGACGCAGCGCCTCAAGCTCACTAGCGCTGATGCTTCCCTTAGCTTGAGCTATGATTTGCTCACATCCGACTCACAGAGCCGCTGGCGTGCACTAGCTGTCTTTCCTGGCGATTTTGACCGGGCTGCCGCGGCTGCAGTGTGGAACTTTGGGGCCGATCCGGCCACCGGAGCCCTCAGCGAGCTACTGCGATACAGCCTTGTAGATTTTCTTCCCCCTCCTACTGAGAGAGGGAATGAGAACGGCCGCTACCATCTACATGATCTGGCAAAGCTGTTTGCCGAAACAAGACTGGGAGAAGACGAACGCTATGAGGTACAAGCGAGACACGCAAAACACTACGAGAGTGTGTTACGCTCCGCCAAAAAACTCTACAAACAAGGTGGTGATGCCATCCTGCGTGGCCTGGCCCTATTTGATTTGGAGTGGCACAACATAGAGAAGGGGCAAGCCTGGGCTGCCCACCATGCCGAAGCAGATGATGCTGCAGCCAAGATGTGTGACGACTACCCAGACGCTGGTGCAGATATTCTTGGCCTACGCCTAAACCCGCGTGATCATCACCGCTGGCTCGAAGCTGCTCTGGCCGCCGCCCGGCGACTCGGGCACCGCGAAGCAGAAGGTGCCCACATAGGCAATCTGGGCAATATATATGCTGACCTGGGTGACGCGTGCAAGGCCATCAAGTATTTCGAGCAAGCATTGGTCACCTTGCATGAAATCAGTGACCGACGAGGCGAAGGGGCAACTTTAGGCAATCTAGTACTACAACGAGACTTTGATCGTGTTGGTACCGGGCAGCATGCTTGCCCGGACCGCCCGAGGGTTCCCTCCGGGACGCTTCG
>JAFGFO010000352.1 GCA_016931085.1 Thermoflexales bacterium
CAGCTGCTACACTAGGTCCTCAAGCTGCTGTCGAATGGATAGGGGGTAAAGAAGGTGACGACATGATTTTCATTGCCCTAACTGTGCCAGGAGGTTACTATGATACTCGAACCGTTGTGCGTGGGGGCCAAGAACTTATTGGGGGTAGAACCTATATCACACCATGGTTTTTAGTTATAAATTTCGTGTTTTACCTCACCGCTTTTTTCACTCTTATGGGTGTCATAACCATAGTCATGCTCATCTTTTTCCCGCCCGGCGAGGTATACAACTTGTAGGGCGGCTTTCTACGCCAAAGGCGTCCTGCGGATAGCCGCCGAGCCTGTGGCAGGTATGGAAACCTGCCCTACGGGCGTCTCTCCAACAAGCTCCTAGGTCTGTAAAAATACACCTTCCTGTAGCTACGAGATTCTTCGCTGCGCTCAGAATGACAAGTGCAGGAACTTGTTCTTTTATGAACCCTAAGGATATGGGAGCAAGTCTCCGTCAGGCTTCTTGATCGCTGCTTGTTTCCTCCCTTTCGTGCGGCGCTTGAGCGGCGCGGGATTGCTCTTGCTGCACGCGTGCGATGCCGTTGCGCGCCTGGCTGAGGGCGCTTTCCAGGTCTTGGGTGAGCTGCAAGAGCACCTGCAGCACGTATTCGTCGGCGTCGGCGCGCAGCGACTCGGCGTCCCCGTGGGCTCGCTCGAGGATCGTGGCTGCCCGGCTTTCGGCCGCCCTGGCAATCTCGTGCTCGGCCGACAGTTTGGCGGCTTCCTCACGCGCCAGCTCGACGATCCGGGCCGCCTCCTCGTGGGCCTGGGCCAGGATGCGGTCTCGTTCCTGATTGGTCCGCTTGGCGCGTTTGACCTCTTCAGGAATCGAAATGCGCATCTGGTCGATGGTGTTCCAGACTTTTTGTTCGTCTACCAACACCCCTTTGCTGAGTGGCAAGCGCCGGCCTTCGTTGACCAAGGTTTCCAGGCGGTCTACCAGGTGCAAAATGTCCATTGTTGCCTCCAATTCTACCATCAGTCGCGTAAAGAGACAAGCTTGACTCTTCCGCTGGCCTCTGATCCCAAGCTCCTAAACTTCTTTTCAAGAGCGGCCACGACGTGCGGGGGGGCCAACGCTTCCACGTCACCGCCGTTGGAAAATACTTCTTTGACCACGCTCGAACTCAGGAATGAGTATTCCTGGCTGGCCATCAGGCACAGCGTGTCGATATCGGGTGCCAGCCGCCGGTTGACCATGGCCAACTGGAGTTCCCATTCGAAATCTGACATGACGCGCAGCCCGCGCACGATGACCTTGGCGCCCATTTTCTGAGCAAAGCTGGCTGTCAGTTCGTGATACAATTCAACGCTCACCGTGGGCAAATGGGCCAGGGCAAGCCTCGTCATGTCCAGGCGCTCCTGGGGCGAGAACATCAGGTTTTTCAAGGGGCGATCGTATACGCAGGCGATCACCCGCTCGAAGATGACGGCCGCTCGCATGGCGATGTCAATGTGGCCGTTGGTGATAGGGTCGAATGTGGCCGGGTAAATGGCTATAGTCAACTGACATCTCCCTCTCCGCTCCAAAAGCGTGTCACTTTTTCTGCCAGGGGCCGGTGCTCCGGCGCACCCAACTGCGGATCAGCTTCGAGCAGTCCCTCGGCTTGTTTGCGAGCCAGGTCGAGCAGGGCTAGATCGCTCAGCTTGGCCATGCGCATGTCCGGCAGGCCGCTTTGGCGCGTGCCAAAGAACTCGCCAGGGCCGCGCAGTTCCAGGTCCTTCTCGGCCAATTGAAAGCCATCGTCGATGTTTTCGATCGCTTGCAGCCGCTCGTCGCTGACGACGCTGCTGGAATCGGCCAGCAGCAGACAATAACTGGGTGCCGTGCCGCGTCCTACCCGTCCGCGAAACTGGTGCAGTTGGGACAGGCCAAAGCGGTTGGCGCCCTCGATGAGCATAACCGTCGCATTCGGCACGTCGATGCCGACCTCGACCACCGATGTGGACACCAGGACGTCCAGCTCGCCGCGCACGAACTTGCCCATGGTCGATTCCTTCTCCTCGCTCTTCAGGCGGCCATGCAGTAGCCCCAAGCGCAGGTGGGGAAAGATTTGGCTCTTGAGCCGCTCGTGCTCTTCGACGGCGGCCTTGACTTCTTGATCGCGCGCTTTGAGCTTTTCGGATTCCTCGACCAACGGGCAGATGATAAAGGCCTGGTGCCCCTTGCCTACCTGGGAACGGATGAAGTGATACGCTCGTTCGCGCTCGGTGGGAAGCAGCCAGTGCGTTTCGATCTTTTGGCGGCCGGGTGGCAGCTCGTCGATGACGGAAGGGTCGAGGTCGCCGTACAGCGTGAGCGCCAGTGTCCTGGGAATGGGTGTGGCGGTCATGACCAGCATGTGGGGTGTGTAGCCCTTCTGCCGCAGGGCGGCCCGCTGCCGTACGCCAAAGCGATGCTGCTCGTCGATCACCGCCAACGCCAGGTTGCGAAAGCTCAGGCCGGGTTGGATCAAGGCGTGTGTGCCGACGGCGATCTGAATCTCACCGCTGGCAAGCCCAGCGTAAATGTGCTGTTTGTCGGCCTCGGGTGTGCTGCCGGTCAGCAAGCTGATGGCTTTGTCTCCCAAGATGTTCTTGAGCGTGTTGGCGTGCTGTTCGGCCAGGATTTCCGTGGGCGCCATCAGGGCCACTTGGGCGCCGGCGTTCAGCGTAGCCCAGGCTGCCGTGGCCGCCACCACCGTCTTGCCGGAACCCACGTCGCCCTGCAGCAAGCGGTTCATGGGCGTCGGCTGGCGCAGGTCGGCCAGGATGTCTGCCAGGGCGCGCTGCTGCGCGCCGGTGAGTGGGTAAGGCAATTCGGCCACAAAGCGCTCGACGGCGGCCGGTTCAAATTCGAGCGCACGGCCCGGCTCGGCGCGCCAGGCGCGCCGCTGCATCAGCACACCGAGTTGGATCAGGAACAATTCGTCAAAGGCCAGCCGCCGCCGGGCGCGCTCCAAGCTGTCCCAATCGTCAGGAAAGTGAATCTGCCCGATGGCCGTGCTCAGCCCCACCAGCCTGGCTGTTTTGATCAAGCGCTCGGGTAAGTGATCGGCCAGGCGTGGCTCCCAGTAATCCAGGCTGCGCTTCATGAGCCGGCGCAGCCAACGGTTGCTGATGCCCTCAGTCAATGGGTAAACCGGCACCAGGCGGGCGGTGTGCAGCAGTTCTTTGTCAAGCATTTCCCATTCGGGGTTTTGGAAGGTCAGCCGGCCCTGGTAGTGCTCTACCTGGCCGCTGAGGACGATCTGCTTGCCGCGCACAAGCTTGTCTGCCAGGTAGGCTTGGTTGAACCACGTGCACTGGATCACGCCCGAATCATCGCTGAGAAGCGCTTGCACGAGCTGCATCCCACTGCGCGTCTGGCGCACGCTGGCCTCCCATACGGTCGCGATGATCGTGACCTCTTCGCCTAGCTCCAGTTGGTTGATCAGCTTGAGGCGGCGAAAGTCATCGTAGCGGCGAGGGTACAGGTGTAAGAGCTCGCGGATGGTCGTGACACCCAGGCGGGCGAACCTGGTGGCGTATCCTTTGCTAATGCCCGACAGGGCGGTGACCGGGGCATCTAGCCCCAGGTGCTCGGCAGTCCTGGGCTTGGGTGACGGCGCCCTGCGTGCTTGGGTGCCGTCCCCCTGGCGCTCGTCTTGTGGCACGGGTGGAGGTGCCGCTGCTCCAGCCGAGGGGGGTGGGGGTGAAGCGTGGTGGCTCAACGCGGCGCGCAGGCGCTCGACGTGCGCCTGGCGGGCCTCCCGCTTGTCTAGCGCCTTGTAAGCACGCAAGAGCGCCGCGACCTCTTCCATGCCAGGCAGGTGCGCCATCTCGCGTTCCCAGCGTTCCGCCAGGCAGCTCAACCCGCCGATCACAGCCCGGTCACGGTAGCCTTGGTCGCTTTCTAAGGTGAGAATTTTTCCTAATTGCTCAATCATACCTGGATTTACCTCAATCCCTCGTAAACGACAATGCCTAAGCCGTCCGGACCAATATCACAGCCTATGGTTGCGCCATAGTGCATAACAGGATAGGTGTATTGAGGACAATTCAAGGCCAGCCGTTCCAAGAGCAGCTTGGTGTCTTCCTTCGGGGTGTCGATACCTTGCAGGATGGAAATGCTCTCGATGTGTGTGAACTCGACGACGAACTCGACGAGTTTATCGATGGCTTTTTCACGGGTGCGCACTTTTTCGATAGGGATGATGTGCCCGTCTTCAATCGTGAGAAAGGGTTTGATGCCGAGCAGCGTCCCTAGTATGGCTTGCGACTTGCTGATCCGCCCGCTGTGTTCCAGGCAGTCCAACGACTGGGTGAAAAACTCGGTGTAGATGTGCGGGATCATGCCGCGCATGAGCTTGACGATATCATCCAGGCTCTCGCCGCGTTGGGCCGCCCGGGCGGCTGCTTCTACCAGGATACCCAGGCCGACTGAGGTCGTGCATGAATCGACCACGATGGTATCGCTGCGCCCGAGATAGTCGGCCGCGGCTGCCTCAGCGTGGCTGATTGTCTTGGAGAGCTTGCTGGACATGTGAATGGATAGGATTTGATCGGTTTCGCGCAAGAGCTTGTTGTACACGCTGCGGAATGCACTGACCGGTGGGGCATGATAAATGGGGTGGTAGACATCTGCACTTAGCCTTGCGTAAAACTCGTCTAGAGACAAGTCCAGCCCGTCTTGGAAGGACTCGGCCCCAAATTTGATGGTTAACGGCAAGACGGTAATGCCTAATTGTCCAGGCGTGCCTGGATCTGGGAAATGCGCCGCGCTATCGGTAACGATATGAACTTGGTTTGCCATTATTCTACGCTCAAAATGTATTGGTAATGCGGTTGCCCACCCTCGACGACTTCGACGGTCAGCTCCGGCATGTGCTGGCGGATGGCTTCAGCCAGGGCTTGCGCCTGCATGCTGCTGACCGCGTCACCATAATACAGGGTGATGATTTCGCGTGCCTGGCTGTTCATCCGCTCGATCAGTTGCCACACGACGCCCTCGATCGTTTGCCCTGTCGCCACCAGGTGGTCGTCGAGCAGGCCGATCGCCTGCCCCTGGTCAACCTGCAGGCCATTGATTTCTACTGCGCGGGTGGCGATGGTCACTTCACCGGTCTGGACTCTGGTGGCGGCGGCCTGCATGGCCGCCACGTTGTCTTCCAGATCGACGTGCGGGTTGAACGCGAGCTGGGCGGCGATCCCTTGCGGGATGGTGTGGGTCGGGATTACCCTGACCTGCTTGTCGCCGACCAGCTCGGCGGCCTGGCGGGCGGTCATCACCACGTTGCTGTTGTTGGGCAGCAGGATGGCGCGCTCGGTCGGCAAGGACTTGAGCGCTTGTACGAACTGCTCGGTGCTGGGATTCATCGTCTGGCCGCCGGGGATGATCACGCTCGTGCCCAGGCTGTGGAATACGCGTGCCAGGCCATTGCCCGGCGCCACTACGACGGTGGCGACCTGGTCCGGCACGATGTTCAGCTCGGGCGCAATCACGGGCGCTGCTGCGCGCCCCATGATGAATTCCTGGTACTGGGCTTGCATATCTTCGACGACCACGTCGCGCAGGCTGCCCAGGGCGGCTGCGTAGCTGAGGGGCACGCCAGGATCGGCCACGTGGACGTGCACCTTGATCGCTTCCGGCTCGCCGACGATCAGGGCGGATGGCCCCATGGCGCTGATGGCTTCGCGCATGGCGCCGGCATCCAGGCTCTGGCCGATGACGACGAACTGCACGTCGTAGATGTAGCCTCCCTCGACGTCCCCAGCCTCGATGTGGGCTGGAGCGTGCAGATCGACTGCCCCGGCCAGGGCGCTGTCGAACTCGACCGTCTCGCCGCGCAACCCGCGCAGCATACCTTCCAGGATAATGAAATAACCCTGGCCGCCGGCGTCCACCACACCGGCTTGCTTGAGCAGGGGCAGTTGGTTGGGCGTGCGAGCGACAGCCTCTTTGCCGCGTGTCACCATGCGTTCCAGGATGATGGTCATATCGTCCGTGTCTTGTACGGCCTCGGCACAGCCTTTGGCGATCTCGCGCGCGACAGTCAGGATCGTCCCCTCGACCGGCTTGACCACGCCTTTGTAAGCCGTGTCCGCGCCTTCTTGCATGGCCTGAGCCATGTTGTGGACGTTGAGAAGTTCTTGATCGGCCAGGCTGCGCGCAAAGCCCCGCCACAGTTGTGACAAGATGACGCCTGAATTGCCGCGCGCGCCCATAAGCGCCCCATGGGCCAGGTTATGGGCCACTTTGCCCACGTGTGTTTCGGGTGACTGCTCGATTTCTGCCCAGGCTGACTGCATCGTCAGCAGCATATTCGTCCCCGTGTCGCCATCGGGCACCGGAAAAACGTTCAGGGCATTGATGGCTTGCTGATGGTGATGCAGCCACGCCAAGGCTACTTTGACCAGTTGTTTCAATCCCTGCCCGTTCACGGTCAACAGCGCTTGTGTATGATGTTCGTCGCTCAATTTTTCCTCGGATAAAACGCTATCCGCTAATCTCCGCGAATCTACACGAATGATTGATGAACATTAGCGATAGGATTTGCTTCGAATCCTCATTAGCGTGAATTCGCGGATAAAAATTTAATCCGGGTTGCTCACGCGCAGCCCCTGCACGTGGACGTTGACGCGCGCGACAGGGACGCCCAAGGCGCGTTCGACACTGTATTTGACGACCTTCATGATGCTGTGGGCCACGGACGAAATGCGCGTCCCATACTCGATGGTGACATAGATGTCGATCACAATCTCGTTGCCCTCCATGCGAACCTCGACGCCCCGCTGAGCCTCGCTCTGCAAAGCTTGGACAAAGCCATCGGCAATGTTCTTGGTGGCCATGCCCACCACGCCATACGAGCTAAGTACGGCCTGGCGAGTGATGGTCCCTACGACAGCCGGTGATATATCGATTTTACCTAAGGTGGTTTCTTCTGACACACAAACCTCCTCTCATTCGACTCAGGGCACGTGCGCTTTGCCTCACCAGTAACGAAGGCGATGCGCCATTCGGAAATGGCGGCAGCGCGGGTCTTGCCCCTGAGACCTTTAAACCTGAAACCTGCAACTCTCTAAGCCCCTTGCACAAAACAAGGTCCTGTGGTATCATCTGCCTGCTCTAAAGGCCCAGTTCGATGGGCCTCATTCAATTTTTTGTGAGGTGATGAAAATGGCAAAATGTCAACTCTGTGGCAAGGGACCCCAATTCGGTCATAGCGTCAGCCATTCCAAGCGCGCCACAAATCGGCAGTTCAAGCCCAATATTCACAAGCACTGGGTTGTAGTGGAAGGGCAAAAGCGCCATTTGTACTTGTGTACCCGCTGCCTGCGTACGCTCAACAAGATCGACAAATAGGCAGCCGTTCCATTCCCACGTTGTGCTACAGTGCACCGGGCTTGGCCGGTGCATTTGTTTTTAATGTGCTTTTAACCCTCGTCGGCCGCGGCGCGAATCTGCCGGATAGCTTCGGCAACCCCTTGCGGGGCAGTGAAGATCGCTGAACCGGCTACCAACACGCGCGCGCCCGCTCTCACCACGGCTCGGCTGGTCCTGGGGCTGATGCCCCCATCTACTTCCAACTCCACGCTGGGCTTGCTTTTATCCAGCAGCGCGCGCGCCTGCTCGATCTTGCTCAGCATGCGCTCGATAAAGGCTTGGCCGCCAAAGCCGGAATTGACCGTCATCACCAGCAGTAGATCGATGTCTGGCACGATTTCTTCAATCGTCCACAACGGTGTGGCCGGGTTGAGCGTCACGCCAGCCCGGCAGCCCAACTCGTGGATCTGCTGGATCGTGCGGTGCAGATGGGGGCAGGTCTCGACGTGTACCGTCAAGATGTTTGCCCCCGCCCGCGCAAAGCGCTCCAGGTAGTGCTCAGGCTCGACGATCATCAAGTGGACGTCGAGCGGCAAGCTGGTCGAGCGGCAAGCTGCTTCGACCACGAGTGGGCCAACTGTGATGTTGGGTACAAAACGCCCATCCATGACGTCGACGTGGATATAGTCGGCTCCTCCTGCCTCGGCCTGGGTGATCTGTTCGCCCAGGCGAGTAAAGTCGGCGGCCAGGATGGACGGCGCGATTTTAATCTGCGTTGACATCGGGGTTAATGATACACTGCTATGCAGAAAAAATCAAGGGTTTTTTAAAAACTCGTTCACACGGCGTGCCCTTCGCGCTGGCGCAGTTGGCCGCAGCCAGCCTGGATGTCCAGGCCGCGCCGCAGGCGCAGGGTGTGGGGGATTCGACCCTCCAGGACGGCGCAGAAGGCCTCGAGGCGCTTGCGCCTCGAGGCCACGCCGGAAAACTCCGCTGTGGGATTGAGTGGGATCAGGTTGACGTGGCATACCAGGCCCTTCACCAGCTTGAGAAGCACACGTGCTTGCTCGGGGCTGTCGTTGACGTTTTCGATCAGCGCCCACTCGAAGCTGACGCGGCGATGGGTCCGCGCGCTGTAATCGCGCACGGCTTGCATCAGGCTCGACAGCGGATAGCGCTTGTTGACCGGCACGAGCCGATCGCGCAGCTCGTCTGTGGCGGCGTGCAGCGAGATGGCCAGGTTGATCTGCAACGCTTCCCTGGCCAGTTTCTGGATGCCCGGCGTCAGTCCGACGGTGCTGACCGTCATGCGTCGCGCACCCAGGTTGAAACCGGCCGGGTCGTTCAGCCGCCGGGCGGCCTGCACAAAGTTGTCGTAATTGGCCAAGGGCTCGCCCATGCCCATAAAGACGACGTTAGATAGTGGGCTTGGGTGCTTGGCCGGAGCTTGGTGTGGAGCGGCGCGGGCTAGACTGAGAACCTGTTCGACGATCTCGCCGGCGCTCAGGTTGCGCTGCAGGCCACCCTGGCCGGTGGCGCAAAAAGAGCAGCCCATCGCGCAGCCGGCCTGGGTGGAAACGCAGACGGTACAGCGCTTGTCGTAAGTCATCAGCACGCTTTCGACCTGCGCGGCACCGGGCAGCTCAAAGAGTGACTTGCGGGTGTAGCCATCTGAGGACACTTGCTCGCTTACAGGCCGCAGGCGGCTGAAACTGAAAGCCCCGTTCAGCTTGTCCCGTAGTGGGAGGGGCAGGTCACTCATCTCGTCGAAAGACGCGGCCAGCTTGTGATACAGCCAGGCCCATATCTGCCTGGCGCGGTAGGACGGCTGCCCCCACTCGCTCAGGCACGCCTGCAGCTCGTCGAAGGAGAGATCAAAGATGCCTGGTCTTGCGTCACTGTTCATCGTGGCTGTTCCGAAGATGGCCACAGAGGATTTAACTCTGTGTCCGCCAATCCCCTGCGGGGATTGGATGTGTCTCTGTGGCGGAAATTCTTGTCTTCCACGCTTGCATCAAATCGCTAATGTCCTCAAAGATCAGGTCCGGCCCGTTGGGGTAACGCTCGGCCTCGGCACGGCTCTGCACGCCGCTGCACACGAAAATCGTCGTCAACCCGGCTCGCTGGCCGCCTTCGATGTCGGTCTCCAGCCGGTCGCCGAGCATGGCCACCTGGGCCGCCTCCAGGCCCAAGCGTTTCATGGCTTGCTCAAAGACGATCTGGCCCGGCTTGCCAATGATCATAGGCTCGACGTCGGTGGCCGCTTGCAGAAAGGCCAGCGTCGCGCCGTTGCCCGGCAGCAAGCCGTACTCGCTGGGCCAGGTGCGGTCGGCGTTAGTGCCCACGAAGCAGGCCCCGCCTCGGATCAGCAGCGTGGCGCGCGTCAGCTTCTCCCACGTCAAGCGCCGATTCCAGCCGACGATGACGTAATCGGCCAGCTTGTCTATCTTGACGCCCAACGGCACGGCTTCTTCGGGTACGATGACCAGGCCGCGCTCGGCCAGCGCGCTCTCCAAGGCCGGCTCGCCGATGACGAAGGCGCGCGCGCCCGGTGATAGAGCGGCCAGGTGCTCGGCGGCGGCTTCGGCCGTGCACGAGATCTCGTCTTGTGGGACCGTCACGCCAAAGCCGGCCAGCCGCTCGACATAGTCCGCCGATCTCTTGCTGGCATTGTTGGTCGCCAAGATGAGCCGGATACCGGCCTGGCGCAGAAAGCTCACGAAATCGACCAGGCCTGGCATGGGCTGGTTGCCCCGCCATAGCACGCCGTCCATGTCAGAGATCAACCCGCGGATCGTGCCAAGCCTGGATAAAGGTGTCGAACTTTTAACCATCGTTAGTGTACTCCTCAAAAGATTTGCTTGCAACGTCATTGTAACAGAGAACGCCTAGTCCTGCAATCGTGGCTTGAACCCTTAAACCTGCAACCCTTAACCTTGTCAAGCCGGCCAAGCCAGTGTATGATAGGGCCTGCTCAGATTACTGTTGGAGGAACGCATGAAACTCAGTGTCGTGATGCCGGTTTACAACGAGCGGGATACGATCCGCGAGATCCTGCGCCAGGTACGGGCGGTGGGCCGCGCCGACGAGATCATCGTCGTGGACGATGGGTCGGTGGATGGGACGCGCGATATTTTGCGCGAGGAAGCGCAGCAAGGCGACCTCGTTCTGATCTTGCACGATAAAAACATGGGCAAGGGCGCGGCCGTCACCACCGGCTTCCAACACGCCACAGGCGATGTCGTCTTGATCCAGGATGCTGACCTGGAATACGACCCACGCGACTACCCGACGCTGCTGCGCCCCATCGAAGAGGGGCGCGTGGCGGTGGTGTACGGCAGCCGCTTCTTGGGACCCCACAAGGCCATGTTGTTCTGGCATATGCTGGGCAACCAGTTCCTGACGCTGGTGACCAATGTCATGTTCAATGCTATCCTGAGCGATATGGAAACCTGTTACAAGGTGCTGCGCGCCGACGTGGCCAAAAGCCTGAACTTGCGCTCGCACGGCTGGGGCATCGATCCCGAGATCACCGCCAAGGTGCTCAAGCAGGGACACCGTATTTTTGAAGTGCCCATCAGCTACTATGGCCGCGAGTACTCGGAAGGCAAAAAGATCACCGCGTTCGATGGCTTTCGGGTGTTATGGACACTGATCAAATATCGCCTGGTGGATTAGGCGTTGTACAGGTTAAATAGATCACGAATGGCACGAATATACGAATTTCACGAATGTTTGCTTTTTCCCAAAAGCCTGCCTTTATCCCAATGCGTGTCATCCGCTTCGGAGTCCAATGAGTGACATTCGTGATTAAAAACGGCCATCAAGACGTTCTCTCTCGGCGACAGTGGGCGCTGGTTGCCTTGTGCCTGGTGGCTTTTGGCCTGCGGCTGCCGCCGCTGTGGGCCGACCGCTTTCACCCCGACGAGGCCTTGTATGCCTCGTGGGGCTTGCTGATCCGCACCGGGCGTGACGTGTGGCTGAGCAGCCAGGCCGCCGACAAGCCCCCCGTGGCGTTTTACCTCATGGCGCTGTCCTTCAACTACGTCTGGCGCTGCGAGGCGGCGGCCCGCCTGCCGGGGCTGCTGGCCGGAACGCTGTGCGTGCCTTTGGGGTTTCAGGTTTCAGGTTCAAGGTTTAAGGATGTCGCCTGGGTGACGGCCGCCCTGGTGGCGTTCTCGCCTTATATGATCGCTTTTTCGCCGACGGCCTTCCTCGACCCGTTGATGGTGGCCTTTGCCCTGGCGGCCTGGGCGGCGGCCGGGCGGGGACGCGCGTTCCTGGCCGGCATCTTGCTGGGCTTGTCGGCGGCCACCAAGCTGACCGGCCTGCTGTTCTTGCCGCTGGTGGGGTTTCAAATCGCAACTCGCGCGCCATTAAGGAATGGCCTGTCGCAACTAGCCAATCGCAAATTTGGATCGGGCCTTGTGGTGGTGCTTGCGTTGGTGCTGATTTGGGATCGCGTCAAGGGGGGGACGCCCTTCTGGGTGCAGCAGGCGATCAATTACGAGGGCGCGCGCCTCGTCCCCCTGGCCGAAGCGCTGCCCCGCCTCCAGGCCTGGCTGTCGTTTTTTCCCTACTTTTTCGGCCGCCCTGCCCTGGTCGCGTTCGCCATCATAGCCGTCGTCCAGCTCGTGCTTTGCGTTTTACGTTTCACGTTTTACGCCTGCCCTCGCGGCGAAGCAAAGAGGGTTTCACGTTTTACGCTTCACGTCTCAAGCCTCAGTCGCCAGGCGTGGCTGCCCTGGCTGGGCTTTGGCCTGTTTTACCTGGCCGTGCACTGCCTGCTGGCGTTCCAATTGTGGGATCGTTACCTGCTGGGCCTGGTGCCCGTGGCGGCGCTGCTGGCTGCGCACATCACGGCTCGCTTTGTTTCAGGCTTTACGTTTTATATCATCCCGAGCTTGCCGAGGGACGTTTCACGTTTCACGCCTTATATCATCCCGAGCTTGCCGAGGGACGTTTCACGTTTTATGTCATCCCGAGCTTGCCGAGGGACGTTTTACGTTTTGCTCCTCATCCTCCTGCTGCCGCCTGCCCTCACCGCCGCCGGCAGCGGCTACCCTGTCGGCGGCGACCACGGCGCCTACGACGGCATCGAGGGGGTGGCGGACTACCTGCGTGCCCGGCCGGAGGGCACGGTTGTCTACGATCACTGGCTGGGCTGGGAGTTCAGGTATTATCTTTGGGACGCGCCGGTGTACGTCGCGCATTTTCCCGAGCCGGGCTGGCTGCGCGACGATTTGCGGCTTTGGGGCCAGTCTGCCCCGCGCTACGTCACCGTGCCGGCCTACGTCTCGGCTGATCCCGTCTTGGAGGCGGTGGCCCAGGCTGGCTTTGGGGCTTCGCCTGTGCTGGCGACGATCAGCCGGCGCGGCCAGCCGACGTTCACAGTATACGAGATTATACCAGGGAAGTAAGCTATGCTGGCCGTATTGCGTAGTGCGTATTCCGACAATGGATCAGGTGCAACGCACCTTAAAGGTGCGTTGCACCTATGCCTTGCCTGCCTGGACGGCCTGGGCTTGCTGGCCCTGGTCGTGCTCGTCTTTTGGAAGCTGGCGCTGACCAACCTCGTCATCGCGCGCGGCGACGTGTTGACGTACTTTTACCCCTACTTGGATTACGCCGCCGAGGCGACGCGGCAGGGACGGCTGCCGCTTTGGAACCCCTACTTGTTCATGGGCGTGCCCTTCCTGGCCAACAGCCAGGCCGGTTTCTTCTACCCCCTCAATCGCCTGCTATCGTGGCTGGCGGTGACGCGCGCGGTCAGTGTGACGATCGTGCTGCACGCCTGGCTGGCTGGTCTGGGCGCGTATGCCCTGGCGCGGAAAAGCTTGCGCTTGGGGCGGGCGGCCGCCTGGACGGCCGGGGCGGCCTTTGCCGCCGGCGGCTGCCTGGCGGCCCAGGTCGAGCACGTCAACCAGTTGCAGGGCCTGGCCTGGCTGCCGTGGCTGGTGGTGTGTTTTGACGGCTGGAGAGACGCAAGCTCCGCCCCCGGCCTGCGGAGGGCGTGGCTTGGGCTGGTGCTGATCGTTGCCTTGCAACTGCTGGCCGGACACACTCAAACGGCCTTTATCAGCCTGTTTGGCTTGGGCGTGTATGTTGTGTTGAGTTGCCCGCTTCGCCCGTGGCGGGCCTGGGGCCGGCAGTTGGCCGCGCTGGCCGGCGCCGTGCTGCTGGGCGCCGGCCTGGCGGCCGCGCAGCTTCTGCCCACTTTCGAGCTGACCCGCTGGTCAATCCGCAGTGAGGGCTTGAGCTGGCGCGAGGCCGTGTCGTTCTCGCTCAAGCCGTCCCTATTGGGGCGGGCGCTGCTGCCGGGTTATGGGCAGGCGCTTTTCCCCGAGTACGTGGCTTATCTTGGCCTGGCCGGACTGGCCCTGGCAGCCGTGGGACTGGCGGCTGCCTGGCGGGGTAGGGGGGTGCGGCCGGCGTCGAGGCGCCTGCTCGCATTGGCCGTGTTGGCCGGCCTGGGGCTGTTCTTTGCCCTGGGAGCCTATAACCCGGTTTACCTCCTGCTGGTCCGCTTCGCGCCAGGCTTTGGGCTGTTCCGCGTCCCGGCGCGCTGGTTGGCCTGCTACGCCTTTGGGATGGCTTCGCTGGCCGGCGCGGGGCTTGATTGGCTGGCCAGGTCCACTTTTGGAAGCGGTACGTATGAGCGCCCGCTTCCAAGTGGTACGCTTCCGAGCGATCCGCTTCTCACCAAGAACAAGGATGCCGCACCATTCGGAATTGGCAGCATTGTGAGTCTCGCGCTTGAAACCTTAAACCTGACACTTGCGCCTGCGCGCAGTGCAGGTGAACCTGAAACGATTTTCCGTTTAGCCTTGGTGGGATGGGGGGCGGCCTGCGCGGCGTTGGCTACCCTGGCCTTTTACGCGGCCAACACGCTGGTGCCCGGCCCGGACCAGCCCGCCGGCTACCTGAACGCCGCTACCTGGGGTGGCTGGCTGGTCGCCGCCGGCCTCGTCATCTTCTCGCTCTGGAAGCGCCCGCGCTGGGGAGGGCTTGCGCTGCTGGGGGTGATGGTGGTCGAGTTGTTCGCGGCCAGCTTGTCCCTGCCCTTCAACCGCGCCACCGCGCCCGAGGCGCTCACCAGCCTCCGCCCCTCGATACTGGGCCTCAAGTCTCAGGTTTCAGGGTTCAGGTTCCTGTCGCTCTCGGACATCTTTTTCGACCCCGGCGACAAGGCCGAGCTGGAGAGCGCGTTTGCCGACCAGTTGAGCGCGGACGCCTTTTACGACCTTTTGGTCGCCACCAAGCAAAAAGAGATCGTCGCGCCCAACTTGCCCTTGTACTATCGCCTGCCGGGCGCGGATGGCTTCGATGGGGGCATTTTGCCGCTGCGCGACTATGTGCGCTTTCAGGTGTTGTTCATGCCGCCGGGCGAAACCAGCCCAGACGGGCGCTTGCGCGAAGTGCTGCGCGACGTGCCTGACGGGCGCTGGTTGTCATTGATGAACGTGCGCTACGTCATCACCGACAAGACGCTGGATGGGTGGGTGGACGGGGTGTTTTACGACCTGCAATTCAGCACATCACTGAGGCTGGGCGGCGCAAGCATGCCGGCCATCGCGCCAGCAGTTGCTGCCGTGGCCCGCGTGCCGCGCTTTGAGGCGACTGCCCTGGGCGTGGTGAGTTACCTGCAAGGCGCGGCTCATCTGCCGCAGGGCACGCCCGTGGCCCAGGTCGTCCTCGGCTTTGACGATGGGACGAGCCAGGCTTTTGTCCTGCGCGCTGGGGTGGAGACGGCCGAGGGAGTATACACGGACGATGTGGCGCACCGGCTGGCCCAAGTGGGCGGGCACTTTGTGCGCGACCACCCCGAAATCGCCGATTACGTCACACGGCTGCGCTGGGGCGAGCCGCGCGGCATCGTGTCGGTCGAGGTGCGGCCCTGGCTGGAGTCGCCCGCTTCCGGGGAGGCGGGTGAGCTGGTCCTGCGCGGTGTCTCGCTCATTGACGAGGCCGCCGACAAGGCCGGCGGCGGCAGCAGTTTTCAATCGCTGGTCATCTCTGGACGGGGGCGTTTTGCCCGCGTGCACTCGGGCGACGTCAAGATATACGAAAACCTGGGCGTGCTGCCGCGCGCCTTTGTCGTGCCGGAGGCCATTGTGAGCGAGGGCGACGCGGCGCTTACGGCCATGCGCGACCCAGGCTTTGACCCGGCCCGTCAGGTTCTCCTGGAGCAGCCGCTGACCGCGCCACCCACCGCGCCGTGCCTGGCCTGCGTCTATACGGCGACGCTGGCGCTGTACCAGCCCGAACGGGTCGTGGTGGACGTGGAGGCAAGCGGCCCCGGCTGGCTGGTGTTGACCGACAGTTATTACCCCGGCTGGCGCGCTTCTTTGGACGGCCAGCCGGTCTCGATCTCGCGGGCCGACCTGCTCTTTCGGGCCGTCCCCGTGCCGGCCGGCGCGCACCGGGTTGAGTTTATCTACGATCCACTCTCGCTCAAACTGGGGGCGGCCATCAGCCTGCTGGCATTGGCGGTGGCGGGCCTGGCCGGCATCAGCGTTCATCTGCGTTTATCTGCGTCCCAAAAAGAATGAATGGCGCCTGCCACGTGAGCTCTTCGTTCACCATGGTACGCTTATAATTGATGACTTCCAGCCTTTCCGGAACGACCTTGATGAGAATCAAGTACTTCCAATCCGGAAAAGCCTGCTCCCAATAATCTCTTTTCCGCTTCAGTATCTCGCTCATCTCGTCCACCAGAAAGGCCTTGCCGCTGATGGTCACGTATCCAGACGCCTCCTTATGGTCGGCGTAGTAAAGGCAAACCTGAGGGTTGGCTCGGATTTCTTGCACCTTTCGGCATCGGCTGTTGGTGGCGATCCAGACCGTCATATCGTCTTCGGGCGGGAACGGGTTCATCGTTCTCACCTGGGGGCGCCCTGATGAATCGACGGTGACCAGTGCGCAATACGTTTGCAGGCCCATGATCTCCCTGGCCGCCGCAATCACCGCGTCGCGTTCGGCCGGGCTGGCCGCTTCTTTCTGTTCCATACTATTTCCTCCCTGGGTGTTCACAATGATCTGCCGGGTATTGAGCCTAGCTTGGTGATCTTGTAAGAATCTCCGTGTTATTCTTGTATACGAGATTAATCTTACCACAAAGGCAGAAATTTGCTGCCGGCCCTGGGGGTGATTTGTACCAAAACTGCCCTTGTGATAAAATGAGTTTCTTATGAACAAGGGTATTGGATACGCGGTGGGGGCCTATACGCTGTGGGGCCTCTTGCCGGTGTATTGGAAATGGCTGCAGCAGGTGCCGGCGCCGCAGTTGATCAGCCACCGCGTCGTGTGGTCGTTTCTGTTCCTGTGCGGCGTGCTGGGCTTCTCGCACCGGGCGGTGGCCTTTCGCGCGGCCATCCGCCAGCCGCGCCTGCTGGGTTGGTATTGTGTGGCCGGGGCCTTCCTCAGCGTCAACTGGCTGGTCTATGTGTGGGCGGTCAATGCCGGCTTTATTCTCGAGACCAGCCTGGGTTACTTTATCAACCCGCTGCTGAGCGTTGTGCTGGGAGTGGTCTTTTTGCGCGAGAGCCTGCGTCCGTGGCAGTGGGCCGCGGTCGGTGTGGCGGCCGCCGGCGTGTTGTACCTGGCGCTTGCTTATGGCGCTTTGCCTTGGATCGCGCTCACGCTGGCCCTGAGCTTTGGCAGTTATGGCCTGGTCAAAAAGATCGCCCCACTTGGCTCGCTGTACGGGCTGACCTTGGAGACGGGCCTCTTGCTCGTCCCGGCACTGGCCTATCTGCTCTATTCGGAAGCGATGGGGCAGGGGGCATTTCTGCACGCCGGCACTCTGTCCGATTGGCTCATGGTTGGCGCTGGGCCGATAACCGCTGTCCCGCTGTTGATGTTTGCCGCCTCCGCGCGGCGTATTCCGCTATCGCTGGTGGGTGTTCTCCAATATATCACGCCGACGCTGCAATTCCTGTTGGGGGTGCTGGTTTACCATGAGCCGTTCACAGCCGGCCGCTTGATCGGCTTTGGCATCGTCTGGACGGCGCTGATCGTGTTCGCCGCCGAGAGCGCGCTGTTCCGCCGGGCACGGCCTGTGGCAGCTCAAGCGAGCTGAGCGTCATGGAAGGCGCGCCTACGGGGACCGGACGTCGCACACTGTCGCGTATGGAGCGGTAGAGGCGCAGCATGCTGCGCCCCTACTAATATGCGTACAACTGCCCGTAGGGACGCAGGGAGAGGGGGACGAGCTTGGTAAAAGGCTGGTCGAGGATGGCGCGCGCGTCACGCTCGAAGTGAGCGGCGTACTCGTCTACCAAGTCCGCCAGAAGTTGTCGATCGGCCTCGTCCAGCGGCACCTGCCCCATCTCTTTCCCCAACTGGTGCTCGGCCAGCTCGCCGCGAATGTACATCACTCCCCCGTGCATGCCGGTGCCGATGAAATTGGCTGTGTGAGGGCTGCCGGCTTGCAAGTTCAATCCCAGCACCACCAACACCCCGCCGGCCATGTACTCGCCCAAAAAGTGTTGGGCCGTCCCGCCGATGACGATGACGGGGCGCTGCTGCTTGTATTCTTTCATGTGGATGGCCACCCGGTAACCGACGTCGTCGCGGATGAAAATCTTGCCACCGCGCATGGCGTGCCCGGTGGCGTCGCCGGCTCGCCCGTGGACGATCAGCTCGCCGCCGTTCATCGTGTTGCCGCAGCCGTCTTGGGCGTTGCCGTGCACGACGATGCGCACGCTGTCCATGAAGGAGGCCAGGTCGTTGCCCGGCGTGCCGTGGATGTGAATCTCGACCGGGCTGTGCAGGTCGGTGCCCAGGTA
>JAFGFO010000353.1 GCA_016931085.1 Thermoflexales bacterium
AGAGGCACAGAGGCTTTTTAAAAAGGCTTCTTCTGCTCCGTGAAACTCCGTTTGCTCCGTGTATCTCTGTGACCTGAGTAGTTACCAGCATGCAACGAATTTGTGTGTTCTGCGGGTCGAGTCCTGGCAGCCGGCCGGAGTACATCCAAGCCGCCAGGGCGCTTGGCCAAGCCCTTGCGAGCAAGAAGCTGGGCCTCGTCTATGGCGGCTCAGGGGTGGGTACGATGCGCGAGCTGGCCGACGCCACTCTCCAGGCCGGCGGGCAGGTCACCGGCGTGATCACTCAAGCACTCGCGGATAAGGGAGTGGCCCATCCGGCCCTGGCCGATTTGCGAATCGTCAGCTCGATGCACGAGCGAAAAGCGTTGATGGCGGAGTTGGCCGACGGCTTCATCGCCCTACCCGGCGGGTTGGGCACGTTCGAAGAGTTTCTCGAGGTCGCAACCTGGGCCCAGTTGGGCCTCCACCACAAGCCGTGTGGGCTGTTGAACGTGTGCCAGTATTACCAGTCGTTGATGGGATTCCTGGACCACGCCGTGTCGCAGCGCTTTGTCAAGGCCGAGCACCGCTCAATGATCATCGTGGAAGAAAACCCGGGCGCGCTGCTAGACAGGTTCGAGCGCTACCAACCGGTGGTGGTAGACAAATGGCTGGATAGAGAAGTAGGGGCGCGGTAACCACGCCCCTAGTACATCTTCATGTGCTCCCCCACAGAGGGCGGGCAGCCTGGGATGAAGCGCAGGCCGTGTTTTTCGGCCAACTTGCAGGTGCAATCGCCGTAGCACACCAGGCGCCCACGCGCCGCCGGCGGGATGTCCTCCATCTCTCCCATGATGAGGTCCGTCCGCTTGAGGATGCAGTTCCACGTCCCGCGCAGGACGTGATAAGGCGAGCGCCACAGCGCTACCTGGCCGTCGTTCATGCTCTGCATGCAGCGCGAGCAGGCGTTGGGCGCGGCGTGAATGTGCACATTGGCCACCCGCGGATCGGCCGGCAGGTCGAAACGCAGCCGCACGTCCTCAACGGCGCAGCCTAACGTGCGGTAGGGGACGCGCTCCAGGTGCGGCACGCGCTCGAGCGGGATCGAGATCAAGTCACAGCAAGCGACGTCCACAGCGCGCATGTCCCGCCCAGCAACGATCAAGCCCGGATAACGCTCACGCCCCATCGTCGGGCCTGGCCCATCCAGCCCGACGATGCCGTCGACGATGGTGAGCGCCGGCTGCACCGCATCGGCCAACGCCCAGATGGCGGCATGCAGATCGAGTTTGCGGTGAAAACTCATCTTGGCGGCGCTGCTCAGCAGCCCTTTTTGGTTCTTGCAGCCCAGGCTGACGCCGGTTTGCAGATGGGTCTTGAGCTTGGGCACGTTGATGTACTCGTGGGTCTGAAGCAAGATCGGCAGGCGCAGTGTGCCAAAAGCCCAGGGCAACTCGAAACGCTCGGCGCGGTCCAGGCTGGCGACCTGGGCGCCGTACTTGCGCGCCAGCGCCACCACGCCGGTCTGTTCCAAGATCGCGCCCGTGTCGCAGCCCGCCAGCGCCCCCTCGGCAATCGTGATCTTGTGGCCCTCGAAAACGCGCAGCAGCGCCTCAATAAAGCGGAGATTGGTGATGATCGCACCCGGCGAGCCGCCGATAGGCAACCAGCGCGGGACAGTCACCAGGTTAGGCTTGAGCAATATCTTGTCGTGCTGTGGCCGCCAGTCCAGCAAACGCAAAGCTTCCCTGATCTGTTCTTCGGCCGTGTGGTAGCTAGAGCGCACGATGGCGACGTCGTTCATCAACGCCCCCTACGCCCCAGGCGTCTCCCCACCATCACTCCCAGGCCGAGCAGCGCCGCCGCGCCCAGGCCGGCCAGCGGCAGCCAGCGCCCCGTCGAATGGTCGATGGGCGCCATCCTCTCTCCTCGCGCCTGGCGCAGGCCCTGGCGATAGACCGGGATGACGAGCAGCGGCAAGGCGATATCCCCAATAAGGTACAGCAGAGGAAAAGATGGGATGGGTTGAGGGGAACGCGGGCGCGGCTTTTCGTCCGCCAACGTCACCTCTGCCATCGTGAATGTCTCACCTTGCGCCTGGGTCAGCCTGGCCAGGACCTGGCCTTCGGAGCCGACAACCTGGCACGCACCCACCAGCTCGCACGTCGCCCGCATGCGATCGGCCTGCGAAAAATATGGAGCCAGGGCGGGGGCAGCCGGCAAGTAGAACAGAAAAGATCCCAGGCCATTGGGGATATCGGTGGTGATAGCGCCAGAGGCCGAGGTGTTCACCGCCGGCACACCCAACCAGGCAGCTTGCTGGCGGAACATGTCAACGAACACACGCTGAGGGGCGCTTCGCAGCCCGGCCATCACCGGCCCCATGTCGTCCGGCGTCACCCGCCCGCCATCTGGGAATGTAAACGTCGCCATGGAAAAGTTCGGCGGGCAACTGCACGCCAACAGCATATCCACCTGTCCGGCGTACTGCCGCCACAGGTTGGGATGAGCGATATCCCAGCAAATCAGCATGCCAAAATCGCCCAGGTCGGTGTGGGCGATCGCGGTGCGGTTCGAATCGCGAAAGTAGCCCCGCTCCCAGCCCCAGGGATAATTCTTGTCGTAGCGCCAGGTGCGTCCGTCGGGGGCAACCAGCAGCAGGGCATTGTAAACATCCTCGTGGTCGAGCAGCATCAACGAGCCGGCCAGGTGGATGTTCAAGCGCCTGGCAATTTCCTTCATCCAACCGGCGGTGGGGCCGTCAAGCTTTTCCGCCCGGCGGTAATTATCGGGTGTATAGGCATAGCCGGTGTTGAAAATCTCCGGCAGCACGACCAACTGCGCCCCAGCCTTGGTGGCCTGGCTGACCAGGCGATCGGCGCGCAGCAGGCGCTCTGCGTTCGGGGCCGGGTTGGCGTCCATCTGGACAGCGGCGACTTTTAAGACGCGCGGCATGCCCACCTCCTCAGCCCTTGCTCTGTTTTTTCATGTTGGTCAGCATCATCCCCATCGCGCCCCAGGCGGTGAAAAAGGCCAGCATCGCCTTGGTGACATCTACAATCGCCTCCACCTTGACGCCATCCGGGCCGATGACGATGGCAGCCACCGGGCGTCCCATCGAGCCGCCGCCCCCGCCGATGCCGCTGCCGGCGCCGCCAGGCACACCTGCCTCAACGTCCCTAGCTGGCTCAGCACCCATACCACTGCCAATGCCAAATCCCCCGCCGGCACCTACCTCGCTGGCCGTGATGACCGTATAATCGCCGGACTTGACCGGCTTGCCAAAGACGGCGCCCGGCTGGGCCGCCGCCAGCAGCCTTTCCATCAATTCCGCCGCGCGTTCCTGGTTGTTGTCCATGGATTGGACAAAAGTGTCAAGTGATTCGCTCATCATGTACTCTCCTTGTTACTGGTTGCTGGTTACTGATTGCTGGTTACTGCCTGCAGGTGTTTGTAAATAGCCATCAGTGCCGTGACCAAGCTCAAACCGAGCAGGCTCAATTGCATGAGACGGGTGAGGTCGAGGATCGGGACACGCTCGACCCAGCCATCGTGCTCAACGACAAGCGCCAGCGGCCGGTTCCAGACAAAGGCGCCTCCAGGCCAGCGGACCGTCAACGCCTGCGAATAGGGCGTCACGACCACGCTGCCCACAGCCACCGGCTCGCCGGCATGGGTTTGTAAGCTCACGACATCGTCCAATCGCGGCAGAAACTGTTTCATACCAACAGTATATAGCAATTTGCCCAAGTGCGCAATTGGCGAGCGTTTCCCTATAGGCGAAATGAGACATTGTAATATAATAGCAAGGCTAGGACAGCGAGGAACATGATTGGATTGGCCGGACTTATCACGCAGAGAAAGTGATGGTGCCCAACAAATTGCCTCACTGCACACGGATAGCACTCATCCTACTCACCACACTCTTAACGGCGTGCGAGGGGGCTCTCACACTTTGACGGCCAAACCTGGGCCAGCTACACCGCCGACGATGGCCTGGCAGGCAACTGGGCTTCATCCGCCGTGTTCTCCCGCGCCTGTGTACAGGCGAGTACGCTTCAACTATTCCGTTCGGTCGTCGCTCCGACCCTGTGTGTCGTCTTGAAAGCGATTAAGCTGCCTTCTAGATTAGAATCCTGACTTATGCTGGTACAACAGCGATGTACTCGGCAAAAGAATGAGGCTTGGGAATGGGCAAAGCGTCTTCTAGCAACCCTTGTACATGCATCTCAATCGCCTCGTGCATTTTGCGCGTAACCTGATCTCGGGTTTTGCCGGTCGCTACACAACCAGGTAAATCGGGTGAATAAGCTGAATAGTTGCCGTTTGCTTTTTCGATGACAATCAGAAAGCGATACATTACCGTTTCCCTTTTCCCTTCTTTGGCTTCTGCAACTGAGCTTGTTTGAAAACGCTGTTGAGTGTGCCAGGAGCCAAATCGTCGTTTGGATGCCCTGCTATCGTGACACGGCCAGGCTTCGTAGGATGCTTGTATTGCCGATGGCTGCCCTTTGTTGCAACCAAATACCAGCCGTCGTCCTCTATCACTGTGATAACATCACGAATCTTCATTATCCATTTGCCTTCGCTGGAGAGGCTCTATATCGCCAGAATAGGACAACTTGATTTTAGCACACAAATGGTGGAAGGCAAAGTAGGGCGACTGTCGCTCTACACTAGCCGCACCAATGGGTGCATTTCCGTTTGGGGCAGGTTTTTGGTAACTGCTTCGCCTGTCATTGCGAGAAATCCTCGAAGGGGGCGACACAGCAATCCACTTGCCACAAGGATGGATTGCTTCGCCCCACCGCGGCATTGGGTGCAGGTCAGAAGAGGAGCAAGATTATCGGCAGAAGGCTAAAAAATTCGGCAGGTTACACCCGCAATTGTATCGACGAGCAAAAGCTGCTTGTGGTATAATGAGGCTAGAAGGAGATGATTCTATGATGAGCGAACGCGTTGCACGCTTACGACAACAAAGCCTGGAAGCTGTGCCCGCCATTTCGACCGAGCGAGCCGAGCTGCTGACCGAGTTTTACCGGCAAGAGTCGGGGTTGGTCCCCCCACCCATCCGCCGTGCGCGGGCTTTCCAGTATCTGCTGGAACACAAGGCGATCTGCATCAGCCCCGGCGAGCTGATCGTGGGCGAAAAAGGCCCCGCCCCCAAGGCGACCCCCACCTACCCCGAGCTGTGCTGCCACAGCCTGGCGGACCTGGACATACTGGACAGCCGCGACAAGATCCCATTCGCCGCCAGCCCCCAGGTCAAACGGGTCTATGCAAAAACGATCATCCCCTTCTGGCGAGGCAAGACCATGCGCGAGCTGATCTTTGCGGAAATGATGGACGAGTGGCAGGCAGCCTACGAGGCCGGCGTCTTTACCGAGTTCATGGAGCAGCGCGCGCCCGGCCACACCGTGTTGGACGGCAAGATTTACCACAAGGGGATGCGGGATTTCAAGCACGACATCCAACACAGCCTGGAGACGCTGGACTATCTAAACGATCCTCAGGCCTACGCCAGGCAGGCCGAGCTGCAAGCGATGGATATCTGCGCCAGCGCCCTGATCCGCTTTGCCGAGAGGCACGCCGAAAAAGCTGCCCAATTGGCGCAGGCTGAGACTGAGCCGGCCCGCAAAGCCGAGCTGGAGCGCATCGCCGAAATCTGCACCCACGTGCCAGCCAACGCGCCGCGCGACTTTTGGGAAGCGCTGCAATACTATTGGTTCGTCCACCTGGGCGTGACGATCGAGCTGAACACGTGGGATTCGTTCAACCCTGGCCGGCTGGACCAACACCTGTATCCCTTTTACAAACGAGGCCTGGAAGAGGGCACGCTCACGCGCCAATTTGCCGAGGAGCTGCTGCAGTGCTTTTGGATCAAGTTCAACAACCAACCGGCTCCGCCCAAGGTGGGCGTCACGGCGGCCGAAAGCGGCACCTACACCGATTTCTGCCAGATCAACACCGGCGGGGTGAAAGAAGACGGCTCCGACGGCGTCAACGACGTGACGTACCTGCTGCTGGACGTGGTCGAGGACATGCGCCTGCTGCAGCCCAGCTCGTCGATCCAGGTCAGCAAAAAGAACCCCGATGCCTTTGTCAAGCGGGCGGCGCGCATCATCCGCACCGGCTTTGGCCAGCCGTCGGTCTTTAACGCCGACCTCATCGTGCAGGAGCTGGTGCGACAGGGCAAGACGATCGCTGACGCGCGCAACGGCGGGTCGAGCGGCTGCGTGGAGGTGGGCGCGTTCGGCAAGGAGAGCTACATCCTGACCGGCTATTTCAACATGCCCAAGGTGCTCGAGCTCACGCTCAAC
>JAFGFO010000354.1 GCA_016931085.1 Thermoflexales bacterium
CAGATCGCGCAAGCCTATCTATCTGGCAAGATGCCGCCGCTACTGCCAATGCCGAAAGGGACATAAAATGGACAAATCAATGCTCGGGAAAGCCTTCGTGATCGTCTACGAGGCTAATTTAGCATCTGCCGGCGCAGTCAGACTGACCGCGGACCAGCGCGATGTATTGGAGGCGATGATAGACGCGTTGGTGGCCGACAGAGAGTCATTTACTGCCAAGGTGCGCAGGGCGTCTAAAAAGATCTTTCTCCCTCGCCGAACTGGTGTAGCGGCCTAGCTGGTGCAAGCGTGCTATAATAGTAGCAATCAGACCTTGAATAGCAGCATAATGGAGGCCCGGACTTCCTCAAGTTCAGGCACCTGCGCCGGCTGGCCGAGGCGGCGCTATCGCGCGCAAATTTCAAGGCCGCGTTGGGGCTGGACCCGCTGATCGAGTCGGAACAGCAAATGACGTTGTTGTAGAACGGCAGAGTGCCTATCCTGGGCAAACACGGGGGGCTCTACTTGCGCAAAATGTCAATCTAGGCTAAACTTGTGCCAAAGGGGAAAAGAACATGAGCACCAAGCTAAACATTAGTGTTTCACACCAGAAAAGACCGGCAGCCGTCACTGTCTTTCATCTCAAGGGCGAGGTCGATGCCAGCTCGTACCAACAACTGGAAAGCGAGGCCCGGCAAGCCTACGAGGCCGGCACGCGCGACTTGATCATCGACTTGAGACAGGTGACGTATCTCGGCAGCGCCGGGCTGCGTGCGCTCCATGCCATTTTCAACTTGCTGCGCACCAACGCGCCCGAGGAAAGCGACGAAGCCATGAAAAAGGGCTTGCGGGAGGGCACTTTTAAATCGCCTCACCTCAAGCTGATCGGCCCATCCTCGACCATTCTCGAGACGATCAAAACGACCGGCCTTGACATGTACCTGGAGATTTACCCCCAGCTCCAAGAAGCGCTGGCCTCGTTTCCCCCCCACCAGCCCGCCGCGGAGGATACGGGTGATATCGCCGTGCACCAGGGCCGAGTGCCCGTGGCGGTCCTACGACCCACGGGCTATCTGGACGCTTCCAACTACCGAGAGTTGATCGCCCAGGCTCAACAGGT
Source organism: Thermoflexales bacterium (assembly GCA_016931085.1). Next base: position 1,100 of record JAFGFO010000354.1, read on the forward strand.
CTACGACACCGGCGGGCGTGACATCTTGCTGGATCTCAGCCAGGTGACTTTTGTGAGCAGCTCTGGCCTGGTGGCGCTGCACGCCATCGCCAAGTTGCTAGGCAGCGGAACGGGCACCGATCTCGACTCGGGCTGGGAAGCGTTGCACGCCCTTAGCCGCGAGACCAGCCCGGGGCGCCAACAGCACATCAAGCTGCTGGCTCCCCAAGCAGCAGTCGGCGAGCTCCTGGAGACGGTGGGGTTCACAGAGTTTTTCGAGATCCACACGGACGAGGCTGAAGCCATCGCTTCATTCTAATCACCATGCCAAACACACACAGCCCCAAGCCCGAGCTGGAAATCGCCCGCGAGATCCAGCAGAGTTTTTTGCCCTCGACCTTCCCTGACGTGGCTGGGGCCGAGATCGCAGCCCTCATGCGCCCGGCCTATGAAGTTGGCGGCGACTTTTACGACGTCATTCCCCTCACCCTCGGGCGGGTGGGCCTGTTGGTTGGCGACATCAGCGGCAAAGGGGTGCCGGCCGCCCTCTACATGGCCCTGGCCCGCACGCTGCTGCGGAGCCACTCGCTCGACACCCGCGCGCGCTATCTGAGCGACGCGTTGGAAAGCGCCTCGGTCAGGCAACTGATGCGGAGCGGTTCACTGGGCGCGCTGGCCGCCCTGGATTCCGTCTCTCAAACGAACAATTACCTGGTCGCTCATCACTCCCAATTGAGCTTTTTCCTGACGCTCTTTTATGGCGTCTACGAACCGGCCAGCCACCTGCTGACCTACGTCAACGCCGGTCACAATCCTCCCCTCGTGTACAACACGCTCAGCGGCCAAATCGCTTGGCTCAAGCCCAACGACATGGTCATCGGCCTGATGCCCGGCCGCCCCTTTACGGCCCAGGAACAGCAGATGCAGCCCGGCGATGTGCTGGTCATCTATTCGGATGGCATCACCGAAGCCTTTGATCCCGATCACCAACTGTTTGGCCAGGAGCGGCTCGTCGAGGCCGTCCGCAGCCCCGGCCTGGCCTCCGCCGGCCAGTTTTTACAAGCCATCGAGGCTGCCGTGATGGCATTCGCTGCTTCAACACCCCAATCAGACGATATCACACTGCTCATCCTGTACTGCCCACCCGGCTCATGATCACTCGCACAAGCCAGTCTCTCTCGCTGCACGTCACGGCCGACGTCACTAGGCTGGCCGAAATCCGCCGCTTTGTCGAGGAGACAGCCGCCGCGCTTGGCGTTGAGGCAGGCCTGGTTCCCAAGCTCCAGTTGGCCGTAGACGAGGCCGCCACCAACATCATCGTCCACGGTTACCAGGGCCAAGTTGGGCTTATCGAGATCGAGATGCAGCGGGACGGGACGGAGCTGGTCATTCGCCTCCGTGACAGCGCCAGCCCCTTCGACCCCACCACGGTTCCGCCCCCGGACCTGACCCTGCAGTTGGAAGAACGCCCGCCTGGTGGACTGGGGATTCACCTGATGCGGCAGGCCGTCGACAGGCTCAGCTATAGCCCTCTACCCCAGGGGGGCAACGAGTTGAGCTTGATCAAAACGCTGGCGTAGGGGCGAGGACGCACGAGTCCTATTCTTGGGCGAGCATCACCGCCCCTTCGCCCACCCGCTCGCAGAAGAAGCGCGCGTCCGCCTCGCTGCCCGCCACACCCGCACCATAATGCATGGGCACGGCCACCACCGGCCGGATGTCGCGGCAAGCGGCCACGGCCTCGGCCGCCGTCATGACGTAGACGCCAGACACAGGCAACAAGGCGATGTCGCAGCGGATGGCCTTCATCTCCGGGATGTGGTCGGTGTCGCCGGCGAAATAGATGCGCTCGCCGCCCACGCTGACGACGTAGCCCACGTGCCCGGCATCCTTGGGGTGAAACTTTTTGTTGGTGTTGTAAGCCGGCACGGCCTCGATCGTCACCCGCTGGTCGCCCTGCGTGGCCAGCGGGTCGGCCACCACCAATTTTTCACCGGCGCGGATTATCTTGGCGCCTTTCAGCCTGGCGGCCGCGTGGGGGCTGGCTACGACCAGGGTATCCGGCCCGCTGATCCGGGCGATGTCGTCTGGCGAGCAGTGGTCATCGTGCCCGTGGCTGACCAGCACGATCCCGGCCTGGGGCGAGCCGGCGGCCAATTTCCAGGGGTCAAAGTAGATGACGGGCGGCCCATCCAGGCGAAAGCTATCGTGGCCCAGCCAGTGCAGCCTGGCCAATAACACAGGTTTTTCCATCATACACCTCCTATTTTGAAATAGTCCACGAAGGACACGAAGAATACTTGTACTCAGCCTGCCTATTTTTAGTTACACAGAGCCTCACAGAGGGAACACAGAGGCACACAGAGGCTTTAGAAAGGCTAAATCTTCTC
>JAFGFO010000355.1 GCA_016931085.1 Thermoflexales bacterium
GAGGATGGCGTTGTTCAAGCTCTTGCTCATCTTGGCCTGGCCGTCGGTGCCGATCAGGGTGGGCACGTCGCCGATGAGCGCGTCCGGCTCGGGGAACACCTCGCCGTACAAGCGGTTGAAGCGGCGGGCGATCTCGCGCGAGATTTCCACGTGCGCCTCGTTGTCCTTGCCCACCGGCACCAGGTGCGCCCGCGGCAGCAGGATGTCGGCGGCCTGCAGCACCGGGTAGCCGATCAAGCCAAAAGGCACTACCTCGTCGTCCATGTGGGCGGCGCGCGCCATGTCCTTGATGCTCGGCATGCGGCTCAGCCTCGGCAGCGTCACCAGCATCTCGAAAAGCAGGTTCAGCTCGTAGGTTTCAGGCAGCGCCGACTGGACGAAGATCGTGCTGCGCTCGGGGTCGATCCCCACCGCCAGGTAGTCCAGCACCATCTCGCGGATGTTGGCGTCCATGTCGACGATGCTGTCTTTTTCCGGCCTGGTGGTCAGCACGTGCAGGTCGGCGACGATAAAGTAGCACTCGTACTCGTCTTGCAGTTTGACGCGATTGTGCAGGCTGCCGACGTAATGCCCCAGGTGCAGCTTGCCGGTGGGGCGATCTCCGGTCAGGATGCGTTTCTTGTTCATACTTCACCTTGCAAATGCGGCTCGATTTTGGCCAGCAGGCGGGCCTTGGGTTGGTAACCCACGATGGTCTCGACCAGTTGGCCATTTTTGAACAACAACAGGGTTGGGATGCCCATGATCTCGAATCTGAAAGGCGTTTCGGGATTGTGTTCCGTGTTCAGCTTGAACACTCGCAGCTTGCCGTCAAATTGGGCGGCGATCTCTTCGACCAAGGGCGCGATCATGTGGCACGGCCCGCACCATTCGGCCCACAGGTCGACCAAGGCCGGCAGATCGGATTGCACGACCAGGCTGTCAAAATCGGCATCGCTTACGTCGACGATATTCTTCATCTCTTGCCTCCCTCTTCATTAACAATTAAAAATTAACGATTGACAATTAACAATTAGCAAGTTTACCCGTTATTAGCGCGCGTGTCAAGTCGCCCCGCTTCGGCGGGTATAGTTCAAAACTGTGGGGGACTTTTGGCAATGGCGTCACCAGATGCTTAAACGGGCTTATTTTGGCGTCCAAAGCCCTGTTTTCGCAATTTAGAAGATGCCGATCTTTCTTTTCCCCACACTTTTGACGTATACCCCGCTTCGGCTCTGCCAGGCCGGCATTGACGTCTTGCCTGGTGGGTGTTAGAATGATCTGGGGCGGGTGAATCTGTCACAAAATCGCCCGCTGTGGTGTCTGTATTCATGAGACAGCAGACATTGGAGGTTATGTGACGCTTGCAAGCGGCCTGTCGCGAGCGGACGCGGACGCCAGGCAAACTGAGCCTTTCGATACCTTGTTCGGCCAGCACTATGCGGTCATCTACGCTGTGCTGTTTCGCTTGACGGGCGAGCGGGCCGAGGCCGAAGACCTGGCCCAGGAAACCTTCCTGCGCTTGTACGACGCGCTGCGTGACTCGCAGCGCATCGACAACGTGGGCGGCTGGCTGTACCGCGTGGCCACTCGCCTGGGCTACAACGCGCTGCGCGCGGCGCGTCGCCGGGCCGGCTACGAGCAGGCCGCCGCTGAACCGGAGCAGGCGCGGACGCCCGACCCGGCTGAGGAGTTGGCCCACGCCGAGCAGCGCCGCCTGGTGCGGACTGCCTTGGCGCAACTGCCGCCGCAGCAGGCCCAGTTGTTGGTCTTGCGCCACAGCGGCCTGTCGTACAAGGAGCTGGCCGGCGTCCTGGGCGTGGCCCCGGCCTCGGTGGGGACGCTGTTGGCCAGGGCCGAGCAGGCCTTTGGGGCGTGTTATGTAGAGACGTGATAGATCAGGTCTCTACATGGGGAGGTTGCGATGCACGTGACACAAGGAACACTGCGGGCTTATCTGGACGGTGAATTGGATGCGGCGCACGTCGAGCGCGTCGCCGCCCATTTGCGCGACTGTTCCCGCTGCCGCGCGGAGCTGTCCGATCTCTCGGCCCATTCGGCCGCAGCACGCCAGGCGATCGGCCTGCTCGCGCCGGGCGCTGCCGAGTCACTATCGCCAATGCCTGTGGCGTTGGCTCGTTTCAAACAGACCAGGGCTTCTCGCCGCGCCGATGCACGGGCTGGTGAGCCTGGCGCCCTGAATTGGATACAAAAAGGAGTGACAACGATGTTTAACACCAGATTACGGCCTGTTTGGGCCACCGTGGCGCTCGTCGCCGTCGTCGCGCTTTTGCTCAGCCTGGCGCCTGTCCGCGCCGCCGCCAGCCAGTTCCTGGGCTTGTTCCGCGTGCGCAAGTTCGCCGTGGTGTCGGTCGACCCCGCCTTGTTTACGGAGGATTTCAACAGCGCGGCTGTCCAAGAGCAAATCGCCCAGATGCTCTCGGACGATGTGGATACCCTCCGCGAGCCGCAGGAGCCGGTGACGGTGGCCTCGGCGGACGAGGCTTCTCAAAAGGCCGGCATCCCCGTGCGCTTGCCGGCGGCGCTGGGCGCGCCCAAGGCCATCGAGGTGCAGAACGGCTTTGAGATGCGCTATCGCTTCAATGCCGAGCGGGTGCGCACGGTCTTGGAGTATGCCCATATGGATGAGGTCCAACTCCCGCCCGGCCTCGACGGCGCGCTCGTTCACGTGGACGTTCAGCCCATCGTGGCCGCCACCTACGGATCGGACGAGGACAGCGTGCGATTAAGAAATAACATGGTGCTGATCCAGGCGGCCAGCCCGAGTGTGGATTTGCCGCCCGGCGTCGACGTCGACAAGCTGGGCGAGATGCTGCTGCAGGTGTGGGGGCTCCCGCCTGACGAGGCGCGCCAGGCGGCCGCCAAGATCGATTGGACCAGCACACTGGTCATCCCCCTGCCCACGAAATTCACCGACCACCAGGAGGTGCTGGTGGGAGATTCGCCTGGCTTGTTCGTCAGGCAGTTTGAGGAAGACGGCGTGCGCCGCTTTGCCCTGCTGTGGCACAAGGACGACGTGGTGTACGCCCTGATGGGCGATGGCACGCTCGAGCGCGCGCTCGAAATCGCCAATTCGATGCCGTAGGGGGCCGGCGTCCGTTTCGCGCGATGAGAACGGCGCAAGGTGTGATCCTTGCGCCGTTTTTGTTTGCGCAGATGGTGCGATTGCGTTATAATAGGCAGACTATCGGAGACCTGAAACCTGAAGCTGTGCTTTGGAGGATACAATGAGCACTCAAGATCCTGACAAGAAATCCGCGGCCAACCTGGGGGCGCTGACTACCCCGCTTTCTCTCCGCGGCTTGCCGCCCTGGGCGGTGTACGCTTTCGCCGTGGTGGGCTTTCTCTATATCTTGAACCCCACGGCGGGGTTCATCGAGTTCATACCCGATAACCTGCCTCTCATCGGTAACCTGGACGAGGGCGCGGCCTTTCTCGCCCTCTGGTATGGCCTGGTCGAATTCTTCGAGGGTCGAAAATATTATCATCCCTAGGAGCTTGTCGGAGAGACGATTTTGTAGGGCGGCTTTCCATAGCCGCCAGGCTTGCGGCAGGTATGGAAACCTGCCCTACGAC
>JAFGFO010000356.1 GCA_016931085.1 Thermoflexales bacterium
CCCAGCACCTCGAACGAGTGCTCGCCCAGGAAAATGCCGCCGGCGTTGTGGATTTTCTCGGCCCATTTGGCCGGCTCTTCGACCGACAGGCACAGGTGCTCAGGGGCAAAGGCGTCGGCCAGTTGGACAGCCGTTTCGAGGTCGGGCGTGATGACGGCCCCGCCCTGTCCCTGCAGGGATACTGCCGCGATTTCGGCCCGGCTGAGCGTTTCCAGTTGCCGCGCCACTTCCACCTGCACCTGTTCAGCTAGCCGGCGGGATGGCGTGATCAAAATGGCGGTGGCCAGCGGGTCGTGCTCGGACTGGGCCAGCAGGTCGGCGGCTACCCAGGCGGCTGTGGCCGAATCGTCGGCCACCACCACCGTTTCGGTCGGGCCGTACAACCCGTCCAGCCCGACGAGGCCGTACACCTGGCGCTTGGCGATGGTGGTGAACAGGCCGCCGGCGCCCACGATCTTGTCCACGCGGGGAATCGTCTCGGTGCCGTAGGCCAGCGCGGCGATGGCTTGCGCGCCGCCCAGCCGGAAAAGCCGGTCGACGCCGGCCACGTGCGCGGCGGCCAGCGTGATGGGAGCCACCTGGCCATCGAGCTTGCCGGGCGGCGTGCACACGATGATTTGCTCCACCCCGGCCACTCGGGCCGGCACGACCGCCATCAGCAGAGAGGATGGCAGGGGGGCCGTGCCGCCCGGCACGTAAACGCCCACGCGCTGGATGGGCGTCAGCTTTTGACCCAGTGTCCCGCCCATCTCACCTGTCGTCCAGGAGGGGATGGGTTGGTGGGTGTGGAAATCGCGGATGCGCTCGGCCGAGAAGAGCAGCGCCTCGGCCAGCTCGGCTGGCAGCGCCTCGAAGGCGTCTTTCCAGGCCTGGGGTGGCACCTCAAAGCTGTCGAGCGAGAGGTTGTCCACGCGCTGCGTCCAACTGCGCAGCGCCTCGTCGCCTTGCGCTCGCACTTCGGCCAGGATGCGGGCCACAGCCTGCTCGGGCGTCAGGTCCTGGCCGAACACGCGTTGGATGCTGGCCCGTAACGCCTCTGGCAGCTCGTCGAGCTGCATCAAGTCGCGCCGCCGGAGCACCGTCCGGCGCGCCTCATCCAGATCGTCATAGATTTTCAGTGTCACATCTTGCTCCTTAAACAAAAAAACCTCGCCGGCTTGGCCGGGAGGGCTTGCTTAATCGCAAAACCAAACCTAGCCTGCCTGGCTGGGTGATGAGGACTGATGGTGTGTATCTGCTTGCTTGACCATGGTGGCGCTATTCTACCATTGGGCAGAGCTAAAGTCAAGCTCCGATCATTTGCAATTTCTTCCGTGGCAATGTATACTGGAGCTGCGAAAACAGCCATTTCGTAGGGGCAATCCCCCGTGGTTGCCCTTGGGGGCAGGCACTCGAATGAGCATTGATCTGGTCGTGTTGTTGGCGCTGTTGGGCGCCGCTGTGGGTACGTGGGTCGTGGTGCTGTGGTGGGTTCGCCAGCCCGAACGCCACCTGCGCGCCTGGCCGGCCGGCTGGAACGCGGCCGGCCTGGTGCTGTGGCTGGTGGCCGCCGCCATGGTGGCCGCCGGCTTGCGCTGGTCGTCCGAGATGCCGCTGCCGGCCAACTATCTCGACCTGGCGTCTTTATTGTTGGCGCCCGGCCTGACGCTGCCGGTGCTGGGGCTGGCTTGCTTTGGCATCGCGCGCCGCCCGGAAGGCCGCCGGCTCAGCGGGCTGGAGATGGTCGCGCTGGCCGCTTTTCTGCTCGGCCTATCCCAGATGTGCACGGGCTTTCATTACCTGGTGAGCCAGGCGGTTGTCCTGGTCGCGCGCGCCGACGAGGTGCTGAAGGGCTTGCTGGGCGGCGGCGTGATGACGTTGATCGCCGCAGGCTTGTGGTATTTCGAGGTCTTTCAGGCCGCCGGCAAGCCGGAGGGGAAAAACCAGACGGACGAGCACAATAATGAAAGCGAGTAACGACATGACAAGCCAAAGTTGGCAGGCTAAACTCACCCAGGCCGAGACCCCGCCGCCGTGGGGCATCGCGACGGCGATCGGGCTGATCTTGGGTTACCTGGTCGTCTTGAATGTCGTGGGATTCGTCGCGATGATCGCCAGTGCGCTGTTCACGCCTTTTGCCATGGCGAGCGAGGAAAACCTCGTCAAAATAGTCAGCACGGGCCAGTTCATCGCCATAACGAACGGGGCCGGTCACCTGGCCGCCTTGGGAATGATTTATTGGGTGGTCAATCGCGCTGCGCGGCGGCAGGCATCTTTTTTCGCCCTGGTAGGGCTGGAATCGGTGTCATTGTCATGGTTGGGAGTAGCGGCCGGCGGCGCGGCGCTGCTCGTCGTTCTGACCGAGCTGGTGGCGCTTTTGCCGGGCGCTTCACCGGTGCCCTGGCTGTACACGACGACGATCCTGTTTACCTCGCCGTGGGATTGGATCGCGCTGGCTGTGCACCTGGTGCTCATCGCGCCACTCGTCGAGGAAGTCTTGCATCGCGGTGTGTTTTACCCGGCCGTGGCCGCCCGCTACGGGGTGTGGGCAGGCATGGCCGCCAGTATCGTGGTCTATGGCGCTCTGCATCTGATGACCTACGGCGGCGACTGGGCGGCGCTTTTACGTGCCTTTGCGGCCGGGATGCTGTACACATTCCTGCGCGCCGCCAGCAAGTCCACCTGGCCAGGCATCGTCGCTTTTACCTTGTCGTCCGCCTATTTGCTAGCCAGGACCATGTCCCTGCTGTGACGGCCAGGCTGGTGGGGCTTTCACGGCCGGCCGAATTTTTTCACCTCGTCCATAGCGTCGAGCAAGTCGCGCAAGGCCTGCACCTGCTCGTCGATGGCGGCATGCAGTCGCCGCGCCCGTTCCTCTTGCTCACCCTTGACGTCGACGAGCAAAACCTGGGAATAGAGCGTGCCCAGGGCCGCCACGGTCTCTTCGCCGTGCAGCTCGGCCTGGGCCACGACCCGCTCCAGCGCGCGCAAATGGCGCAGTTGCGTGCGGCGGGCGGCCAGCGCTTGGTGCACCGCCTCCTGGACGCCGGTGTCGGTGTCTTGATCCAGGCTCAGGCGCGCCTCCAGCACGTGGACGGCGCGCGGCACCGTGCTGAGATCGCGCCGGATAACGGGGTCGCGTTCGAGCTCGTCTAAGCGGGCGACCAGGCCATGGATGTAATCAACCCACTCGTCCAACTGTCGTGTGGCAAGCTGGATGCGCTCCTGCAGCGGGCCGGGGTCGAGTTGGGCGATGGCTGCCTTGATGCGCGCCTGGTAATCGCAGGCCTTGTCCAGCCACGCCTGGCGGGCCTCGACGTTGGAGGCTAGCTGGGGGGGCGTCGAGCCGGCGGGCGCTTCGGAGGCGGACGTGATGAGGCTGAAGGTATACCATGCCGCCAGCCCGGCGGCCAGGAAGACGCCGCTGACGATCAAGGCATACTGGATCATCCAGGCCAGGGCCGGGAAGGCTGAATCGGCGGGCGCCCAATGGGCCAGGGCACGCGTCCCGGCGATTACCACCAGCCCCGTGGCCAGATACTTGATCAAAATGTCACGCGCCCGGCGGGTGTCGAAGCGGCTGCGCCGGGCAGCCGCGGCCGGCGATTTTTGCCCAATGAGCTGCCGGGTGCGCTTGAGATTGCGCTGAACAACAGCCTGCGGCCAACGGTGGTCGTAAGCGTACAAGCCGGCGGCTATGAACAAGGACAGCACGCCCGGCAGCAGGAACACCAGGCCTATGCTGTACATGCCTGGCTCCGCCCCGGCCTCCAACACCAGCCCCAGTGGATAGCTTATGCCCAGTGCGGCCAGCATCACGAACGCGACGGCGCCTACCAGGTGGCCCGAAATGGCCTTGCTTCGATCCCGCAGGATGAACAAGGCGCTGCACAGCAGGAAGCCGGTCGCCCCCACCAGGGGCGGCGCCCATACTAACCAGCCGCCACGATGGGCGAATATGTCCAGCAAAGTGGACATGCCCAACCACAGGCCGGCCAGCGTAAACGTGGCGACGGCCACGATTTCCAGGGCTTGTTGGGTCGAGGTAGGAGGCCGGGCGTATTCGCCGCTCAGCTTGAGCAGCGCTTCTTGAACGGCCGTCACCATGTCTTCGACCATCTCGTAGCGCCCGCTGCGATGGGTGGCTGTGGCGCACGCAATGACTTCTCGCAAGGGAAGCGGCAGGCGAGCAAAGTCGAGCGAGCGGGTAAGCGGCGACTGCTCCCCGGCACGCCTGGCGCTGAGCAGCTCGTAGAACATCACCCCCAGGGCGTAAATGTCGGCGCGCCCGTCGACGGCTTGCCCGCCGCGCTGCTCGGGCGCCATATAGGCTGGTGTCCCACCGGCGCCCGCTTCCCGCCCGCCGGTCTCGTGCGCGCGTCTCGCGTCCTGCGCGATGCCAAAATCGGCCAGCAGCGCGCGGCCGGATCGATCGAAGAGCACGTTGGAGGGTTTCACGTCGCGATGGATGATGCCCAGGGCGTGCGCATAGCTCAAGGCATCGCCTACCTGGCAGATGATGCGCCCGGCCTCTTCGGCCGGCAGCGGCCGGCCCAGGCGCTCGGCCAGGCTGCCGCCCTGGACGTATTGCATGACCACGTAGGGCGTGTCTTGATAACGGCCGCTGTCATAGATGGGCAAAATGTTGGGATGTTCGAGCCGCGCCAGCGTCTTGGCCTCGCGCTCGAATGTCTCGAGGAAGGCCGGGTCGCGTCCCAGCTCGGAGGCGATGACCTTGATCGCCACGTAGCGGTCAAGCTCGGGCTGGTAAGCTTTGTACACCTCGGCCATGCCGCCCTCGCCGAGCTGTTCGACGACGTGATACTTGCCCAGTTGGACGCCACACAGATCCATCGCTATCGCCTACTTTCCCGCCGCCCCCCACAAGCGCAGCGTGCCATCGTACGCGCCTGAAGCCAGCCAGCGGCCATCGGGCGAAAAGGCCAGGCTGGTCACATAGTCCGTGTGCCCCTCCAGCGTGCGCAGCAGTTGGCCATCAGGGACCCGCCACAGCCGGACGGTGTTGTCCCACGCCCCCGAGGCCAGTACCGTCCCGTCGGCGCTAAAGGCGACGCTGCGCACCGTGCTCGTGTGCCCTTCCAGCTCGCGCAGCAGTTGGCCATCGGAAACCCGCCACAACCACACGCGAGAACCCACGCTGGCCGCCAGCAGGCTGCCATCCGGCGAAAAGGCCACGCTTTCCATGTACCACCCCTTGTCGCCGGCGGGCAGGGTGCGCAGCAGCTCTCCGTCGGACACCCGCCACACCCGCACCGTATTGTCCTTTGCCTGTACCAGGGCATCGTCGTGCGCCGACGAAGCCAGCAGGCTGCCGTCGGCCGAAAAGGCCACGCTCTGCACGTAGCTCGCGTGCCCCTTTAGCTCGCGCCGGCGCACCAGCTTGTCTTGCACGATCTCCCACAGCACCACCGTGTTCTTTACGCCGGCAGCCAGCCAGGGCGTTGTGGAATCGAAAGCCAGCCCGTGCACCGGCCCCAGGCTGCCGGTCTTGTCCAACAAGGTCCCGTCAGAGACCCGCCACAGCAGCATGTAGCCAGACGATACAGACGCCAGCCGCTCGCCGTCGGGGCTGAAAGCCACGTCCCAGACCAGGTCGTTGGCAGACACGCCAAACAGCAAGTTGGCGGCCCTGGCGGACGGGTCGTCTGCTGCTGGGTCTCGCGTTACCAGGCCCAATAACGCGCCGTCGGCCACCCGCCACAACCGTATCACGCCATCCCACTGGCCGCCGGCGGCCAGCCGCTTGCCGTCGGGGCTGAAGGCCACGCTGCTGATCACGTCCGCGTGTATCTCTTGTGTGCGCAGCAGCGTTCGCTTGGCAAGCTCCCACAGCCGCAGGTGGCCCTGTCCGCCGTCTGACCAATGCGTGCGTGACACGGCGGCCAGCCTCGTCCCATCCGGCGAAAAAGCCACGCCGGTGACCTTGGCCTCGCCTCCTTTGAAGGTGTGTAACAGCCGGCCTTCTGGGACTTGCCACAAGCACACCTGACCGTCGTCCGCGCCCGAAACCAGCGTGTACTGACCGGCGGCGTCTCCGGTCGCCGCCGGCGAAAAGGCTACGCTGCTCACATAGCCCATGTGTCCTTTGAGCGTGCGCAGCAGTTTTCCACACTCGGCGGCCGGCTGGCTGCAGCCGCTCACCTGCCACAGGCGCACCGTGCTGTCGTAAGAGCCGGAGGCCAGCGTCTCCCCGCCCGGCGAAAAGGCCAGGCCGGCGATCGTATCCGTGTGCCCCTCAAGCACGCCCAGCAACTGGCCGTCGGAGACGCGCCACAGCCGCACCGTATCCTCGCCATACAGGCCGACCGATCCCACGGCCAGCACCGATCCGTCGGGCGAGAAGGCCAGGCTGGCCACGCCGCCTGTATGCCCTGTCAGCGTGCGCAGCAGTTGGCCGTCGCGCGAACGCCACAGCCACACCTCGTGTTTTTCGCCCGAGGCCAGCAGCAACCCGTCAGGCGAAAAGGCTACGTTGTTCCCCTGCAGCGTGTGCAAGAGTTGGCCGTCCGCCACGCGCCAGATTCGCGCTGGCCCGCCTGTAGCCACGCTCGCTCCGTCGGGCGCAAAGTCGACATCTGTGAGCGGACTGCCGGTCTCGATAAAGCGTTCGAGCGCCAATGTCTCGGCCTTGTACAGGCCGAGGCCAGCCGTCGTGGCGACGGCCAGCAAGTGCCCGCCGGGCGCGTAGGCTACATCCATCGCCTTGCCGTGGCCCAGGCGCGCCAGTTGGCCAACCAGGCGAGCGTTGCCGGCGGAAATGGCCCCGGCCGGCTGGGGCAGCGCCTGACCAAGCGGAGGGGGATGAGCCAGATCGTTGACCGCCGCCGGCGTAGGGGAGGCCGCTGGAAAGGTGGGGGCGACGAACAAGGCCACCAGGCTGAACCCCAGCAGGCTCAACGTGACAATCGATATCCACACGATAAACGGGCGTTGGAATGGTGGAGCGGACATGGCTAAATCATACAACAGCTCGAAACGAACGTCAAGAGGCTAGGAGCTTGTCGGAGAGACCTTTTGGAGTAGAGGCTTTAGCCGGTTTTTACCGGATTGTGCGCCTTTTTGACCGGCTCGCTTTGCGCGCCAAGGGCGGAAGCCTCAATTCCAGCCTTCCAAAGAGCATGAATGGCTTCTCTCCGACAGCCTGCTAGGAGAAAGAGCAGGGCTGTTGCAAAGTCGGTGATGTAGGACACGCTTCGGGGAAGAAGCGCTAAGCGGTGCCGCTTGGGTTGCGCTATTTAGGATAGGTGCTAAGGGTTGAGTGGATGCACCGTTTCGATTTCCTTGATCGCCGAGAACAAATCGGGCGGGGCAGCCGGCGCCGGGGTGTCTGTTTCACGGGCGATGTGCTTGTGATGCGGAAAACCGGGCAGATGGGGGTGGTGAGGAGTATCATCGTAACGGAAAATCAGGCCACCGTCAGCGCGCTGGTGGTGTATGTCACTTTGGGGGCAAGTGTCCCTCGACCAGGTGCTTACTCCCCTGGCTCGCAAAGCACATTGACCTCAAATCGAGAAATGTGATATACTATTACCAGTAGAGTCCAATCAGGAGTGTTGATGCTGCCTAGGTGAGCGAGAATCGTCATGTCAGAGTCAGTCAAAGCCATTTATTTGGATGCATGCGCGCTATGTCGCCCTTTCGATGATCAGACCCAGATGCGCGTTCGTTTGGAGACTGACGCCGTCCAGTTGGTCTTGAGCCATGTTCGTGCTGGTGAGTTGACCATGGTCATTTCGCCAGCGCACGATGCCGAGATCGGCGCCATTGACGACGATACTGAGCGCGAAGATTTGCTTTCTACCATGCAGCGGATTGGCCAGCGTCCCATGTTCGATCTGAAACAAGCTCGTGAACGTGCAGAAGAATTGGTTCGACTGGGATTTGGCCTGGCTGATGCAGCTCACCTGGCTTTTGCCGAGGCCTCACAAGCGGATTTTATTACTTGTGATGATCGTCTCATTCGCCAGTGCCGGCATATCCAGTTGAGTGTTTGGTGTGGTACACCTGTGTCCTTTTGCGATAGGGAGAACTTTTAATGAAAGAGCATACCTACCTTCAGGAAGGCGAAATGATCAGGCGAGCTATTGATGCGCTTATGGAAAGCCTGGGGCCAATTGAAGCTACCCGTTTCTTGGCCTTACCCCGATCTCGTCGCCTGGATTCCGTGCTCAGGCATCGCGAATGGCAAGCCAGCCTGGACCAGGCCAAGTTTTTTGACCTGGTGTTTGGCCCCGAATGCTAGTACTACAACGAGACTTCACTCGTCTGTGTCATTCTGAGCGACCAAAGGGAGCGAAGAATCTCTGTTTTCCAGGTGTAATTCG
>JAFGFO010000357.1 GCA_016931085.1 Thermoflexales bacterium
GCGCGGGCGCAACCTGGGCATCGTCTTTCAATTCTACCAACTGCTGCCCACGCTGTCGCTGCTGGAAAACACCATGCTGCCGATGGATATCAGCCAGGTGTACACACCGGGCGAACGAGAAACGCGCGCGATGGCACTGCTCGAGATGGTCGGGCTGGCAGAGGTGGCTCACAAGCGGCCAGCGTCCGTCTCTGGCGGCCAACAGCAAAGCGCGGCAATCGCGCGGGCGCTGGCCAACGACCCGCCGCTGATCGTCGCCGACGAGCCTACCGGCAACCTGGACTCGCGGGCAGCCGAGCGGATCGTCCAGGTCTTTGACGAGCTGGCCAGGCAAAACAAGACGATCATCATGGTCACGCACGACAACAGCCTGGCCCAACGCGCCTCCCGCACGATGCTGCTGGTCGACGGGGAGATCGTCAACCCCACCATCGCCAGCGCGCTGCCCTGCCTCACCCACCAGCAGATGCTCGCGGCGACCCGCCAACTGCAAAAGCTGCGCTTCGAGCCTGGCGAGACGATCATTCAGCAGGGGCAGCCCAACCACCGCTTTTACATGATCGCCGAAGGTTTCATCGAGATCGCGCTCGAGCACAGCGATGGTTCCGAGACCGTCTTGGCTCGTATGGGGCCAGGGCAATATTTTGGCGAAGTGACCATGCTGAGGCAAGGGGTAGCGACGGCTCACGTCAAGGCCACCGGGCAAGCCCAAGTGGTGGCACTGGAGCGCGAGGATTTCACCCGCCTGATGGCCGAGGCGCACGCGATGCGCGAGACGCTCATGCGCGTGGCGCACGAGCGCATGGAAGAAAACGCCGCCCACCGGCTGCGGCTCAAGGCGAGAGAGGGTATGCAATATGCTCAGACCGCGCTGGCGTAAAGTCTTGTTCGATCTGTGGGACAACAAGGCCCGCACGCTGATGGTGGTGGCCTCGATCGCCGTCGGCGTGTTCGCGATCGGCGTGATCACCGGCACGTACGTGATCATCCAGGAGGACATGAACAGCAGCTATGCCGCCGTCAATCCCGCCAACGTCGAGCTGATCAGCGACCCGTTCGACGACAGCCTGGTAGACACCGTGCGCCGTATGGAGGGCGTGGCCGAGGCAGAAGGACGGCGCGTGGTGACGGTGCGCGTGCAGCTTGGCGCCGACGAATGGGACACGCTCGACCTGGTGGCGATCCCAGATTTTGCAGACATTCGAATCAATCAGCTCCTGCCGCGGCAAGGCAAGCCCGTGGCCGAGGAACGTCAAGTCGTGCTAGAGCGCAAGACGCTGGCCAAGTTGAACGCGGCGATGGGTGACATGATCGAGATCGAGCTGCCCGGCAATACCCGCCGGCAGATCCGCGTGGTCGGCTCGGTCCAGGAGCTGACGGGCGGCTACGGCGGCATCCTGGGCGATTTGAAGGGCTTTATCGCGCTGAACAGCCTGGAATGGCTGGAACAGCCCACCAATCTCAACCGTCTGTACATCACCGTGGCCGAGAGGCCCAACGACCCGGCGCACATCGAGCAAGTCGCGCAGCAAGTCACCAAGCACCTGGAAAAAAGCGAGCGGCTCGTATACCGGACCGACTTGTCCAAACGAGACAAGCACCCCCTGGAATCCATCTTGCAGGCGCTGCTAGGCGTGCTGACCATCCTGGGCGTGTTGATCGTCTTTTTGAGCGGCTCGCTCATCACCAATACCATGTCGGCCCTGCTCGCCCAGCACACGCGGCACATCGGGGTCATGAAATTGGTCGGCGCCCGCCGCTCGCAAATCATTCGCATGTACATGACGCTGATCGTCATTTTTGGCCTCCTGGCGCTGGTCGTGGCGGTACCCCTGGGCAGTTGGGGCGCCTTTGCGCTGTCCAGCTTTGCAGCGGATCTCATCAATTTCGTCGTGCGCGGCTTTCGCGTCATCCCCCTGGCGGTGCTCGTGCAAGTGCTGGTGGCCGTAGCCATTCCGCCAGTGGCCGGCCTGCTGCCGGTGATCAGGGGCTCGGGCGTGAGCGTTCACGAGGCTCTCCACAGCGCCAGCATGGGCAGCGAAAAAAGCCGCAAGAGTTGGCTGGACCGCCAGGTGGTGCGCCTGCGCTGGATATCGCGCCCGCTGCTCATCTCGATCCGCAACACCTTTCGCCGCAAAAGCCGCCTGGCATTGACGCTGATCACGCTGACCTTGGGCGGCGCCATCTTTATCGCCGTCTTTAACGTGCAGGTAGCACTCAATGTGGAAGCGGATGAAATGACACGCTACTTCAAGGCCGACGTCAACCTGGACCTGGCCCGCCCTTATCGCATCGACCAAGTCAAGGCGCTGGCGTTGGGCGTGCCGGGCGTCGAGGACGTCGAGGTGTGGACCTCGACCGTGGCCGAGATACCCGGGGCAAACGCCAACGCGGTCGCCAAGACGATCGGCATCATCGCCCCGCCGGCCGGCAGCCGGCTGATCACACCGGTTATGCTGCAAGGGCGTTGGCTGAGGGTGGGCGACGAGAACGCGCTCACCGTGAACGAGGCATTTTGGGTCGACTATCCCCATCTGCGCGCCGGCGACAAGCTCAGGCTTAAGGTGGCCGGGCGCGAAGACGATTGGACGGTGGTCGGCATTTTCCAATACACGGGCGTGGACGAGATGGTGGCCTACGCGAGTTACGATTACGTCGCCGCCATCCTCAAGCAGCCCTACCACGCCTCGGCCTACCGGATCGTCACCACGGAGCACAGCCTGGCTTACCAGCAGCAAGTCAGCACGGAACTAGAAGCCCTGTTCAAAGAACACGGCTTTCGCGTCAGCCATGTGGAGGCTGGAAACTCGCTGATCGCGTCTATCTCCAATGTGTTGGGGATTCTGACCGCCTTTCTGCTCATCATGGCGATGCTGACAGCGGCGGTTGGCTGCATCGGCCTGGCCGGCACGATGAGTATGAACGTCATGGAACGCACGCGCGAGATCGGCGTACTGAGAGCCATCGGCGGCTACGACTGGTTCGTGATCAAGCTGGTGCTGGTGGAAGGGATACTGGTCGGCCTGATCAGCTTCGGCTTGGGGGCTGTGGCATCGTTCCCGATCACGAGCCTGCTGTCCAACACGGTAAGCTACGCCATCTTTCGTTCGCCGGCCGACTTTGCCTTCACCATCCAAGGCTTTGTGGTGTGGCTGGCGATCGTCCTCATCCTGTCTGCCCTGGCCAGCATCCTGCCGGCCTACAATGCCTCCAGGCTGACCATCCGCGAGGTGCTGGCGTATGAATAGTGTGGATCACGAAAAACACGAAATCACACGAAAAGCACGAAAGGGGATCACTCGTAACCCCACTTTTTATCCACCAGGTAGAGCGGGCGGGCCTTGACCTCGTCGTATATCCGCCCCAGGTACTCGCCCATGATGCCCAGGCTGATGAGCTGCACGCCGCCCAGGAACAGCACCGCCACCAGGGTCGTGGCCTGCCCCAGCAGTGGGGCGGCCGGGTCGAACAGGCGCAGGCCGATCACGATCAGGATGGCCAGCGCGCTCAGGCCAGCGATCACGAAACCCAGGTAGGTGGCCAACTGCAGCGGGAGATAGGAAAAGCCGGTGATGGCGTCGACGGCAAAGGGCAGCATCTTGCTGACACTGCCAAATTTCGATTCCCCAGCAAAGCGCGCCTTGCGCTCGTATTGGACTCCCGTCTGCTTGAAGCCCACCCACGGCACCATCCCGCGCAAAAAGCGGTTCCGCTCGGGCATGCGCCGGATGGCCTCGACCACCCGCCGGTCCATCAGGCGAAAATCGCCCGTGTCCAGCGGGATATCGATCTTGGTGATGCGCCGGATCAGGCGATAGAACAATTTGGCGGTGAAAAGCTTGAACCAGGTCTCGCCCTGGCGGCTCTGGCGCACGCCGTAGACCACGTCGTAGCCTTCCCGCCACTTGGCGATCATGGCCGGAAAGACCTCCGGCGGATCCTGCAAGTCGGCGTCGGCCACGATGACAGCCTGGCCCAGGACGTGATCCAGCCCGGCCGTGACGGCGATCTGGAAGCCAAAATTGCGCGAAAAGCTCACGCCCTTGACACGGCCATCGCCGGCGTGCAGCTCGGCAATGACCTCGGCCGAGTGGTCGCGACTGCCGTCGTTGACGAGCACCAGCTCCCAGCTCTCGCCGAGCGGGTCCATCACCTCGCGCACCCGCCGGTACAATTCGGGCAGCACAGGCTCTTCGTTATAGACAGGGGCAATGATTGAAATGATTGGGTTCATAGGCAAATAGTGACTCTTATGGCCTTTATCCGCGTTCATCCGTGTAAATCTGTGTCCAAATTAACGTCGAGGCCGAGGGAGGCGAGCTTGTGCGGCGTGGGTTGGCCGGTGGCCAGGTCCCAGCCGCGCGCCGCGTAATATTCTTGCAGCAGCAGCGCCTCGTCGGGCACGTGCCCCAACTGCCCGCCATCAGGCAGCGCTTGGCGCAGCAGGTGGGGCAATTTTTCGCTTTGGCGCGTCAAGCCCAGCCGGCAGTTGTAGAGTCGCTTGAGGTTCCAGGCGCGCTCGCCGGCCAGCAGCATGTCATCCAGGCGCCACTCGTGTCCCGTGGCCGCGGCCAGCAAAGGCGCGATGGCCGAAGGCGACACGGCCGCGAAGAAGCACATCACCAGGCTGTTGCAGGCCGTGCGCCAATCCTGGTGGCGGGCGACGTGATGGGCCTTGCCACCATCCTCCAGGCGTTCGGTCATGGGGATATCCAGATCGTCAATCGAGTTGCCCATCTCGACCAGGAAATAGTCGCCCTGGTTGTGGCACGCGCCGCGCGGTGAGGTAAGATAGGCGAGGGCCTGACCGGTCATGGCGCGCGGGTCATGCATCGGCACATCCAGGTTGTTGACATGCACGGCCAGCTCCTCCGCGCCAAAGTGGGCCGCCAGGCTCCGGCTGCCCTGCGCCAACAATACCCCAAAGCCTTCGCGCTGCGCGAGCTGATGGAGCAGGTCGAAACACGGCCGGGCGTCTCCCCAGCGCAGCTCGAGTCCACCCGTGTCGGCAGCCGAGATGAGGCCGCGCTCGAACATCAAGTAAGCCAGCCCCAGCGCGCTGCCCGCGCTGATCGTGTCCAGACCCAGCTCGTCGCAGCGCTGGCCCAAGGCGGTGATGACGTGCAGATCGTCCACCAACAACTGTGGGCCAAACACGGCGAGCGTCTCGTACTCGGGGCCCTTGACCGCGCCCGCGGTTGCATACGGGCCTGTCTCGATCGTCACTTCACGCCCACAAGCGATCGCACAGCCCTGGCAGGCTCGCTTGCCGGTGAGGATCGTTTCAGCCATGGTCGAACCGCTGATAGCACTGGCGTTCTCAAAAGTCGCCTGCGTCCAATATTTCTGTGGCATATCGCCCAGCATCTGCAGATACTCGGCCGCGCCGGCCGTGCCGACTTCGTGGAACATGGCCGTCAGGTTGGCCTCACGCAGCGACTGGTTCAGCTCGGCACACAGGCGCTTGCACTCGGCCGGCTGGGCACAGGGGACCTGTCCAACGCTGTGCACGGCCAACGCCTTGAGCTGCTTGGAGCCCATCACAGCGCCCAGGCCGGTGCGTCCGGCCGCGCGCCCGTGATCGGCTATGATCGAAGCGTAGGGCACTTGATTCTCGCCGGCCGGGCCGATGCAGGCCACGCGCGCCCGCGCCTGGCCCAGCTCGTCCCGGATAAGGCGCTGCGTCTGGTAGCTGTCGGCCTTGCCCCACAGGTGCCCAGCGTCGCGCAGCTCGGCGCCGCCGGAGTGGACCCACAAATAGACCGGCACATTGGCGCGCCCGGTGATCAAGACGCCCTCGTAACCGGCCTGGCGCAGTTGGGGCCCAACAAAGCCGCCAATGTTGGACTCACCCCACAGCCCGGTCTGCGGCGAGCGGGCGCAGATCGAGAAACGCCCGGTGGCTGGCCCACCGAGGCCAGTCAGCGGCCCGGTCATCCACAACATGGGGCTGGCCGGATCGAGTGGCGCGCAGGCGGGGTCAAGCCGATCCCAAAGGAGGCTTGCCGCCAGGCCGCTGCCGCCGATAAAATCGCGTTGGACGGCGGGGTCGAGCGCCTCTGTACGCACCTCACCCCGGTTCAGATCGACGAAGAGCAGTAACGCGTTCATACAATTATCACCTTAAGACGGACCAGAAACTGAGCGACCAGAAACCGAGCTTTTGCGAAGCACCCCGCCGGGGAGGAAAAAACTTCGGTTTCTAAAGCTCAAAAGTCGATTTCTTTGCCCTCGTAAGCGTACTCGAACAAGCGGCGCATCTGGCTGTCGTCGGGGCTGCGCGGGCTGGTCACCGCTTGGTTATCGTTGCCGGCGTTCTCGGCCAGCAGATTAAGCTCGCGCGCCAGCTCCTGGCGCGAAATGTCGCAGCCGGCGAGCGTGAGTGGCTGTTCTAGCTCCCGCTGCAGGCGGCGGATAGCGGTCACCAGGCTACCCGCAGCCTCCTGTTCGCTCGAGCAAGGCAAGCCCAGGAAGCGCGCCAGCTCAGCGTAGCGCGTGTTGTTGTCCTCGCCCCGGGCGCAAAACTCGATGGTATAAGGCAAGAACAAGCTGACGGCTCGCCCGTGGGGGACGTGGAACACAGCCCCCAGCGCGTGCCCCATACCGTGCGCCAACGAAGCCATAGAATTGCCAAAGCCTAAACCGGCAATCGAGGCCGCGTTATGCATCTCGGTGCGTGCCTCCATGTCGCTGCCATTCCGATAAGCGCGCGGCAGATACTCGAAAACCAACTGGGCCGCCTTCAAGCACAAGCCATCGGCAAAATCGTTGTGCCACAAGCAAGTAAAACCCTCGACCGCGTGGGTCAGGGCATCCAGGCCAGTGTCGGCCGTCAAGCGAGGCGGCATGTCGGCGACAAACGATGGGTCGATGATGGCAATGTCGGCCACCGCCTGGCGGCAGCCCAGGCCAAGCTTGCGGCGCTCGGCCGGCTGGGTCAGCACGATGAACCAGGTCGCCTCCGAGCCGGTGCCACTGGTGGTGGGGATGGCCACGAAGCGCGCCTTGCGGCGCAGCTCGATCGTCTCGACCGGGCTGATGCCCTCGAGGTCCATCTCGGGATGTTCGTACAAAACCCACATCGCCTTGGCCGCATCCATCGGCGAGCCACCGCCCAGGCCGACGATCCAATCCGGCTTGAAGCTGGCCAGTTTCTCCGCGCCGGCCCGCACCACATCCAGCGGTGGGTCAGGCTCGACCGCGTCGTACACGCCCACCTCGAAGCCAGCCGCCTCCAGCACCTGCCTGACGCGCGCCACGTAGCCCAGGCCACTGATCGTCGCATCGCTCACTATGAATGCCCGCCGGCCATCCAGGTTATCCAGGTAACTCAGTGCATCTTCACCGAAAACGATTTCAGGGCTTTTAAAGAACCACATCGTCAGCTCCTTGTATTCACGTTTTGCATTTTACGTTTCACGTTTCACGTCAGAGCGGGAACTCGGTCTCGATGCGCGTGCAGCTTTCGACCAACTCCTTGGCTGCCTTGACATTCTTCATCACCATCTTCATATCGCCCTTGAGCTTGAGCTGCATGGTCATCAAGCCCTGGATGGGGTCGAGCTTTTTGGTCAGGACCTTTTTCCATGTAGCCACCGGCGCGCTCATACGAAAAACGGGGGTCTTGGCCAACTCGTCCGTCACTCCGAAGGCATCGCGGCATTTGCCATGCCACAGATCCATGTACAAAAGCACCGTCTCCACCAGTGTCCCTCCCGGCTCGACGACGAAATAAAAGTCGCCCTCCCAGTTCTTGGCCGCTTCGGCGTACGCTGCGCTTTGATTGAGGTCCTCCATCAAAGCCTTGACCCACGCATCGCTTGGGAACTTGAACATTTCACCTCCGTTAGGAACAAAAACATACTACTGAAATTGCGCCTGCTCAGCCAGGATGGGTAAACGGCGAACAAGCCCTCGTTACCTGAAATTGTAACATTGCGCGCTGTAAATGTCAACGACGACCCCCTTGCCTAAACTGCACAGACAGGGTACAATACACGCAGTACATTCAGGAGGAATATAATGCCAACACCATTTGAACGACTCAGACGCGAGCTGGAAGCAGAGCATAACCGCTTGACCAGCCAGTTAAATACCCCGGTGGCCGCCGGCGTCGGGGAAGCCATCGGCTACGGCGTGCACCAGGCCGATCACGCCACTGAGGCTTTTGAACAGACCAAAGAGATGGCCATCCGCCAGAATACCGAAAAGCTGCAGCGGCTGGTCGAAGCTGCCCTGGCTCGCTTTGAAAATGGTACCTACAGCCTGTGCACGCAGTGCGGCAAACCTATCGACCCCGCCCGCCTGGAAGCGATACCGTATGCTGAACTATGCATGGAATGCCAGGGCAAGCTGGAGCGCAAGAGATGAAATCGACGCGATCGTTGCAAGTCGCCTTGATGGCTGCCATCGCGGCGTTGTCCATCATCGCCGACCAGACCACCAAGTGGTGGGTCGCTACACGCATGGTGTCCGGACAGATATGGGCTCCTTTCCCGGCGCTGGAGCCTTATTTTACAATCACTTACGTAACGAACAGCGGCATAGCGTTCGGACAGCTCAAAGGCTGGGGGCCAGCCTTTGCCGGGGTAGCGCTAGTAGCTATCATCGCCATCCTGTTCTATCAACGACACGTGCCAGATGGGCAATGGCTCATGCGCGTGGCGTTGGGATTGCAATTGGGCGGGGCAAGCGGTAATCTGATCAACCGGCTGTTCCTGAGGGGAGAGGTAATAGATTTTCTCGATTTCAAGATTTGGCCGGTGTTTAACGTGGCCGACGGCTCGCTGGTCGTGGGCGCAGTCCTGATGATCCTGGTCATGATGCGCGAACCCAGGACCATCCCCCCCCTCGAGAGCATGTTGGAGACACAATCGAACAACCAGGTGACCGAATAGCCACAACCATGGAACGCAACATAACACTATCCGTGGCAGAAGGCGGCCAGCGTCTCGACAAGTTTGTGACAGAGGCGCTGGCCGATTTGTCTCGCGCAGCCGTGCAACGCTTGATCGCCGATGGCCTACTCAACGTGAACGGCCATTCCATCAAAGCAGCCTACAAGCTCAACACGGGCGACGTCATCACCGTTCGCATACCTCCCCCCAAGCCTAGCGAACTGGTGCCTGAAGCGATCCCGCTCGACATCGTGTACGAAGATGGCGACCTAATCGTCGTCAACAAGCCGGCCGGGTTAGTCGTCCACCCAGCCGCCGGGCACACTAGCGGGACACTGGTCAATGCCGTGCTGGCCCACTGTCCTGACCTGGCCGGGGTGGGCGGCACACTCCGCCCGGGCATCGTCCACCGCCTGGACAAGGACACCTCAGGCTTGATCGTGGTCGCCAAGCACGACGCGGCCCACCAAGCACTTCAACACCAGTTCAAAGCACGCAGCGTGGACAAGCTTTACCTTGCATTGGTCGAGGGGCAACCGATTCCCCCCCAGGGCATCATCGACGCCCCCATCGGGCGAGATCGCGCTCAGCGCAAACGCATGGCCGTCGTGCCAGATGGCCGGCCGGCGGTGACCGAATACAAAGTCATCGAGTGCTTTGACAAACACAGCCTGATCGAGGCCCGCCCGCGCACCGGGCGCACGCACCAGATTCGCGTGCACCTGGCCTGGCTCAAATTCCCAGTAGTCGGCGATCGCGTGTACGGCTTCCATCACCCCAACATCCCCATCAATCGCCACTTTCTGCACGCCCACTCACTGTCGTTCGATCTCCTCGCGGATGGACGCCGCACGACATTCATCGCTCCCCTGCCGCCGGACCTGGCGGCCATCCTGGCCGAGCTGCGGCGGGGCTAGCCTTAGACCCTAAAGGTCTCAGGCATTCCGATAGCCCCTTTAGGGCCTCTAAACTTGACAACCTGCCTCTTGTGCTGTACAATCTAGTTGCGAATATTCGCAGAAGATAAAATTTACAAGTAGCTTTGCAATGACGCATTGTCACACACTCATCGAACAATTACGGCAGCGTGGGCGGCGGATCACGCCTCAGCGCGAGATGGTCATCAAGGTAATCGCCCACAGCGGGCGACACATGACCGCCGAGGACGTCTTCGAGGCGGTGCAGGCACGCAGCCGGGCTATCAACCTGGCCACCATCTACAGGACGCTCGACTTTTTGGTGGAACAAGGGCTGGCGAGCCGGGCTCACCTGGGTGGGAGCGTTGTGTATGCCACCACTCAGCACGGCCCGCACATCCACATGGTTTGCGAACGCTGTGGGCATATCGCCGACGCCGAGCTAGAGCAATTCCAGCCGCTGTTCGAGCGCATCCAGTCTCAGTATGGCTTTGCTTGCAACTCGCAGCATCTTGCAATCCCTGGGCTATGCGCCGGCTGCCAGAAAATGGCGAATAGCAAATAGCAAACAACAGATAACGAGGAGAGATAAGATGTATTCACCGATGCCTATGCACATTCCCGATGGCTTTCTGTCCGTGCCCGTTTCTATCGTTTTGTGGCTTGTCTCACTGGCAGTGATTGGTTATGCGCTCCAGCGCGCGCAGCGTGACCTGGGCGAGCGCCAAGTCCCGTTGATGGGGGTGCTGGCGGCGTGCATCTTTGCCGGGCAAATGCTCAACTTTTCGGTGGCGGGCGGCACTTCCGGTCACTTGATGGGCGCGGCGATCGCCACGATCTTGCTCGGCCCGTGGGCAGCCATTCTGGTTATGACGTGTGTGGTCGGAGTGCAAGCGATCATCTTCCAGGATGGCGGTCTGCTGGTGCTGGGCGCCAACATTTTCAACATGGGGCTAGTTGGCGTGGCCGTGGCGTATTTCGTCTACCGCAGCTTGCACAAGCTCAGCGGCGGCAAGCCCTGGGGGGTGTTTGGCGGTGGTTTCGCGGCAGCCTGGCTGTCTATCTTTATTGCCTCGCTGGCGGCCGCGTTGCAACTGGCGCTGTCCGGCACATCGCCGGCCAACATCGCCCTACCCGCCATGGCCGGCATCCACGCGCTGATCGGCATCGGCGAGGGGCTGATCACGCTCGGCGCATTGGCTTTTCTGCGCGCCGCGCGCCGCGACCTGCTCCAGCCGGCAGTCGCCGCGCCCACTGGTGGGAAACTCGTATGGGTGGCTGGCCTGGTCATCGCGTTGGCGTTGGCTCTCATTTCGCCGCTGGCTTCGTCGCATCCGGATGGCCTGGAATGGGTAGCCGAAAAGCAGGGTTTTCTGGATAGTGCCCAGGAGCCCCTATACACCATCATCCCAGACTATGTTTTCCCGGGCGTATCCAGCGAGGCGTTGGCGACCATCGTGGCCGGCATCGTGGGCTCGCTGATCGTGTTCGGCGCGGCATTGGGCATCGCCTACGCCCGCCGCAGCCGCCAGCCAGCAATCAGCAACCAGTAAGCAGTCCATGCACGTCCACTTTCTGGACCCCTACCGGGCGCGTCCCAGCCCGATCCACCAGCTCGACCCGCGCGTCAAGCTGGTGCTCGCGTTGGCCTTTATCCTGGCACTGGCGCTCGCGCCAGTGGGAGCGTGGCCGGCTTACGTGCTTTTCCTTTCGATTTCGATATCTGTCCAGATCCTCTCAGAGCTGGGTATCGGCTACGTGCTCAAGCGGGCCTTGCTGGCGTTGCCGTTTGCGCTGGCGGCCCTGCCCATCCTGTTCACCACCGAAGGGGTCAAGCTGGTAACGCTGCCGGCTGGTCCGTGGACGCTGATGATCACTTTAGAAGGAGTGGAACGCCTGGCAAGCATCATGCTCAAGGCCTGGCTGTCGGTGCAAATGGCCATCGTGTTGACGGCCAGCACCGCCTTCCCTGATTTGTTGCTGGCCATGCGGGCGATCAAGATCCCGCGCTTGCTGGTAGCCATCGTCGGACTGATGTGGCGCTACCTGTTCGTGCTGGTTGACGAGGCGCTGCGCTTGATGCGCGCCCGCGAGGCCCGCAGCGGATCGCGGACAATGGCAAATCGCAAATCGCAAATCGCAAATCGCAATCGCGTTGGCGGAAGCCTGGGTTGGCGCGCGCGCGTCGCAGGCGGGATGGCTGGCAATCTTTTCCTTCGCTCGTTCGATCGCGCCGAACGGATTTACGCGGCCATGGCCGCCCGCGGCTACGACGGCGAAGTGCGTGCCCTCCCTCTACCCCCACTCGCGCTCGGCCAGCGGCTTGTGGTGGGAGGAGGGCTTGTGTTACTCAGCGCACTCGTTGTAGTAGGGCACCTGTTATAGTCATTATATCATCCCGAGCTTGTCGAAGGACGTTTCACACTTCACGTTTCACATCATGCACCACACCATCGAGATCGAACACCTCTCCTTCACCTACCCAGACGGGCGGCAGGCACTGCACGACGTATCGCTGAGCATCGCGCCGTGTGAGAAGGTGGCCATGGTGGGTCCCAACGGCGCCGGCAAGTCCACCTTGATGCTGCATCTCAACGGCATCCTCCGAGGCCAGGGGAAGCTGTGCGTGTGCAGCCTGGAGGTGAAGGACAGCAACCTGGGGCAGATACGCGCGGCGGTGGGCATGGTCTTTCAGGACCCGGATGACCAGCTCTTTTCACCGACCGTCTTTGACGACGTAGCCTTTGGCCCGCTGTACCAGGGGCTGCCAGAAGCAGAGGTGCGCCAACGCGTGGACGAGGCATTGGCGGCGGTGGGGATGGACGAGTACGCGCAGCGGGTATCACACCACCTGAGCGTGGGTGAGAAGAAACGCATCGCCATTGCCAGCGTGCTGTCTATGCAGCCCGAGATCCTGGTCTTGGACGAGCCGACGGCCGGGCTTGACCCGCGCGCGCGGCGCCAATTGATTCACCTGCTGCGCGAGCTGCCGCAGCAGACCCAGCTCGTTTCCACCCACGACATGCGCCTGGTGGCCGAGCTGTTCCCCCGCATGGTGATCATGGACGGCGGGCGCGTGGTGGCCGACGGCCCCACCGAGGTGATCTTGAACGACACAGGGCTTTTGGAAGCGCACGGGCTGGAAAAACCAAATTGATTGTTAATTATTAATTGTTAACTTTTAATTGTTAATTTGTAACTGCCCAGGCAGGATGGGCGAACAAGGCTGAGTAGATACGATTCTTGTAGATATCAGACTCGGTCATCCTTTCCATGTTTATTCCTAACCGGCCAATGATACCGCACGCCGGTTAGCTCTTCCGACACGGCCCAAAGCTTGGCCGCAACAACTGTATCATGGGAACTAGCACTGGATTGCACCTTGGTGGGATACCCGCCTAATTCCTGCCAGCCGCCGGGACCATAATAGTCGCCTCCTTGTACATCCGGCGCGGTAGCCGCGTACAACGTTGGCAGTGCACCCATCTTCGGCTTCTGGCCAATGAATCGATTCAGTACGCGGACCATCCACCAATGGACCGCAAGATTGGTCGCCGTCCAACCGGGATGGGCTGCAGCGGCGATGGTATCCACTCCAGCGCCTTCGAACTGCCTTTGCAGTTCGTACGCAAAGAGGAGATTGGCGAGTTTGCTCTGAGCATAAGCCTGTTGCCGGTCGTAGCCCTTCTCTGCATTGAGATTATCAAAGTCAATTTCGACAAAACGATGACCCCCACTGCTGACCGTAATGACGCGAGCCTGGGAGGTATGGATGATGGGGTCAAGCAAGAGGCCGGTGAGGGCAAAATATCCCAGGTAATTGGTGCCGAACTGCAATTCAAACCCATCGGCCGTCTTCCCAAACGGGGTCGCCATGATCCCCGCGTTGTTGATGAGAATATCCAGCCTGTCATAGTGGCGGGTGAACTCGTCGGCAAAGCGACGTACCGAGGCCAGGTCCGATAGATCAAGCTGCCCAAGTTCAGCCTTTGATTCTGGATACTCTTGACCAATCCGCCCGGCGGCCGCTTTCCCTTTATCCTTGTTGCGGCAAGCGAGAATCACCGTTGCCCTCTTGCGGGCCAGTGCCCGCGCCACTTCGTAACCGATGCCTCTGTTGGCTCCGGTCACGATGGCAATTTTGCCACCCAGGTTGCGCTTCTCCTTCGAGTCGTCGTTACTCCAGCGATCTTCGCCCTTGGACTCCACTACAAGGTAACGTCCATCACCCAACAGGCAAATCCAATCCACAGTTGGTATAAATGACCTCGATCACCGAAAATCACTCGCCCTTA
>JAFGFO010000043.1 GCA_016931085.1 Thermoflexales bacterium
CGACTGGAACCTCCAGCCGACGCCTTGAACTCGACTCGTTCTTTCAACATCCCTCGCGTCCACAAGCTGACCTGGCGCGAGAGACGCTTGCTTGCAGCTTTGCCGCGAATGTCCAATCGTTCGGTAATGATAACACAAGGTTGGCGTTTGCGCAAAACCTGGTTGGTAGCCGTGTTGATCTGCCTAGCCATCTCGGCGCGCAGCCTGCGCCGCGTCTCGTTCAGCTTCTTGCGTCCCAGGTTGAAACGGAGAATGTTGCGCGCTTTTCGGTGATCGCCTCGCTCTGCCGCTTTTTTCGCAATCTGATGCAGCCTGTTGCGCTTGCGTCCTTTGTCCGTAAGCCGTTTGGATGCCCTGTCTAGCAGTCGACCGAACTCTGTCCCGTAGCGTTCGCCGCACTCGTCGGTAAAGACCTCGCTCACACCTGCGTCTAGCCCACATGCCTCACCCACAAGAGATTGAGACGATTTAACCTCGACCGCATAGTGAACTTCCACCCGCTGCCGCCCTACGTCCAGTATCAGCCGGATCGTGCCGCGAATCGGTGTGTTGCCAGTGAGGGGGATGACGATGCGTCGGCCTGGAACGAGGCTCATCACTTTGATATACTGTGCACCACCGTGAGTGAACACTTCGTACATCTGAGCGTCAAAGGCCGCCGAGCGTGCTAGCTTGACTCTGGACAAACCTGAACGTTTTCCTGCTTCGCGTCCCCGGATGACGCGCCTGAGATAGTTACGCACTTGCCGACGTTCAGCCTGGGCAATCTCGAAATGCTCCGGCTCCGGCGCTCGCCCACCAACCAGTTGCGCCAAGCGCTGCGGCGACTTGAGGAGCCAGTAGGCATAGTGCTTTTGAGCGTCGCTCCAGTAAGCCTGACTGGCCACGCGAGGGCGTAGGTTGGCAGCCAAGGCACTCCACCACTTGCTGACTGTCTCGTGAGCATCCTTGAGCGCCGACTTCCACGCACGCGCCTGCAAGCCGTGTGGGCTGGCGTAGCCGCCATGCACCAGCTCGTCGCGCCGGGCACGGTGTGAGTGATGGCTGGCGAAATGCTCAGCCTGGCCCAAAAAGATCAAGTGTGTATCCTTCTCGCCGGCATAGCGCTTGACCAGCTCTACCAACGCATCCCATTTGCCCTGGTTCAGGGTATAACTCACACGACGAATGGTTCTCATCTTCACTCCATTATCAGCGATTCATCATGCCTTGTCAATCAACAAGCTAGCCGCAATCCTTATCAGCCTGTCGTCGGGTAAATAATATCCCTGCAACTCTTGCGGCTCGCCGTCCAGTTTGGCCAGCAAACGGCCTGGCTTGTCGCGCGCGATTCGCTCCGCGCCGGGGCAGCCGGCCAGACGCGCCGCCGCCCCGTCTTGCACCCTCAGCACGATCCGCGAGGAAAGATTGACACTCACCACGCGCGGGAGAATGTCAGCCGTCCCGTGGGTAGCAGCCATCCATAGGAATACCCCCGTCGCGCGCGCCTTGCTGGCCAAGCGCTTGAGAAGATTGGCCAACTCGGAGCGAAGGCCTGTTTGCAGCGTCAGGTCGAGGCATTCGTCAATCACGGCCAGGATGTAGGGCATTGTTGATCTACCGGCTTGCCGATTATACCCCTCCAGATCGCGTGCGCCGGCCTCGGCAATGAGGCCGGCGCGCCGGTCAACCTCGGCCGCCAGGTTAGCCAGGGCCGCCACGGCTGTCTCGACCTCGCTCGCCACCGACCCACGCAGGTGGGGAACGTCACGCCAGACGGCAAACTCCATTTGCTTGGGGTCAATCAACACCACCCGCAAGTGTTCCGGCCCGACCTCGCTCAACAAAGCCGCCAGCGCGCAGTGTAGCCAGGATGATTTGCCCGCGCCGCTGGCACCCATGATCAGCGTGTGTCCCAGGTCGGGCAACTCGCGCCACACATCGCCAGCCTGCCCTCGACCAATGGGCACCGCCAGCGAGTTGCCCGATCGCCCTCCTGGTCGGCGGGAAGGTCGCAAATCCAACTCTACTCGATCAGGCAAGTAAGTCTGTCTCAGGCGAACCGCATACATCAGACTGGGGCGCGTCACAATCCTCACCTCGCGCTTCGTCGCCGCTTCCAATTGCGCCTTGACACGAGAGCTGGCGAGATCGGCCACGGCAGTATGCCAGAGTCGCCGCACGTCCACCACGAAACTGGCCCAGCGGTCGCCCCACACATCGGCTGACTCGAAGCAGACCGCCCAGTACGTACCGTCGCGATTACGATGCACAAACCCCATACGGTCCAGCGTGGCCAAGATCAGCGCGCCAACCTCCTCGGCTTCTCTAACCGGAAGCGTCGGCAGATTGCGGCGGATAGGTATGACGTCAGTGCTCATAACCCGTTCTCCATCACAAACTGCTCAAATCTCTCCACTGCGCCCGGATCGTTGATTACTGTCACGTGTAACCCACGTTGGTTGGCCGGGTTGTATTCGCCTTCAATCACCCACTCGCCGCTGGCCTCGTTGGGTGGCACAACTGGCAGAACCACTCGAGGCTCGACCACCCCCATAGCCCGGTATGCCCGCCAGAACAAGACCAATGTTGCCAAGAAGCCCAAGCCAAACGCCACGTACAAGAAACGCTCGGCGTAACGCGCTACCCGCTCCTGGCGTTCCCATCCAGCTTGTTCTTGTTGATAAGCAGTATCAGTTGCCCTGATCGCCTGTGCTCTATCAGTAGCTTGTACTTGGGCAGCACTGGCAGCCTGGGTTGCCTCAAGTCCCATCGCCTGCCGCGTTGCCTCCAGTGCCTGGTCAGTTGCCTTCGCCGCCTGGGCCTGCGCGGTCGTTGCTGCCCTAGCCTGGTACGCTTGGGCTGTGGCCGTGGCCTCTGCCGATACCGCCTGCCGCGTGGCAAGCTGTGCCGCCTGACGATACTGTGCCTGCACCGTTGCCGCTGCCAGCGTGGCCAACGCCCCACTGACCGGGTCTTGGGCGCAGGCGGGCGAGAAAGCCAAAGCAAGCATGAACAGGACAACCCCGCCCAGCGCAGCCCACTCCCTCGCCCCCAAGAGGGCGAGGGTTGAGCTTACCCTGAGCTTGTCCCGAGCGGAGCCGAGGGGCGAAGTCGAAGGAGTGAGGGGATATTTACGCGCACTCATTTCCGCCCACCTTCCAGCAACCTCTGCTCAAAGTTCTCGATCTGCTCGGGGTCTTGGATCACCTGCACGGCCGGCATACGCGCCGCGGGCGGCGGCAAAGTCGTTCCTCCTTCCTTGACCGTCATTCGCCCCGCCACCGGGGGCAGGCGTGGCCAGCGGTTCTGAGCCGCCGCGATCTGCGCCACTTGCGCCTGGCCTGTGATCTGCATCACCGCCGGCTCACTGCCGGGTTGGGGGAACTGTGCACCCGCCCCGCCTTGCCGCACTCCTATCGCCTCCAACAACCCGCTCGCCAGCGAGGGTGCAGTATAAATCGTCGTCGGCCCCAAGGCACGGTTGCCGTCGTGCACGATGGTAACACCGTTCCAAAAGCGCCGCACGATGAGGGGGTAAAGGCCGGCGCTGTTGGGATAAACCGCCGTGGCGCGCTTGTTGACCCAGGCCACCGCCGCAAAGGCCAGCCCGACCACAAATACCAGCGCACCTACCCCGGCGCCGATGGCCATCAGGGTGTTGCGCAGCGTGAGAGCGGGTCCTGCCGCCTCCGCCGCCTGCCGCTCCAACTCGCGTGCGGCCGCCTCGTCCGCCGCGACCAGCGCCACGCGGGTGGCCTGCGCCTCTTGCACCGGGTTGTGCATGTTCACCAGGCTTTGCCCGTCACCGACCGTGACCGTGTGGCCGCTGAGCACGCTGATCCCCATGCACGCCAGCCCGGCCAGCGTAGCCAGGATGATGGCCATCGCCAGCGCGTTTGCCGTTGCATGTCGTACACTGTTCATCGTTGCCTCCGTGAGGGCAGCAGATCACGCTGTTGTGGCGTGACCTGCTACCCAATGGCCGGTTAAACACAAAAACCGGCGTGTGACGCCGGTCGAGGTGTGCGCAAAGGCTTGCGGCCAATGAGCCGCATGGTATAATACTGCCAACCTGTGCGCCGGTACCGCCGGCGTGTGGGCCAGGGGTCGTGTTAGTGCCCCAAACACTACACGGCCCCGCGCGCTTCTCGCGTGCTATCCCTCTATATCGTCTTCTCCTACTTTATGTAGTGACAATTCGATGTCGCCGCTTACCCATGCTTTTAGGAAGTTGCGCAGCACTTGAGCAAGGGTCAAATCATTCTCTTTCGCTTTTTGATGCGCGTCTTCCAATAACTTGCCTGCTAATCTAAAACGATACGATTTGTCCTTGCTTATCATGTGTCCCTCATAGACACACCAATTATACACCCAAATTGTGAAACTTGTCAAGCTTTTTGGCAAGCTCGAGATTAAACATCAATAATTTGCATAATATCTCTCTTTTTTTTTATGAATATAATGTATAATAGAATGTAATCAAGGCTGAGGTCAAAGGTGAAAGGAATCGCCACAATAGCAGCAGCGATGATACTGTGTATATTTTGGGGAGCAAGCTGCTCGTCAAGGGTGGCCTCTACATCTCTCCCTTTCACGCTTGCTGCACCTCAACTGGCGCCAGGCGAATCGGCCCGGCTGCCCCTGGATTCCGGCGGCGGGCCGACGGTCGAGTCGCCCCACTTGCAATTGAACGTCGAGGTCACCGACAAGCAGACTGGCCGGCGGGTCGACGACGCCCGCGTCTCGCTCGATGGGCAGGTGCTTGGGCGCGGCTGCTGCCTGGTGGTGGTGATCGAGGCAAGCACCCCACACACGCTGACCGTCACGGCTGATGGCTACGCGCCTTGGGAGGTCATGCTCAATCCGCACATCCGGCACAACACGGTGATGACCGCGCCGGTGGAGTTGGAACCAATCAAGCCGGAGGCTCGCTTGCCCCGGCTCATTTTCGTCAAACTGACGCGAGATAGCAGAATTACGGAGGATTAAAATGGCCGAGGTCCTTAGAATAGTGGGAACGATTGCCGGTATCGGCGGTATAAGCCTGGGTATTGTTCTGATCATCTATCGGGATTTTGTTCGAGACTTTATCCAGTCGAGAGTTTTCAAAACCTTGTCCTCGGGACAGGCGACGCTCTTGATGGGCGCCGTCGTCGTCTTTACTTTCTCTATTGCGATCATTGGCATATTTACGGGTTTTGTCAAAGACAGCGGTTCTGTTTCCTTTATTTTGCTCGTCGTTGTCCTGTTAGTGTTCATACTTTCTGTTCTGTACCTGACCACCAAACGAATAAACAACGAGCCGTCCCAACCCGCCGAAGCAGGCATATTCTTTCGAGTGCACAACCTGGTCGAACACTCTGATTTTGAGAAGGCCGAAAAGGAACTCACAATGGCTGCCAACGCCCAACGTAATTCGGCCGATTTTTGGTATTGGCGATCCAAGATTGCGTTCGCGAAAGAAAATTCCCCAGTCGCCTCAGCCTACGTCGAAGAAGCGCTCAAGCGGGACCCGCGCCACATCCACAGCCTGGTGCTCAAGATCAAGTTGCTCTTGTTGAGCGGCAAAAAGGGCGACTGGGCGAAGGCAAAAGACCTGGCGGAAAAGAGTTATGGGCTATCGGACTCGATGGACGTCTGGTTGGCCAGCTTGAAAGCAGAAAACATGCTCTCGCCCGGCCCCAAGACCAACCACGAGCTAGACACCAAATGCCCGCCTCCAGCCTATGTGTGGAATCACTAGCCAAGACAAAAATCAGCAAGGAGAAACGACAATGAAAGCTTCTATCTTCTCAAGGTTTTGGTTGCCGGCGGCTACGACGACTGAAGCTCCAGGCATTTCACTTTGGCTCATCATAGTAATAGTCGCAGCTATCCTTGTCATATTATGGTTATTCAGAAGGCAGTTGAGAAATTTTCTGTTTCGGAGTAGTCTCCCAAAAGCCAGGGTAGGCGAGAAGGAAGATATAGAAATTATGAAGAACTGGTCAGTTCGTGACGAGACAGTTAGTGATGATGTCGTGGCGGGTGATAGGATCGTTGCCGGGCGTGCCAGCCCACCGATGATAGCAGCCCGCCAGTCGATGATGACAACCCGCCCGTCGATGATGAGGAACCAGAATATCGTTGATCGCGACAAGGTGAGTGACCTGAGCATCGACGATATAGACCAAGACACGCGAGTCAGCAGCGATAAAGGTGGCGGCAACGAGGTAACGTTTGGTGATGTAACTGGTTGCCAAATCACCTGCGATCGCGATGCAGACGGTAAGGCCCTAGCTGCATCGGCCGGCAGTGCTGGTCGTGTTATAGCCACGGCCCCGCGCCCTGGCTCATATGCCACACGCCGTTTGTCCCAAGCTCCCAATGGATCAGTATCCCGTTCCTATTATCAAGCCAGTGATATTCCCATCGTCAGCAGATCGCAGCCTTTGCCTCACGATTGCCTCTTTGTAAGACGCAATAACGCATTTGGCACCAGGTCCACGCTGGGCATCAAGGATCTGATCGAGCAAGGGGTCATGATCGATCAAACCAACATCCGTTTTGACGATTTTGTTGCTTCGAACGGCGAGTCCGTGCCGCCTCCCACGCCTGGACAGGCCATCGCCGTGAGCCACGGCACATCAAGCGTTAAGGAAGGCTATAAATATCACGAGGCGACGACCCACTATTTGGAAATTGCCCTGAAAGCAGCCCCCTCTGCGCCAGAATCACATTCCAAAGCTGAATCAATGCCGGTGAACTATGTATTTGTCGTCGACACCAGCGGATCCATGGAAGGGAAAAAACTGGACGACGTCAAAGTCTCCATCCGAGAGACGTTTCAGCACATGTCGGGAAGCGACATCATTGGCATTGTCGAGTTCAATACAGTCGCCAAAACAGTTTTAAAAGCGGCGCCCAAGGGGAAAATTAGCCTTGACGGCCTGGGGGAAGCACTCGGTCGTCTGCATGCCCATGGAGGGACCGATATCAATCTCGGGCTGTCTTTTGGCGCGGATGAGATCGATCGCTATGGAAAACCTGGATTGGTTAATCACCTATATCTCTTCACAGATGGTAACCCCAATTCTGGCGAAACCGATTGGATCAAAATCCGGCAAAATGTCGCAAACAGAACGCGCGGCAACATTGGCCTGTCCATCTTTGGCTTTGGTTCTGACGCCAATATGAGAGAATTGGATGCCCTGGCGGGCGTCACAGGGGGGCGATCCATGTTCGTAACGCACCCCGACGAGATCCGGGTGAACCTCCGAGGTGACTTGCAAAGGCGGGAGCACCTGGCGGCTATCAACATCCAAATGAAGATCGAGATCGACCAAGACATCGAGATCCTTCACTTGTATGGGCACGACCCCATAACAGACCCAGCCGGCAGAGCGGCGGTTCTGCGCGACGTCGAGGCCGCCAAGCGCCAGGCCGACGAGGAATTTGGCATCCAGGCACACCCTGACATCGTGACAGAGGAAAAGGGCATCCGTATCTTTGCGCCTGATTTGGCTGTGGGTGAAACGTATTGGGTCGTTTTCGAGTTGGCAATTCCTGCCGGGCGGGAGGATTCTGTCCTGGGCAAGGCCCTGGTTCAGTACGCAGACACGTTCGAGCGCCAAAGCAAGCGTTGCGAATTTGAACTATCAGCAACTGGCGCGATACCGGCCGAGACAGTTTTACTGCACGGATTAGGGTTGTGGACCAGTGAAGTAACCTTTTACGCGCTCGACGACCTCTATCAAAATGACATGGAAACCGCCCGAAAGCGCATGGAAAAGCACATCCAAGTGCTGAATTTCGTCCAAGCATTTTATCCTTCGCCGCAGCTTGTTGACGATGCCATCATCCTCAAAAAATTCGTGTCCCTAGCTGCTAACCTGGGAAAGGGGTGGCGCAGTGCGGATTCAAGTGGCTCAGGCGCTTATGTTGCTCACTGCCTGAATTCCTTTGGACAGGTCAGGAATGGATTCATGATGGCAAGTTACTATCCAGTCTAGATACGACACGACCCAATGACGCGCTGTCTGGAACAACTCGATCCGCGACGACGGAGCGCCGTACAACGCCAACGGGCAGTTCGTTAGCTATTGGATAGATCGATAGCACGTGGGTGTACCAACCTTTCAACTGACAACAAGAGAAGAACAATGGGTACCTTTACAGAAGCAAAACAAAACTTTGACGACACTCTAGGCAAGTCGGCTATTTTAGCTCAATCCCTCGTCCCTGTTGATGGCCAACCCAAGGCAAACATCAAACTTCGCGGCAGCGACGGCAAGGCGCTTGAAGAATATTACAAATGGCAATTCGTCTATGCTTTGCTCCACAGTGGCTTGTACGCTCAAGATTACCTCGGCGTGGAGGTGCGGTTCCCCAAAGGCAGCTCGTCCTCCGCGCCGCTAAAACTGGATGGTGCTATTTTCGACTCTCCCGACTGGCTTCAACACTATAACGATTATTGGGCGCATCGCAAAGCGGAAGATTTACAATGGCTCAATGACCACCTTCTCGGCGTAATCGAGTTCAAGCGCAACAACAAGCATATAGATCAAGTTTTTACACGCCAGGTCAAGCCCGCCATGCGCGAAAAAGACCCTAGCGATGCGTATGTATTGGGCATCTACTATGATGCTGGGCGCTTATACCTTTTCCACCGGCGCAACGGTAGATACCTGCGTTACGACGAGGCGAAGAACCAAAAGGGCGACCAAAGCCAGTTAGGTGACCTGACCTTGCACCTGCCTGACCCGTATATATACGTTCCTTCCTTCAATGACCTGAAAAATCGTGTGCATCGTCCCTCAACCATTGACCGCACCAGCCGCGCCATTCAAGATTTGGATGTTATCACTTCTATCTCGACTGTTCAGCTCCAGACGGCGCTTTCTGACGTTTTGAGGGCACTGGACAAGGCCGGCTTGGTCAATCAGCGTGGGTATCAGATCATTATCCAAGTCTTTGCACTCAAGATATTCGACGAAAAGCGTAACGAGAAGATGCCTGCGAAAAAGCTAGAGTTTTACATACTGGATCCCGAGGCACACTTCAGCAGTTTGGCAGAAAAGCCCATCCAGGATTTCATCCAGCGCATGGAACACATTTGGTCTGAAGCAGAAGCTCAGTATCAAAAGATTCTTGGCGACAAGGCGATTGATCGGCAAAATCCCAATCATGTGCGCGCTGTGGCAGCCATTTGCCAGGCTTTTCAGGATTTTTCGTTTGTTCGGTCTGCCACCAGTGACTTGTACCAACTCGTTTTTTACAATTTTGCCAATACTTTTAAGCGAGATGAATCGGCACAGTTCTTGACGCCGCTGCAAGTGATCGAGTTTCTTGTGCAGATTGTCAATCCGCGTGATGGTGAAACTGTTTTCGATCCATGCTGCGGTATAGGTGACTTTTTATCACTCTCTTACGTCCACGCCCAAAAGAAAGCTCAAGAGTGGCGATTGGACGACGCCAACATTTACGGCGTTGACCTGGACGAGAACATGATCATGCTCGCCACGCTCAACATGCTGCTGAACGGGGACGGCGAAGCCAAGCTGTTTTACAAGCCAGATAAAGGCTCCATACTTTCCAAGATTGCTGCTGTCAACCCTCCGCAACTGGTTGATCTGCTGCCCGCGTACCACAAGAACGGCAACTGGGACAATTGGCCTGATACTACAAAACTGCTCAAGTTTGATGTCATTTTGACCAACCCACCCTTTGGCAAAGACCGTGCTTATCGCCCGCGCAATAACACACCTGACCGGCAAATTGTCGAGATGTACGAAACGTGGAGCATCACACGGCAAATCGCTGACGCTGAAGATGCCTTCGAAGCCAGGCACACACGCGGCAAAAGCAGCAAGCCCAAAGCAAAAAGCACGGATGCGCTGGACCTCGGGGTCATCTTTCTCGAAAACGCCTATCGCTGCTTGAAAGAGAATGGACGTATGGGCATTGTGCTCTCCAACTCCATTGCGTCTATTAACCGCTGGCGGCGAGTGCGCGAATGGCTTATGGAGCGCCTGAGAATTGTCGCCTTGTTTGACCTGCCGCCGAATGTCTTTGCCGAGACAGGCGTCAATACGACCCTCATTGTTGCCTATAAACCGCCAGAAGACGAATTGAAGCGGCTAATTCAACAAGATTATTCCATTTTTGTGCGTGACATTCAAAATGTTGGCTACGAAAAACGCACTCGCAAGCGTAACGTTTTTTTCAACAAGGTGTACCGTATCGATGAGGAAACCTTTGAAATTATGACGGATGCCGAGGGGAATCCTATTTTAGACGAGGACTTTCCTCAGGCTCTCCAAGATTTTCGTGAGTGGGCATTGGGGCAGGAAGAAACGCTGCAGAGACTATTTTTGAGGGAGGCATAGAGCATGAACTACCTGCGCATTCCCCAGGAAATCAGATTTGCTGAGAGTTGCGTCAAAGATACATCTTTCTCTCCCAGTATGTATCGTCGTGTTATTATTCCTACTAGCACAACGAAGCGGATTGAAGGCCTATTAGATGCACAATGTCCCTTCGATAAAGGTGTTGAGCCTGGATCGTTGTGGTACATGAAACAATCCCCTTGCTACTTTATTCGGACAAAAGCATTACAGGATCATAGCTGCCTACTGTATCCGAAGGGTGACGCGATCGTGCCAGTGAATCCTCAAGTCTTTGAAGACCCTGGCTTGTGTGCTGGTGATATATTGATGTCCAAAGACTCGAATGTGGGCGAGTGCGCTATGGTGGATGGCGACCAGTGGAAAAACCACATGTTCAGCGGCGGCATAGTGCGCTTGCATCCATTCTGTAACCGTTATTACTTCTTTGCCTTTCTCAAGCATCCGTTATTCAAAACCCAACTCTTGGCAATGACTGCACGTGGAGCAACCATCACCCACGCAAAAACTCTCTGGATGGACTGTCTGGTGCCTTTCCCTAACCAAGAAGGTTCAGAACGTGTTATTCGTTATGTTTCTGCGCTTATGCAAGCAATAGTGGAGAAAGAAATAGCCATACGAGATAAAAATGCACTTATAGATGCTTTGATTGACACCGAATTGAGGGAACAGCAAAAGGGAACCCCTTTGGTTTACCAGCCGCCAACGGTTAACGAAATTCGAAACCTGACGCGCCTTGATGCTGGCATGTACACTCAAGATTTCAAGCAAAAGATGTTTCTGGTAACAAACTATCACTATGGCTATGGAACTTGTGAAGAACTAGGATTTGAGATTGATAGGGGCCAAAATCTGCAATTGTCCAATATTGGGCAAAGCATCTATTCAGATTCTCCTAAACCAAATTTCTACCGCTTGGTCGCTCCCATAGATATGTCCGAATACCGAACCGTCAGGCAGTTTCGTTATCTTGGCAATAAGAAAGAGCTTGACATTCTGAAACAAGGAGATGTGGTATTTGGGGCTGAGGGTTTCTGTAAGGGGCGGGCCATAATCCTCGTGGACGAAGTTCAGAAAACTATCACAAACATACACGGTATTATTTTCCATCATCGAGGTAGGAATATCATCAGGGGAATATTCTTGGGGTGTTTCCTCGGCTACTTACGCAAGATTGGTCTGGTTGATATGATTGGCGCTGGCGGCTCCGGCGGCAGTTTAGCAATTGGATATTTTCACCATGTGCCGTTCCCCAAATTCCCCGAAGATGAGCAAGCCGAAATCAGCCGGTGCTATCATAACCCAACCCCGCCACCTACAGGCACGCCAACGCTGGATACCTTTGTAGATTGGCATCGCCGCTGGAATGTCAATCTTGGCATTTGGGAACTTGACCGCGAGATGAAAACCCTCCAGCGCACCTTGGCCGATGTACAAGAAAAAATCATCGAGGGCGAAACCGTCCAGATACCAATCTGAGGCCAGCAAGGGGAAGGGACTCGGCTATCATGTCACCACCAACCTTATACTGCCTATGCGATTGGCATGGCCACTGTGCACATATGGCCTAGCATTTGGATAAAAAACTTGAAATCTAGCTCATCTCCTTTCCCAGCTCCGGCTCAAGCAGCAGTGTCTCTTCGTCGCACAAGTCAGATCTCAATTCGCAGTCGATCTGCAACTGGGAGCTGTAGATTTCGGCATAGATGGGGCTGTCGCGCATCAGATCCTGGTGAGTCCCCACCGCAGCCACCCGGCCCTTGTCCAGCACCAGGATCACGTCCGCGCCGCGCACGGTGCTGATGCGTTGGGCGATGACGAAACTGGTGCGGCCCAGCATCAGCTTGTCCAAGGCCTGCTGGATGCGAGACTCGGTCTCGACGTCCACGCTGCTGGTGCTGTCGTCCAGGATCAGGATGCGCGGGTCGAGCAGCAGTGCCCGGGCGATGGCGATGCGCTGCTTTTGCCCGCCAGACAGCGTCACGCCTCGCTCGCCGACCTGGGTGTCGTAAGCGTCGGCGAACTCCACAATAAAGTCGTGCGCCTCGGCCGCCCTGGCCACCGCGACGATCTCGTCCTGCGTCGCCTCGGGGCGACCGTAAGCGATGTTGTCGCGAATGGTGCCGGTGAACAGCGTCGTCTCTTGCAGCACCATGCCGATCTGGGAGCGGAGCGAGTCCAGCGTCACCTCGCGCACGTCCACGCCGTCGATCGTCACCGAGCCGCGGGTCACGTCGTAAAAGCGGGGCAAGAGATTGATGATCGTGCTCTTGCCCGAGCCGGTCGCGCCCAGCAAGGCGATCACCTGGCCAGGCTCGGCCACGAAGGACACGTCTTTGAGCACCCACTCGTCCACTGGCGGGCTTGGCGTGCCCGGGGAGCCGCCCGCCCCCATGCCCATGCTCATCCCCATTCCCATACCGCCCATGCCCTGGCCATCTCCACCCGGACGTCGTTGGCCAGCCGCTTTCTCAGCGTGATGGCCAAAGTAGGAAAACCACACGCCGTCAAAGGCCACCCGTCCCGTGATCGCCGGCAGGGGGAAGGCGTCCGGCTTTTCGATCACTTCCGACTGGGCGTCGAGGATCTCGAACACGCGCTCGGCGCTGGCGGCTGCCTGCGAGATCATGGCGATGATCATCCCGAGGATCATCACGGGGAACATTGTCATCATCAGGTAACTCTGAAAAGCCACCAGCTCGCCCACCGTCAGCCGGCCGCCAATGACCTGCATGCCGCCAAACCAAACGATGGCCAGCGTGCCCAGGTTGGCGATCAAAAAGATGAGCGGCATGGCGGTGGACATCAGCTTGCCCACCTGGATGCTCTGATCGACCAGGTCCAGGTTGGCAGCCGCAAAGCGTTTCCACTCGTAGGGTTCGCGGGCAAAGGCCTGCACCACCCGCACGCCGGCCAGGTTTTCTTGCAGGACGGTGTTGAGATGAGCGATGTACTGCTGCACCCGCGTGAACATCGGGCGCGCCCGGCTGGCAAAAAAGACAAAGATGACGGTGGTGAACGGTATCAGGGCCAACACGATCAACGCGAGCTGCCAGTCGATCGAAAAGATCAGGCCCAGGCTGCCGGCGAGCAAGATCAGCGCCATGATGAACATGACGAAAGCGTGCCCCACGAACATCTGCACGCGCTCCACGTCGCTGGTGGCGCGGGTGAGGAGCTGGCCGGTTTGGGCGCGGTCGTGGTAGCCAAAGGAGAGGGTTTGGATCCTGGCGTACAGGGTGTTGCGCATATCGTAGGCCACGCTTTGCGAAACCTTGGCGGCCCAAAAGCCCTGCAGGAAGGAGAACAGCGCCCGCAGCAGCGCCACGCCGACCATCGCAAGCGTCCCCCAGGCGATAAAGCTGAGCGAGCCGGCCGATATGCCGCGGTCGATGATCTGCTGGGTCAGGGCCGGGATGGCCAGGTTCAGGCCCGAAGACAGACCCAGGCTGAGGAAGGTCCCCAGCGCCAGCAGCCAATAGGGTTTCAGATAGCTGAGTGCTCTTGCTAACGATCTCATATATACACTCAAGTGCGGGCCGACCAGGCCGTCCAGCCATCAAGGATGTTCGTTTGGATTGTCAGTGGCCAATCCTTCCGTTCGCGCAGCGGCTAACAATTGGTCGTCGGCCGCCAGAAATGTCAGCGAAGGCAAGCCGGCTGAGCGGAGCGTGTCCTGCACCAGCAATGCTGAGGCAAGATGCACTGCATCAGAAGCCCGCAAGGAATGACGTTCCAACAAGGATTTAGCGCGCTTGATGACAAGCGGCGTCAGTTCAACAAGTTGGTATTCGCCAGTGCATATCGCGTCAAAATCGCTCACAAGCTCAGCATAGTCTAGTAGGCTGATATTAGCCTCTCGTTGCCGGCGGTTCAGTGCGCTGTACACTTCGACCATGCTGATTCGCGTCGTGATGATAACATTGCCAGCCGCGGGGATACACACCGTCCGAAACCAATCTGTGCCGGCCTCGTGAACGTGCCGCTTGACCAATGCGCTGCTATCTGCGTAATAATCGGCCATCAGCGCCCCTGGCGTTCCTCGATGATCAGTTCAGACAGCGGTCGCCCGGGTGCAAATAAGTGAGCCAGTTCGTCACGTCGTTCCTCCGAGACTGGCGCAGAGGAAAGCTTGAACATTGATGTAGGCAGGCTTAATCCAGCCGCAATCAGTGCCTCGTGTACCTGGCGGCGATGCTCAGAGCTATCTGTAGGTGCCAGCACCTGCTCCACGTGAACTTGAACACGAGCACGCTCTGGCAGGGCCAATGGAACAAGAGGACGCAAAATGCCATTCTCATAAATCGTCATAATGGTGCTATTCATCACGTTTCTCCTGCTTGCCTCGTTTCCGAAGCACACTACTTCAAGCCTACTTAGCTCCATTAGTAACTACTCAGGTCACAGAGATGCACAGAGAAAACACGGAGCTTCACAGAGAAGATTTAGCCTTTTTAAAGCCTCTGTGTGCCTC
>JAFGFO010000358.1 GCA_016931085.1 Thermoflexales bacterium
ACGCCAAAGGCGTCCTGCGGATAGCCGCCGCGCCTGTGGCAGGTATGGAAACCTGCCCTACGGGCGTCTCTCCGACAAGCTCCTAGGGATTAGCGAATCCCAACGCATTTGGACAAAGCTGGATTGCATGCTACAATGAGACAAAGAGGTGCACAATGTTTGACGGACAAGACGTGCTTTTTCCAGTACCCAAGGCTGTGCCCCAGGCAGGGT
Source organism: Thermoflexales bacterium (assembly GCA_016931085.1). The sequence continues at coordinate 214 of JAFGFO010000358.1, forward strand.
GCCAGCTCAGCTCGCGTTCTACGCTGGCTGAAGCCAGCGCTGAATTCGAGCGCCACATGCAGCAGCAGTTCCTATCCGAGAACACTATCAAGGCCTTTCGTTACGACTTGAACATTCTGAGTGACTACCTGGGCAAGCAGCGTGCGATCGGCGAGATTGCCCTGAACGATCTGGAGCACTTTGTCCATTGGTTACAGCACGAGCGTGGTGTGCCGTGCAATGTCAAGTCGCTTGCCCGCCGCATCACGACCCTCAAGGTCTTTTTTGGCTGGCTGGCCGAAAGCGCCGTACTGCTGGCCGATCCAGCCGCCGCCCTCATCCAGGTTCAGTTTACCACGCCCCTACCCGACATTTTGTACGACGGGCAAGTGGAACAACTTGTGGCTGCGGCTCAAGTGCTGCGCCAGGCAGCCAGGCCCGATGCGCGCCCCCATCTGCTGGTATCACTTCTGCTGGCGACCGGCATCAAAAAAGGCGAGTGTATGGCCATCGTGCTCAACCACCTGGACTTGAGCGAGCAGCCGGCGGCAGTCTGGATTCGCTACGCTAATCCGCGCTACCGGCTCAAGGAGCGCAAGCTCAAGCTCGACCCGGCCTGGCCGGGCGTGCTGGAAGAATACAAGGCTCAATACGCTGTCGCCGACAAATTGTTCCCCTGCACAGCGCGCAACCTGGAATACGTGTTGGCCGACGTAGGCCAATTAGCCCAGCTCGACAGGCCGGTATCGTTCGAGGCGCTGCGCTGGACCTGCGCCGCGCGCGACTATAAAGCCGGCATGGCGGCGGACGAGCTGCGGCGCAAATTGGGCCTCTCGGAGATCACCTGGCGCCAGGCCGCGGTCAAGCTGGCCAAATTGGCCGCCCCAGCCTTGTGATCAGTTCTCCTCGCTGCTGCTTTGAACCGGTAAATAGATCTTGAAGGGGAAAGGGTTATAGCTCAGGTTGATGGACAGATACTCCTGCCCGTTCCACCCGCCCAGGGCATAAATATTGCTCGCGTCGACTGTGGCTGCAAGATGGTGCCACTGGCCCACGCGAGGGGTGGTAAAGGTACCCCACACCTCTTCCCCTGGCCTGTAACGCTCACCGAAGGCCAGGTAACTGTTCCACCCGCCGCCGATAGCGTACAGCGTGTCGTGCACGGCGATCAAGCCCAACCCACCCCGCCCGATTGAAAGCGGCACACAAGGCTCCCATTGGTTAGTCGCCGGCATGTATCGCTCGCACGTCATCAAGTCCTGTTGGCCATCGTAACCACCCACCACGTAGATCGCTTCACCCAGCACGGCTGCTGCGGCAAAGCCGCGTGCCGTCGGCATAGGCGCCAGCGCCGTCCAGCGCTTGGTCAGCGGATCATACTCGTAAGTCGTCGCCAGGTAGCCCTGTCCATTCGAGCCGCCAAACAGGTACACCTTCTGCCGGTAAACCGCCAGGGCGTAGGCGAAGACACGCTCTGGCAAGGGCGTGGCATCGGACGACCAGGCATCGAGTTGCGGGTCGTACACCTCAACCACGGCTGTCGGGCCGGTCGCCGTATATCCGCCTGGCACATAAATACGTCCCTCTAAAACTGCAGCGGCCACATTGGCAGCCGGCAGCGGCTTGCTGGCAGCCGTGCTCCAGTCGTCTGTGTGCGGGTTATACACCTCAACCTCGCCCGTCACACCGGTCAAGGTATCGCCGCCGATGGCGTACAGCTTGCCGTTCACGGCGGCGGTCGCCATGCGGCCACGCGGCGTAGACATCTGCGCTCGCGCCTGCCACTGAGACTCGCTGTCAGTCGATGGCGGGCGCACGCTACAACCCGCTTGACTGACGAACTCGCAGAGTTGGGCTGAATCGGCCGGCGCGGCGCGCGGCCAGGTGGCCAGCATCCCCCCCATGGCACACGCCACGATCACGACCAAGGCCACCCGCTTGGCCCACGGCAGAGGAGGGGCAAACACCGCTGGCCCAACACGGCTGGCGGAGGATACGAAAGGGAACAGCCCTTCTAATGGGCTGGGCGGTGCCTCTGGGACCGACACCCAGCCCTGCTTGATCGCGTACATCGTCGCCTCGGTGCGGCTTTGCGCGCCGATCTTGCCAAAGACATTACGCAGGTGGACCTTGACCGTGTTCACGCTGAGGAACAAGCGGCTAGCAATCTCTTTGTTGCTCAAGCCAGCCGCCACCAGGCGCAGAATCTCGAGCTCGCGCTCGCTGAGCGACACGCTTTCACCGTTCAAGCCTTTATCAATCGCCATAAGAAGAGCTTATCCCATGGATGATCTTTTACGTTTTACGTACTCACACCGGCCGGCGGAGGTACACAGCGCGGCTGAGCACATCCTCGATCAGGTCATCCTTGCGAATCACGTACGAGGGTATGCCGTCCAAGGTTAACTGGGCCGAGATTTCGGCCACAGTCTCTTGTCCACCAAAAGACAGCGGATCGATCAAAGCGGCCACGACCTGCAAGCCCGAGCGGTTCAAATGCCGGCTGGTTATGACCCATCGGATGTCGGTGGAAGGTGTCACGATGATCAGCGTTGTTCCCCGTGCAAAGCCGACTGCCTCGGTTGCCAACACCTCGTGCAGCGCCAAATGGCTGCGGGCACGCAGGACGGCCAGGGTCTCCATAATCCTGGTCAACTGCCCCGTACCTCGGTCAGGCTGCAGCACTTCGCGTTGGTGGCCACAGGCGACCAGTCCCAATGCCCGGTTATTGTGCAAAAAATACTGGGCGATGGAAGCGGTGACTGTGACCGCGTATTCCTCTGTGCTGGGCGGCAAGCTGAGTTGGGGGCGGCGCGCCCACGGCACCCAGCGATCCATGGCCAGGATTTGCTGCCGCCACTCGTTTACGCCGGCATCGTAGTGCACGGCGCGCGCCATATCCAGCACAATCCACACGTCAGGCACCGGATCAAGCTCAAACTCTTTGACGATCAAACGGTCACGGCGCGCCGTAGACGGCCAATGAATACGATTGAAGCCATCCCCCGGCGCGTAATCGCGCACGCCGGCGGCGTTGGTCGTCACATAATGCGTGCGCCGGCGCAGCGCATCGCCTCCCAAGGACTGGCCGAGGGGCAACGGGAAAACTCGCAAATCCACGACGGCCGGGTAGACCACCAGTGAGACCGTTTCGGACAAGTGGCGCTTGAGGCGGAACAAGCCAAAGGGATCGCCACTGCTGAGCGTCACCGGGCCAATCGTAAACCGGCCCCGCTCCTGGCAAGTGGTGTACACATGCCACATGCTCTCGGAGCGGGGTAACAAGTTGCTGACGGCAAAACTGGCGCGGTGCCCGGGCAGGCCGGAATGATCGCGTATTTCCAGCCATATCTTGGGAAACACGCCCGTGTTGCGCACGAACAAGCGCTCTTCGAGCGGGCGGCCGACCTGGGCCCGGCGGGCCCGCATCTGCCGCCGCAGAACGAGCCAATGCGAACCTGTCCAGGCCCAGAAAAGCGACAAGATGATGAGCGCCACGAAAACGTAAAACAGGGTGTAAAACACCGCCCGCCCGCTCACCAACATGCCAACCAAGCTGGCGGCTGTAAGGATAAGGATCGCTCGTAATCGAGACATGGGATTAGGGATGGCGGCTGGAATTTCAGCCCCGCTTGCCGGCCACTGCGCCCGGCACCGGGATGCTGTTCACGATCTCTTGTAAAATAGAGTCGGCCGTAATGTCCTTGATGCGCGCCGACGGGCTGATGATCATGCGATGAGCCAGCGCCGGCAAGGCCAGGTATTTGACATCATCGGGAAGCACATAGTCACGCTGGGCCATCGCCGCGCGCGCCTGGGCGGTGCGATACAAGACCAGCGAGCCGCGCGGGCTGGCGCCCAGGTAGACTTCAGAGTGCTTACGCGTAGCACCGACCAACTCGACGATATAGGCCTTGACCTTGTCGTCCACGTAAATCGTTTTGATCGCCTCTTGCGCCTCCAACAACGCCTGCGCCTCGATCACCTGGCCTATTTCTTCCAAGGGATGGCGGTATTGCTGCGAGTCCAGGATGGCTATTTCATGCTTGTCGTCAGGGTAACCCAGGCGAACTCGCATCATAAAACGATCGAGCTGCGCTTCAGGCAGTGGGAACGTTCCCTCGTATTCGATGGGGTTCTGGGTCGCCAGCACGAGAAAGGGAGCAGACAGGGGGCGCGTCACGCCATCAACTGTCACCTGCCGCTCCTCCATCGCCTCCAGCAAAGCGGCCTGTGTCTTGGGTGTAGCACGATTGATCTCATCGGCCAAGACGATCTGGGCAAAGATGGG
>JAFGFO010000359.1 GCA_016931085.1 Thermoflexales bacterium
ACGCCAAAGGCGTCCTGCGGATAGCCGCCGCGCCTGTGGCAGGTATGGAAACCTGCCCTACGGGCGTCTCTCCGACAAGCTCCTAGGAAACTTGCCAAAATCGCCAAATGGGCGACAATAGGGGTATGAACACATCAACTTCGAATGCCTGGATCGTTTCGCCGCGGCCCAACCCGCACGCCCGGCTGCGCCTGTTCTGCTTTCCCTATGCAGGCGGAGGCGCATCGGTCTTTTACGCCTGGATAAAGAGCCTGCCCCAAGACATAGAGGTTTGTCCCATCCAACTGCCCGGACGGCAAGGGCGGTCGGAAGTGCCGCCGTTCACCCAGATGGGCCCTCTCGTGGAGGCGCTGGCGCAGGGGATCGAGCCGTACCTGAACAAGCCCTTTGCGTTCTTTGGTCACAGCCTGGGCGCCAAAATCAGCTTTGAGCTGGCCCGCCACCTGCGCGCGCAGGGCGCTGCCAGGCCGGTGTGCCAGTTCTTCTCGGGCAGCAACGCGCCACACATCGCCAGCCCGGATCCGCCGCTCCACGAGCTGCCCGATGCAGAGCTCGTGGAAAAACTTCGCCGCTTTAAAGGCACGCCCGAGGAACTGCTACAAGACGAGGAATTGTTACAGGTTTTTCTTCCGCTTTTGCGCGCCGATATCGCCCTGCACGAAACCTATCGATACGTCCCCGGCGAGCCTTTTGACTACCCCATCTCCGTGTTTGGCGGCCTGCAAGACGACGAGATAAGTCGTGACAACCTGGCCGCCTGGCACATTCATACGCGCGGCACGTTCACACTGCGTATGTTTCCCGGCGATCACTTTTTTCTGCGCAGCGCCCGCGCGCCGCTCTTGCAGGCTGTATCTCATGACCTGGTGCAAGTCCTGGCACAGATGCCATAAGGCTCAGTAGACCTAGCGAACATAGGTTCTACACCAACAACTTTTCCCAGCCTTTTCTCAGCTTTCCCTCAACCCCCTCACAGCTTCACGAGCTAGAATAAAGCACACTACAGGAGGGTTTGAAATGGACTGGCTGACGGCTCAGGATTTGACCGGGACGTTTTCCGTCGCGGACGTCGTGCTCAGCATCTTGCTGAGCTTTGGGTTGTGTGCGGCGATCGGCTGGGTGTATCAAAGCACCCATCGCGGCGCATCGTACACCCAGAGCTTTGTGCACACCTTGGTCTTGAACGGGATGATCGTGGCCATCGTCATGCTCATCATCGGCTCCAACATCGCGCGCGCCTTTGCGCTGATCGGCTCGCTGTCCATCATCCGTTTCCGCAACGCCGTCAAGGAGACGCGCGACGTGGGCTTTATCTTTTTCACCATGGCGATCGGCATGGCGGTCGGCACCAAGTTCTACCTGCTGGCGATCATCGCGGCGGGGCTGATCAGCCTCGTCATCCTGCTGATGACGCGCTTCAACTGGTATGCCCGCCGCCTGGTCAGCCAGATCCTCAAGATACAGGTGCCCAACGACGCGGCCTTCGACACGCTCTTTGACGAGGTCTTTCTCAAGTACACCGGCACTTCCGAGCTGATCAGCGTGGATTCGGTCCACAGCGGCATGTTGACCGAATTGACCTACAGCGTGGGGCTGAAGAAGCAGAGCCAGATCCAGGAATTCCTGGCCCACATCAAGCGGCTCAACGGCAATAACCGCGTCACTCTCATCGCCGGCTACAACAGCACGGACTTGTAGGAAGGAGGATAACGATGAGTCTCAAATTCAGACGGCACTGTTCACTCCTGGTGGCACTGGTGCTGGTGACGCTGCTGCTCATCGGGGGGCTGGGCGAGCAGCGCATCGTCGCCTACAGCGTGCCGGGCAGGCTCCAGCCAGAGCTGATCGCCCACGCCTACAGCAGTGCCGTGGCCATGCTCGACTAACAACGGGGTAGAGACATTGCAATGCGACGTCTCTACGTCATGACCTGTTCAAGCGAGCCCCACAGCTCCTCGTACTGGAAATCGTTGACCATTCTCCACAAAGATTCGACCAGCACCGGCTGAGTGTGTTCAACCTGCTTGAAAGGTAAATGACCTGGGCGGGAGGATTGAACTCGACCGCACCGACGGGACGACGCGGAGAGTCACGTTTGCAGAGAAACGTGTGGATTGAGGCCTTAAAGGTCCTGCCTGCCCTGGCAGCCAGGCCAAGGGGACTTTAGGGTCTGTTTTGCTCTTTCTGCCAATACGGTGTATACTTCTCACATGGGCGAGTGAAAACCCGGTTATTTCGTAATCAGTGTCGACAATCACAATTCAAGCTGGAGGAAAATATGGATGAGTTAGTCAAACTAGTTGTAAAAAAGACAGGGTTGCCGGAAGCGACGGCCAAGCAGGCCGTCGAGGTTGTCATCGGCTTTCTAAAGAAAAAACTGCCCGCGCCGGTTGGTGCCCAGATCGACACATTACTGGCCAGCGGCCAGGCCGCCAAGGGTGCAGCCAGCGCGGCCCAGGCGTTGGGCGGGCTGCTGGGCAAGAAGAAATAGGGTAGAGGTGAAACATGTGGCAGGAGTTTAAAGCGTTCATCATGCGCGGCAACGTGCTCGACCTGGCAATCGCCGTCATCATCGGCGGGGCCTTTGGCAAGATCATCACCTCGCTGGTCAACGACATCATCATGCCGCCCATCGGCATGTTGTTGGGAGGCATCAACTTTGCCGACTTGTTCATCAACTTGTCTCCCCAGCCTTACGCCACGCTGAAAGCGGCCCAAGACGCCGGCGCCGCGACCATCAATTACGGCCTGTTCTTGAACACCGTCATTGACTTTCTCATCATCGCGCTGGTCATTTTCCTGGTCGTCAAGGCGGCCAACAAGATGCAGCGCGAGCCGGCGCCGGCTGACCCGACCACCAAGGAATGCCCCTACTGCTTGTCGACCATTCCCATCAAGGCCACCCGCTGCGCGCATTGCACGTCGGAGCTAAAATAGCTTTCAGACCTGACAGGTCTTGCTCCCTGCACTCCGCTTGGGAGTGCTACGCAAAGACCTGCCAGGTCTATCAGTTCTCTATCGCCACTTGGTCAGGATCGTCTCGCGCTGGAACAGCTTGACGGTCAGGTAGACCAGGCCGGCGTCGAGAGCCGCCAGCAGGGCAGCGGCGGCCAGCACGAAGCGCATGTCGATCAGCATCACGCCGGCGACCTGGGCGAAAAATACCCCCAATAGCGGCAGGATCACGACCATGGAGACTTGTTCGGCCACACGCGGGTCGCTGACGTGCGACGAGACGATGATGCTCACCGTGATGGCCGAAACGGCCATCAGCGGGCCGACGATGCCTACCGCGACCAACCACATCGGGTCGAGCAAGCGGGCGTAGACGAGCGGGTTGGACACGAGCAAGCGTGCCCCCACGGCAAAGACGGCAAAACCGGCCCAGGTGGCCAGCACGGCTGGGATGCCGGCTGCCAATCCCTTGCCGACGATCAGCTCGACCGTGGTGATAGGCGTGGCCAGCAGCGGCTCCAGGCAGCGGGTCGTCTTTTCTCCCACGATGCTGTAGGCCGAGATGGCCACCGGGATGGCCAGCGGCATCATCATGAACAGCAGCAGAAATTCATAGACCAGGTAAACCTGGAAACACTCGCCGCCCGAAAGCTCCGCCCCACACATCTCAAAAAATTGCGGCGGCAAATCGCTGGCGTCGCTGCCCAACTCGCTCCCCAAGGCGTACAGCATAATCAACGGCAGGGCGGTGAACAGCAGCGGCAAAAAGGCCACCGTAAACAGAACGATGCGATTCTTGAACAGCTCGGCCCACTCCTTGTCGATAATCGTTCGGATCTTGTCCACGTCACGCCTCCCGCATCAGCGACAGGTACACGTCCTCCAGCGAATGGCGCAGCTCGCCCACGAACTGCACGTCGGCGCCCGCTTCGACCAATGTGCGCACGACGGCCGGGTTGTGCGTTTCGGGATCGTCCAGGGCCACCAGCAGCTTGTTATCCAGGCGTTGGACGTTCTTGACAAAGGGCAGGCCGGCAACCCGCGCGGCGGTGGCCTCGCCGGCCTGGCGCAGGTGAAAGACAACCGTCCGCCCAAAGAGTTGTTTGCGCAGGTTGGCCGGGGTATCGACGATCAGCAAGCGCTGTTTCATCACGCCAATGCGGTCACACAGCCGGTCGGCCTCGTCCAGGTTATGGGTGCACATAAAGATCGTGCGGCCCTGCTGCTTGATGTCCTCGATGAAATCGCGCACCAGCTTGGCGGCTTCCGGGTCCAGGCCCGAAGTGGGTTCGTCCAGGAACAGCAGCTTGGGTTCGTGCAGCAGCGCGCGGCAGATGGCCAGTTTTTGCCGCATGCCCTTGGAAAAGGCGCCGGCCAGGTCAGCCCGGCGCTCCCACAAGCCCAGCATGCGCAGGTATTTTTCCACCTGGCCAGCCACATCCTCGACCTCGTACAGCCTGGCAAAGATGCTCAGATTCTTTTCGGCGCTCAGGCGATCGTACAGGCCGGGCGTCTCGGTCAGTATCCCCACGCAGCGGCGAATGCCGGTATCGTCCCGCCCGACTTGCAGGCCATTGACCGTGGCTTGACCCGCCGTCGGGCCAACCAGGCAAGTGAGCATGCGCACGGTGGTTGTCTTGCCGGCGCCGTTAGGCCCCAGGAAGCCAAACACCTCGCCCTCGCGCACCTCCAGCGTCAGCTTGTCCACAGCCGTCAGGCCGTCGAAGCGCTTGGTCAAATCGTGTGTTTCAATCATCGTCAAATCGCGAATAGCAAATTAAAGTCACATGTCGAATTTCGACTTGTCGATCTGCTCGCGCATGGCCTCCACGTCCAGTTCGCCGCGCGCCTGGATCTCGACGGGCGGCGCGGCCGGCGGAGTGGCAAGCGCTTCGACCGGCTCCTGGTCGTGCGGGCTGCGGCGAAAGGCCAGGATGATGCCCAGGCTGATCAGCACCGTCAGGGCCAACACGCCCTCGATGGCCCATGCCTCCCATCGATTGCCCGACAGCATCACGGCCAGTGTGTTGACCGCCGCGTGCCAGGCCACCGCCGCCAGGTAGTAGAGCGCGTTGCGCCGCGTAAAAGCCTGCAGCACCAGCACGGACAGCGAGAGGTGCAGCGTGATGGCGATCAGCCTTTCGACCGCGCCGGTGAAGGGCATGTGCCAGGCCATCTGCCAGTACGCGCTCATTTGGCTCTGCAGCAGCTCGAGCTGCTCGGCCGGGAGCTTGAGCGTGGACAGGTCCATATCGCGGAGAACGAGCATGTTGACAAAGCCCAGCAGCACCAGACCGCCGACGATGATGCTTTCGATGCCGCCGTGGCCCGCGCCCAGCGTGAGGGCAGCCCGCCAGGTGCGGGCCTGCCGCTTGAGCAGCCAATAGCCGGCGGCGCGGGCCGTCTCTTCGCACAAGCCGGCGCTCAGCCCGAGCACAATGGCGGTACGCAGCAGCAAGGACTCGTCCTGGACAATCAGGCCAAGCTGGCCCAGGCCCCAATTCAGCGGCAGGTGGACCACCTGGGAGCCGATGAAGGTGAGCACCCCCACGCCCACCAGCAGCCAATTGGCGCCGCGTTGGCCTGGCCGCACGGGCAGTCGCCAGGCCAGCCAGGCCGCCAGTGCGGCCGGCGCCAGCAGCTCGACGAGGGCCGCGAGAGGAAAAGTGACGTAAAGCATCGGTGGGCCTGCCTACCAGTAGTGATGGACGTGCTGGCGGATCGACTTGTCGTACACGGCGCGCACCTGCTGCATCGTCGCGTCGGACAGGGGGGGCAGATCAGCCGCGGCCACGTTGTCCTCGACCTGCGAGGGGCGCTTGGCGCCAGGGATCGTGCAACTGACGGCGTCGAACATCAAGATCCAGCGCAGGGCGAATTGGGCCATCGTCACGCCTTCCGGCGCGAGCGCGCGCAGCTCCTCGACGGCTGCCAGCCCGCTTTCAAAATCCACGCCTGAAAAGGTCTCGCCGCGGTCGAACGCTTCGCCGTGGCGGTTGAAGGCGCGGTGATCGTCGGGCGCGAAGGGCGTGTCGGGCTTCATCTTGCCGGTGAGCAGACCCGAGGCGAGCGGCACGCGAGCGATGATACCCACCCGGCGGCGCTTGGCCTCCGAGAAGAACAGCTCGGCCGGGCGCTGCCGGAAGATGTTGAAGATGATCTGGACCGACTGCACGCCGGGGTATTCGATGGCCTTGAGGGCCTCTTCAACCTTTTCCACACTCACGCCGTAATAGCGCAGCTTGCCGGCTGCGGCCAGATCGTCGAGGATGCCGAACACCTCGGGGGTGTAGTAGACCTCGGTGGGTGGGCAGTGCAGTTGCAGCAGGTCGAGTGCCTCGACGTCGAGGTTTTTCAGACTGCGCTCGACAAAAGCGGTCAGGTTCTGGCGATTGTAGCCGCTGGCGATGTGGGGGTCGAGGCGGCGGCCGGCCTTGGTGGCGACGTAGATCGGCTCAGTGCGCTGGCGGCGCAGTTGGCTCATCAAGCGCTCGCTGCGCCCGTCGCCGTACACGTCGGCCGTGTCGAAGAAATTCACCCCCAAGTCGGCCGCCCGGTGCAGCGCGGCCAGGGAATCCCGGTCGTCCACCTCGCCCCACGTGCCGCCGATGGCCCACGCGCCGAAACTGCAGGCAGAGATCTGCCAAGTTGTGCGTCCAAATTCACGATACTGCATGTTACCTCCTTTGAAGATAGCCACAGAGGGCACAGAGAAAATTTTAGGCCGAACTCTCGCAGTTCGGCTTTGCCGACCCAGTGCCTCCGGCAAAAATTTTTATTTCTTGCCCATGACTTTACTGTACAATCTTTCCTCGTGGACGGGCGTGGCGCGGCGGGTGCTGTAGGCGTTGATGGCCTGGTCCAAGCGTTGGCTGAAGCCCATCCAATCCTCCACCAACAAGACCAGGCCGGTGCCATTGGGATCGAGTATCAATGGCCCCAACAGCTTTTTGATCAAGCCGGCCGACAGGGGCAGCTTGTTGAGCTGCACGATGATGGCCGTCTCGCCCCAAAAGGTCTCCAACACGTGTTCGTAGCGTTTCTTGTAGCTTTCGGGCGGAAAGATTTCGCGCACCATCGAGGGGCGGGTGTCCTTGATGCGCCGGTAAGAGACCGTCAGCGGGAAAAAGAGGGTGCGAATCTGAAGCGACGCAGGCCGGCACTCGACACAGGCGGCTTTGCTCACCAGCAGCGTGAACATCAAGCGCAGCAGGCCAATGACCAACAGCCCCAGGCTGGACCACAAGAGCACGTTGAGGGCGGCCGGGTCGGCTTCGTCGCCCAAGAAAAAGCCGGCTGCCAGCCAGCCTCCCAACAGCAGCACGCCCACCACGATCAAGAACTGGCTCAAGCCCCTGTGGAGCTCGTGATAACGTTTGTAAAGCAGCAGTTGAAAGCGTTTCTTTTGTTTGGCGGCCATTGTTCCTCTCAAACAAGACCTGACAGGTTTTTAAAACCTGTCAGGTCTTAAAGTCGCAGCGCGCAGCAAGCGCGCATGCGGCGCACCTGGGCACGCGCGCCACGCACACCCGCCGCCCGTGCGTGATCACGTTCAGGTGAAACGGGTAATACCAGACTGGCGGCACCAAGGCTTCCAACAACACGTGCGCCTTTTCGGCCGAGGTCTTGGGGATCAGGCCCAGCCGCGTGCTCACGCGCTGCACGTGGGTATCCACCGGAAAGGCGGGGCGGTCGAGCGCGAACAGCAAGACGATGGCGGCCGTCTTGGGCCCCACGCCGTCCATCGCCGTCAGCCAGGCGCGCGCCTCGTCGACGGGCAAGCCGGCCAGAAAGTCGATGTTCAGCTCGCCGCGCTCGGCCGTGATATGCTGCAAGGCGGCCTTGATGTGCCGTCCTTTCTGCTGTGCCAGGCCGGCCGTGCGGATGGCAGCCACGATGTCCGCCACGGGCGCATCGCGCACCTGCTCCCACGCCGGGAAGCGCGCACGCAGGCTGTCGAAGGCCTTGTCGCGCAGGCTGTCGTTGGTGTTCTGACTCAGGATCGTGCACACCAAGGTGGCGATGGGGTCCATCGCCGCTTGCTCCGGCTCGCCGTAGCTTTCCAGCAGCCTCCCGTGAATCCAGGCCAGTTTTTCTTCCATCTCAGCCTTGCTCGTGCTCATGCCTCTATTTTACCACAGCCTGGACTTTTGTGATATAATGCTGCAATCTAGTAAGCAGTAACAAGGAGGCAAAAATGCGTTACGAAATTCACGGTTCAGTGATGCAGGCGGTTGACGTTCACCTGAGCAAAGGCGAATCGATCTTTACCGAGTCAGGCGGCATGGCCTGGATGAGCGGCGATGTGGAGATGAGTACCGGCACCAAGGGCGGCCTGATGGCCGGCCTGGGCCGGGCGCTGGCGGGCGAGTCGCTCTTTATGACCACCTATACCTGCCAGAGCGCCGAGGGCATGGTCGTGTTCACGCCGGAGGTGCCGGGCAAGGTGCTCGACATCAAGCTGGCCGAGGGGCAAAGCTTGATCTGCCAGAAGAGCGCGTTCATGTGCGCCGAGTCCTCGGTCAAGCTAGAGATGCACTTTCGCAAAAAGCTGGGGGCCGGCCTGTTTGGCGGCGAGGGCTTTATCCTGCAAAAGCTCACCGGGCCAGGCACGGTCTTTGTGGAAATCCCCGGTGAGGTGCGTGACTATACTCTCCAGGCTGGCCAGACCATGAAGGTTGATCCGGGCTATATTGCGCTGTTCGAGCCTTCCGTCCACTATGACATCGCCATGGTCAAGGGCCTCAAGAACATCTTTTTCGCCGGCGAGGGGCTGTTCCTGGCCACCCTGACGGGGCCAGGCAAGATCTGGCTGCAAACCCTGCCGCTGTCGAACCTGGCGGCCAGGCTGGCCCAGTACATGCCAACCAAAGGCGGCTAACGAAATTCTTGGCCACAGAGCCACTCTAGTTCGGCCTTGCCGAACTGATGGCTCTGTGGTTATTTTCGGAACAGAATGAACAAAGTAACTTTCAGCCGGCTGATCCAGGCCGTGGCCTGGGGCTTGGTTCTTGTGACGAGCCTGGGCCTCGTGGCGCCGGCCGCCACGGCTCAAACGAACAAGGTCGTCATCTATTTCTTCTGGGGCGATGGCTGCCCCCACTGCGAGGATGCCAAGCCTGTCCTGGAAACCATGGCCCGGCGCAATCCCCTGGTCGAGCTGCAGAGCTACGAGGTATGGTACGTGCCGGAAAACCAGGCGCTCTTTAAAAAGATGGCCAAAGAGGCTGGCTTTGAGCCGCAGAGCGTGCCCACCATATTCGTCGGTCAACGCCATTGGATGGGATGGAGCGAGCAAATCAAGCGAGAGGTCGAGGCACAGGTAGCGAACTGCATCAACTCGGGCTGCCCGGATGCCAGCGGGGAGCCGGCAACACCGGCCAGTGTGATCGACGTGCCCTTTTTCGGCAAGATCGACCTGGCCACACAATCCCTGGCGCTAAGCACGGCTTTGATCGCTTTCGTGGACGGCTTCAACCCGTGCTCCATGTGGGTGTTATCCGTCCTGTTGGCCCTGACGCTGCACACCGGCTCGCGCAAAAAGGTGCTCGTCATCGGGCTGGTCTTTGTGACCGTGACCTCGGCCGTGTACATCTTGTTCATCGCCGGGCTGTTCACCATGTTCACCTTCATCAACTTTATGGGCTGGGTGCGCGTGGTGGTGGCCCTGATCGCGCTGTTTTTTGCGCTGGTCAATATCAAGGATTACTTTTGGTACAAAGAAGGTCTCTCTTTCACGATTTCCGACGAGAAAAAGCCCGGCATCTACGCGGGCATTCGCCGCGTCCTCAACGCCGGCGACTCGTTGTGGGGCATGGTCAGCGCCACGGTGGTCCTGTCTGGCGGGGTATCGCTGGTCGAGTTTTCGTGCACGGCCGGCTTCCCCGTGTTGTGGACGAATCTGCTGGCGGCGCAAAAGGTCACCTCGCTGAACTTTGGGCTGCTGCTGCTGCTGTACATGGTGATTTACCAGATCGACGAGCTGGCCATCTTTTTGTTCGCCGTTTACACCCTCAAGGCAAACCGCTTGGAAGAAAAGCACGGCCGCATCCTGAAGCTCATCGGCGGCACGCTGATGCTGACCCTGGCGGCGGTGATGGCCATCGACCCGAGCTTGATGAACAGCGTGGCCAACTCGCTGCTCGTCTTTGGCATCGCTTTCAGCACGGCGTTGGTGGTGTTGGTGGTGCATCGGAGGGTTCTGCCGAGCTTTGGGGTGTATATCGGCAGCGAGACGCTGCCCAAGGGACCCCGAAGACGCAAGCTCAGAAAAAGGGGCTAATCATTATGGGCAAGACCGGGCTTGCCCATACAGGGTCCACTTGGTACGCCTAAGCGCAGGACTGGATGCGTCGGCATGCCCGCCGACGCCAGGAGGAGTTGTGTGCTATGAAACGGTCTACTGCTTTGGCATGGTTTCTATTGATAGCTCTTGCCATAACAGCCGTTTACGCCATACTGCAAGCGATTGTGCCCTTCCCGCTGCGCCTGCCCCTACGACCTATAGTAGCCATCTCGCCCCACAACGCCGCCCGGATGACGTTGTTGGCCCGCTTAGGCCAAGGCCTTACCAACGAAATCGTGTGGTCACCTGATGGCCAACAACTCGTCGTCGCCTCGTCGATTGGCATTCACTTTTACGACGCCCAGACCTTGCAAGAGACTCGTTTCATTGAGACTAAAACCCAAGTCAGCAGCATAGCCCTATCGCCCGATGGCAAGTGGCTGGCCGCCGCCATAGAGGGTGAGGTCATCAAGGTGTGGCAAGTCCCCGGATTCCAAGCGCATAGCCTCCCCGAGTACAGTCGTGATGCGGTAACCGTCGCTTTTTCGCCTGACAGCCGGCTGTTGGCTTTTGTGTCGTACGATGGTGGGCTGGTGTTGTGGAACGTGCTGGGCAGACGCGAACAAGGCGCTATCTACCGGCCAGGGGCCTTGTCTATGACCGGGGCGCTTGGTGTGGCCTTCTCGCCGGATGGACAAGTGTTGGCCGTGCTCGTGAGCGGCCCGCCGGGGCTAAACGACGAGGGCGAGAGCATCGAATTATGGGAAGTATCCGGCGAGCGCAAAGTACGCACCCTGGCCGGCGCGAGGTACTATTACCGCTCTGTCAACCGCCCCGCCTTCTCACCGGATGGAACGTTGTTAGCTGCCTTGGGCAAGGGTGGCACAGTCAAGATATGGGAGGTGGCCAGCGGACGCGAGATACATGCTCTCTCAATAAAAAACACCCTTGGGGAGGGGTGTGTGAGATTTTCACCGGACGGATTACTGCTGGCTACAGGGGCCAGGAGCACACAGCTATGGGACGTGGCCAGTGGGCGCGAGCTGCGTACCCTGACGGGTAGTGCAGAGAGCCTGTCCTTTTCGCCTGATGGGACATCGCTGGCGGCAGGATCACGGGATGGCGGGGTGACGGTATGGGACGCGACAGCGGCCAGCGGGCGCGAGCAGCGTGCCCGCACCCGCTATGGCGTGGACAGCCTGGCTTTCTCGCCCAACGGACGATGGCTGGCCTCGGTGTCCGAGTACTATGGCGGGATGAGGATTTGGGAGCTGACCAGCGGGCGCGAGCTCGATCTCTCGGCCGGGCAAGGCGAGGCCGTCATCGGCATGGCCTTTTCGCCAGACGGAAAACTGCTGGCTTCAGGGAGGCTGGATGGAGCCATCAAGTTGTGGGACGTCGAGATCTGGAGTGAGCTTGGCCATTTCAGACACAGGCCGACTTCAGAGATGAGCCTGGCTTTTTCGCCGGACGGCAGGTGGCTGGCTTCAGGGGCAAATGATGGCACGGTGAAGGTATGGGATGCGACAGCAGCCGGCGGGCGCGAGTTACACGCCTTCCAGGAAAGCTTTTCTGAGGCGGTCATGAGCCTGGCCTTTTCTCCTGATGGAGAGAGGGTGATGGCAGGCTCGTTCGGCGGCGCGGTCAAGGTGTGGGAGGTGACCGGCGGCCGCCAGGCGCTTCAACTTCCCCACTATGGCGAGAAGATATTGTCGGGCAAGGCCTTTTCGTCGGATGGAACCATGCTGGCTGTGACGACTGACAATGCGGTGGTTCTGCGGGACATACCGGGCGGGCGTGAATGGCGCACGCTCGCCGAGATCGAGCGGGAGGGGCAAGTCGAATGGCAAAACTGGCTCAGTGTGGCTTTCTCACCCGACGACAGCTTGGTGGCTGCCGGATCTGAAGGCGGCCTTGTGAAGGTGTGGGAAGTCTCCAGCGGGCGCGAGCTGGCCAACCTGGCCAGTTCCCATTATTTCTACGTCAATGGCGTGGCCTTCTCGCCCGACGGCAAGCTGTTGGCCTCAAGCCACGGAGACAATGTGGTGCGGCTGTGGGGGGTGGCAACTCCTGGCCCGGACGATACGCCACCGCCTGTCCCAACCTTGCCAGGTGACGGCCAGACTACTGATCCCGGCCTAAGATGTTGGACGTCTGAGCCGGTCGCCAGTGTGGAACCCAGTCCTGGTGGAACGTACCAGCTTGCGTTTGCCTCAGATCGGGATGACAACGTGGAAATCTATGTGATGAACGTCCCGAGTACCCCTGGAAGTGTTGGGGGGACGAATCCAACCCGCCTGACTACCCATTCGGGTATAGATAGATTCCCGACCTGGTCGCCTGATGGGAAATATATTGCTTTCGATTCCCTGCTCAGCAAGCACCGTATCTATATCATGAACGCCAATGGCGCCAATCTACACCCTTTGGAGTCTCGTCTAGATATGTCTGGTATATTCCCGGCCTGGTTGCCTGATGCAGAACACGTTGCTTTTGTATCCCCTCTCCCGGGCGGTGGGTGCTACGATCTCTACGCAACAAGCCTTGAGGGAGACATAACCTCCTTGGACAACAGCAGGACGTGCAGCGCGATCAACACCTGGTCACCTAATGGAGAGTGTATCGCTTATGTCTCCACTCAGGACGGCAACACCGATATCTACGTGATGGGCGCCGAGGGAGCACATCCCACTCGCCTGACCACTGACGCGGCGGTAGATGGCAAGCCGGCCTGGTCACCCGACGGAAGGTACATCGCCTTTGAGTCCAATCGTGACGGCGACTATGAGATCTATGTCATGAACGTCCAAGAGGCTCTGCAGGGCAGCGGCGAAGCAAGTCTCGTGCGCTTGACCGATGACCCGGCGGTGGATAGCGGGCCAGCCTGGTCACCTGATGGAAAGTACATTGCCTTCGAGTCGAATCGTGATGGCAACGACGAGGTTTACGTGATGTATGCCGATGGGGCAACACCAACCCGCCTGACCGAAAACCCGGCGGCTGACTTGTGGCCGGCCTGGTCCCCACTGCTGTATGCCCCTGGTGCATCCACACCCCCTGGCAGCGCGCCTGAATCACCCACACCGCCACCAGAAGCAGATTATACAGTCTCCTTCGCCAATCTTCACCGATGTTACGCCTCTGACGCTCAATTTCTCGCCCATAACACCGGCAGCAAGCCGTTTGTTAGCAAAGTCATTTACATAGACGATTTGACTACCGGCGCTGTTTTAGACCAGGGAGGTACCTCCACAACCTTTATGCCGACCCCCGATGACTGCCGCCCCAAATATTATGGCAAGTTCTTGCCCGGTGGCGAGGCATACCTCCCAGCTTACATTGGCGCCCGACCTCCTGTTGGCCATTTGGCGCAAGCCACAATAGAACTGAATGTGGAATTCACCCACTTGAAGGTGACCAGACTCGTCAAGTTTGTCATTCCCCCTCTGCCCGAGACGCAGGACTGAGCTCTGATGGCACAGGCCAGGGCGCTACAGGGCTACATCCTCAGCGTAGCCGTATGACTGTTTGGTGGGAGTTCAGTATAGTGATATAATAATCATGGGTCTTGGTATCTTTTCGAGGAGGTACTAATGTTCAAACCAATTCAAGTCAAAGCTTTGCCCAACTACCAGTTGTGGGTCAGATACAGCGACGGTGTCGAGGGTAAAATTGACCTTTCCCATCTTGCAGGCAAAGGTGTCTTTTCGTTGTGGGATGACTATCACGCCTTTGAACAGGTCACTATTGGCAGCAGTGGAGAAATCGCCTGGGGGGACGAGATTGATATTTGCCCAGACGCGGTGTACATGAGGATCACAGGCAAGACGCCAGAAGAGCTATTTCCCGCCCTGCGAACAGAGGTTGCTTATGCCTGAAGTCAGCCGTTTCTACGGCATCGCGATCAAGATGTACTTTGACGAGCACCTCCCACCGCACTTTCACGCCGAGTATGGGGAATACGAGGCGCTTATTAACATTCACACACTGGCTGTGATCGCCGGGAATTTGCCATCACGTGCCTTGGGTCTGGTTGTAGAGTGGGCCTCCCTGCGCCAGGCTGAATTGGGCGAGGTGTGGGAGAGAGCCAGGAATATGGAGCCTCTGGGCAAAATCGCACCCCTGAAGTAAAAGCGAGATACTAGCAGGCCGTCGGAGAGACGATTTTGTAGGGCGGCTTTCCATAGCCGCCAGGCTTGCGGCACGCTTTGCGTGGAAACCTGCCCTACGACGCTCTCTCCGACAGCCTGCTAGG
>JAFGFO010000360.1 GCA_016931085.1 Thermoflexales bacterium
GTCGTAGGGCAGGTTTCCATACCTGCCGCAAGCCTGGCGGCTATGGAAAGCCGCCCTACAAAATCGTCTCTCCGACAAGCTCCTAGAGCCAGGAGGAAAATTATGAAACGAGACGTGGCCATTGTCGGCGTTGGGTGGAGCGGCTGCCGCTCGATCACGCCTGACCTTTCTTACAAGGAGATCATGTTCGAGGCGGCGGCCAAGGCCTATGCCGATGCCGGGATCGACCCGCGCCAGGACGTAGATGGCTTTGTCTCCACTGCCGAGGATTTCCACGAGGGAACCAGCATCTTTGACGAATATACCCCTGACCAACTGGGCGCGGCGCTGCGCCCCATGCACACGATCGCCGGCGACGGCTTGCACGGCCTGGCCGCCGCCTATATGCAAGTCGCTTCTGGCTTGATGCGCGTCGTCGTGGTCGAAGCACACAGCAAGGCCAGCAATGTCCTCACGCTCCCCGAAATCACGGCTTACGCACTGGACCCGGTTTTTAACCGACCCCTGCGCGCTCACCCTTATTTCGTCGCCGGGCTGGAGATGACCCGCTTTATGGCCGAAACGGGCGTCACGCTCGAACAATGCGCCGGCGTGGCCGCCAAGAATAAGCGCAATGCCATGCTTAACCCGCTGGCTGCCTTCCCGGCCGAGCTCAGCGTCGCCCAGGTGCTGGACAGCCCACCGGTGGCCGAGCCGCTGACCTGCATGCAGATTGCCCCGCACGCCGACGGCGCGATCGTCATGGTCTTGGCCGATGGCCAGACGGCGCGCACGTTGACGGACGCGCCGATCTGGGTGTGCGGCCTGGGCTGGTCCAACGACACCCACACGCTGGAGAGCCGCCCGTGGGGCAAGGCGGTGTACGCCGAACTGGCGGCCCAGATGGCCTATCGCACGGCCGGCATTCGCAACCCGCGCATAGAGATTGACCTGGCCGAAGTTGACGATGCCTTCGCCTACAAGGAGCTGCAGCATTTGGAGGCCCTGGGGCTGTGTGAGGAGGGGCAGGCCGCCGCTGGGCTGGCCGGCGAGCTGCCGGTCAACGTGTCTGGCGGCTGCCTGGGCTGCGGACACCTGCTGGACGCCTCCGGCCTGGCGCGCGCGCTCGAGCTCGTTTTACAGTTGCGCGGCGAGGCCGGCCCACGGCAGCTCGAGGACGTGGAGGTGGGCCTGGCCTTTGGCTGGCGCGGCCTGCCCACGACGTCTGGCGTCGCCGTGATTTTGAGCAACTGAGTGAAAGGAGCAAGCTATGCGACGAGTAGCCATTGTCGGCGCGGGGATGACACGCTTTGTCCGCCGCGCCCAAGAGACGGCCAAAGAGCTGGCCTGGGAAGCGAGCAGCCTCGCCCTGCAATCATGCGAGATGACGCTTCAGGACGTTGACAGCGTGGTGGTCGGCAGCGCGCCGGATGCCTTTGACGGTGTCCACATGAAAGGCGAATACCTTTCTGATGGGTGCGGCGCTTGGCGCAAGCCGATGATGCGCGGTTACGTGGGCGGCGGCACGGGTGTCTTTGCCCCGCTGCAGGGCTGGTACCACATCGCCTCGGGCTTGTTCGACACATGCCTGGTGGTGTGCGAGGAAAAGATGTCGTCGTGCCAGCCCCATCCCCAGGGGGCCTTCCTGACCATCTTTGACAACATGACCGAGCGGCCACTTGGCCCTAACTTGCTGTGGATTTTCGCGCTGGAGATGAATGCCTACATGTCGCGCTATGGCCTGTCCAAGCGCGATATCGCGCTGGTCTCGGTCAAGAACAAGCGCAACGCGGCGCTCCATCCGGCGGCCCTGCTGGGCCAGGCCGACATCACTGTCGAGGATGTGCTGGCCTCCGAGACGCTGGCTTGGCCCGTACAGCGGCTCGACGTCAGCCCGGTCACCGATGGCGCCGTGGCGCTGGTGCTGGCGGCCGATTCAGTCGCGCGCCGCGTCACCGACAAGCCGGTCTGGATCGAGGGCGTGGGCTGGAACCTAGACAGTGCCTACTGGACCAATCGCGACCTGTCGTATCCCACCTACGTCGAAGAGGCGACGCGCCAGGCTTACAAGATGGCCGGTATCGTCGAGCCGCGCAAGCAGATCCACATCGCCGAGCCGTACGACCCCTTTGACTATAAGGAGCTGCACCACCTAGAAGGCTTGATGCTGTTCGACAAGGGCAAGGCGCCGGAAGCTACCGCGCTGGGTATCACGCAGCGGGACGGCGATTTGCCCGTGTGCCCCTCGGGTGGCCTGCTGGGGGTTGGCAACCCGATCGCCGCCGCCGGCCTGATGAAGGTCGCCGAGTTGTTCTGGCAGTTGCGCGGCGAGGCTGGCGCACGCCAGGTGCCGGGCAACCCGCGCCGGGGAGTGGCCCAGGCTTGGGGTGACCTGATGCAGGTTGGCACCGTCATCGTGGTGGGGAGGTAATATTATGGACGCTTACGTTTACCCGTCGGTTTATCTGAGCCAAAAAGATCTCGATTCGAGGCGTGTGCTGACAGAGCGCTGGACGCCCAATGCGCGCTACAGTTGGGACGCTGGCGTCGCCATCGGGCGTTACCTGGAGGAGTTGCGGGCGGGCCGCCTGGTCGGCCGCCGCTGCGACAAGTGCCGGCGCGTCTTGATCCCGCCGCGTATGGTTTGCGAAGCCTGCTTTCGCCCGACCGGCGATTGGGTCGTGTTGCAGGACAGCGGCACGGTCAAGACCTTTAGCGTGTGCTACGTCACCTGGGATATGAAGCGCCTCCAGAAGCCGAATATCCCGGCCGTGATTGACATCGACGGCGCGTCGCGGGGCTGCGGCATTATGCACCTGCTGGGCGAGGTCGAACCGGAGGGGGTCAAGATCGGCCTGCGGGTCCAGGCCGTGTGGAAGCCGGCCGCCGAGCGGCAGGGCGCGATCACGGATATTTTGTACTTTAAACCGCTATAGGAAGGAGTTTCTACCGGATATTCGTCCCTTCGTGACATTCGTGATTAAAAAAGGAGCCACTTATGCCACTTGTCGAACGATTGGATCATTTATATCGCGCCAGGGCCGTGGAAGGCGAGATGCCGCTGTACAGCGTGTACACGCTTGGGGTGGCCGGCGAGCGCTTTTTCCGCGCCATCAAGGACGAGGGGAAAATCCTGGGCACGCGTTGTGACAGTTGCGACGTGATGTACGTCCCCGGCCGGCTGTATTGCGAGCGCTGCTTCGCTCACCTGGGTGATGAGACCTGGTTCGACGCCGGCGGGCTGGGCCAGGTTCACACCTTCACCGTGCTGCACATCGGGCCGGACGGGGCGCCGCTCGAAATCCCGCGCATCCTGGCCTTTGTTGAGCTGGACGAGACCGATGGCGGCCTGGTGCACGAGCTGGGCGAGGTCACCTTCGACGAGCTGTTTATCGGTATGCCGGTCGAGGCTGTCTTCAAGGCAGCAGAAGAGCGCACCGGCTCGATCAACGACATCCTGTACTTTAGACCCATTGAGTGAGGTGATCGCATAGACTTGCAACTGAGCGAAGAACAAGCCATGTTCCGCCGGATGGTGCACGAGTTTGCCGAGCGGGAGCTTGCGCCGCGCGCGCGCCACACCGACGAAGCCGCCGAGTTCAACTGGACGGCGGTCAACAAGATGGGACCGTTGGGACTACTGGGCTTGAATGTGCCGGAGGAGTACGGTGGCCCGGGCATCGACCCGGTCTCGGCCGCGATCGCCATCGAAGAGATCGGCTGGGGCTGCGGCAGCACCGGCCTGGCGATCGCGGCCCACAACGGCCTGGGCTGCGCTCCCATTGTCCTGTTCGGCAGCGAGGAGCAAAAGCGCCGCTGGCTGCCACCCCTGGCGAGCGGCCAGGGCAAGCTGGGCGCGTTGGCGCTTACCGAGCCGGGAGCGGGCTCTGATTTGGCCGGCGGCGTGCGCGTGAGCGCCAGGCGCGACGGCCCGGTGTGGGTTCTCAACGGCGAAAAGATGTGGTGTACCAACGCCTCCGTCGCCGACGTCATCATCACCTTGTGCCGCACCGGCCCTGCCGACGGTAGTGCTAGCGGCAGCCGCTCGTTGAGCCTGATCATCGTGCCGGCCGGTGCGCCCGGCCTCACGATCGGCCCGGCCGAGAAAAAGATGGGGCTGAAAGGCTCGCTTACGCACGCGCTAGTCTACGACGAGGTGCGCGTGCCGGCTGAGAACCTCTTGGGTGAAGAGGGGCGGGGACTGCATCAGGCACTCCAAGCGCTTGACGGGGGGCGTATCGGCATCGGCGCGCTGTCGGTCGGCCTGGCCCAGGCGGCCTACGAAGAGGCGCTCCGCTACGCCAAGGAGCGCTGTGCGTTCGGAGTGCCGATCGCCCAGCACCAGGCCATCCAGGCCAAGCTGGCTGACTCGGCCACGGCGATCGAGGCCGCCCGATTGCTGGTCTACCGGGCCGCCTGGCTCAAGCAGCAGGGCCGGCTGTTCACCAAGGAAGCCGCCATGGCCAAGTTGTTCGCGTCAGAGACTGCCGAAAAAGTATGCTTCGAGGCGGTCCAGATCCACGGCGGCTACGGCTACTCTTCCGAGTTCCCCGTCGAGCGCATCTACCGGGATCAGCGGCTGATGAGCATCGGCGAAGGCACCAACGAGATCCTGCGCCTGGTCATCGCACGCCACCTGTTGAGAGATCTCAAGTAGGGCAGGTTTCCATACCTGCCACTGATCATTGCGCGCCACCTACTTCGAAAATAAACCACGAAGGACACGAAGGGACACGAAGGATTCCTTATTTCCGAATATAGCCTTAAAAGGAGGCCTCTATGCAAGTGATCGAATCTGGCCAGGGCGAGCTGATCCAGCCCTGCGATCTCGACGAGTTTCGCGAGTGGAATCGGGCGAAAAAATCCCACAAGCTCGAAGACAAAGTGATGACCGAGCAAGAGGCCGTAGCGCGCTTTGTGAGCGACGACTGCTACATCGGCACCGAGCTGTACGGCACGGTGCGTTGCCCGATGAGCCTCTGCCGTGAAGTCATCCGCCAGGGCAAAAAAGACCTGCGCGTGTTTGGCCTGGGCGTGGGTGAGCTGGACCTGTGGCTGGGCGCAGGCATTGTCAAAAAGCTCGATCACGCTTACAGCGGCCTGGAAGTTTACGGCACGTCCAGCACGCTGCGCCGCGAGGTCGAAAGCGGCCGCATTGCCTCAATCACCGAATGGTCGAACGCTGCAATCACCTGGCGCTTGAAGGCGGCCGCCATGGGGGTGCCGTTCCTGCCGGCACGTTCCATGCTCGGCACAGATACCCTGCGTTACAGCGCCGCCAAGGTAGCCCACGACCCCTTCACGGGCATCAAGGTCTGCCTGGTGCCAGCCCTCATCCTGGACGTGGCGATCATCCACGTGCACCGCGCCGACCGTTACGGCAACGCCCAGGTAGAGGGCATCAGCGGATTTGCGCTCGAAATGTCGCGCGCTTGCAAGCGCTTGATCCTCAGCGTCGAAGAGATCGTGCCCACTGACGAGATCCGCAAATACCCCGATCGTACCGTCATCCCGTATTACCTGGCCGACGCCGTCGTTCACGCCCCCTTTGGCAGCCATCCTGGCGAGATGGCTTATCTCTACGGGCGCGACGAGCCGGCGCTGCGCGAGTGGGTCGAGTCGGCCAGGACCGAAGAGGGTACGCGAGCCTATCTGACCAGGTACGTGCACGCTCTCAAGGATCACGACGAATACCTGGGTCTGGTCGGCCAGGAGCGCCTGGCGCAACTGGTGGCTGAGCGCGAGAGGCGGGAGTGAGGAGTTAAGCTATGAGCGAACAAGGCTATTCTCAAACCGAGCTGATGATCTGCGTGGCGGCGCGCTTGTTCGAGGATGGGACAACGGCTTTTATCGGGACCGGCATCCCGATGTTGGCGGCCATGCTGGCCGGCAAGAGCGCCGCGCCTAACTTGACGCCTATCTTTGAGTTTGGCGGTGTGGGGGCGATCCTGGAAGCTTTGCCCCGCGCAGTCGGCGAAGCGCGCACTTTTCACAAGGGGCTGCAGGCGACCGGCATCTGCGACATTATGGAAAGCGCCCAGCGCGGCTTTATCGACTATGGCTTCTTGGGCGGCGCGCAGATCGACCCCTACGGCAACCTGAACAGCACCGTCATCGGCGAGCACGCTCACCCCAAGGCGCGCCTGCCCGGCAGCGGCGGCGCTAACGACGTGGGCTCGTTTTGCTGGCGGACGATCGTCATCATGCAGCACGATAAGCGGCGCTTTGTACCCAAGGTTGATTTTGTCACCACGCCAGGTTACCTGGACGGGCCAGGGGCCCGCGAAGAGGCTGGGCTTCCCCCAGGCAGCGGGCCGCTGTACGTGGTCAGCACGCTGGCTTTGATGGATTACGACCCGGCCGGCAAGCGCATGCGCCTGGCCGCCACCCACCCCGGCGTGAGCGTCGAGGCCGTGTTAGTCAACACCGGCTTCGAGCTGATCATTCCGGGACGTGTCGGCGCCAACGCGCCGCCCACACCGGAGGAATTGCGCCTGCTGCGCGAGGAAATCGATCCGGACAAGTTCTATATTTGATGGAGCAAACGCACCGGTGTTCAAGACAAGTTCCTACGGTGACGTGAAGCGTTTTGACCTGTCCCGCACGCTGGTTGGCCGCGGGCGCTATTGGACGACGGCTTACCTGGTGGATGGCATGTTGGTGGACAGCGGCTGCGCTCATAGCGCACCAGAGTTGGCACGAGCGCTGTCTGGTGTGCCTGTGGCCCGCATCGTGAACACTCACTCCCACGAAGATCATATCGGGGCCAATGGCATGCTGCAGCGCCAGCGGGCTGGCTTGGATATCCTGGCGCACCCACTGGCGCTGCCCGTCCTGGCTGATCCGCGCCACGCCCTATCGCTGCACCCCTACCGGCGGGTGCTGTGGGGCTGGCCGCAGCCTTCGCAGGCCCAGCCTGTGTTGGATGGGACAGTGATCGAGACGGCACAGTATGCTTTTCACGTCGTCTACACCCCCGGCCACAGCCCGGATCATCTGTGCTTGCACGAGCCACGACAGGGCTGGGTGTTCAGCGGGGATTTGTTCGTCGGCGGGCAAGACCGCGCCCTGGGTGCCGGTTATGACATCTGGCAGATCATTGCTTCGCTCAAGCAGATTGCTGCGCTGCGGCCCGCCGTGCTGTTCCCGGGCAGCGCCCGCGTGCGCGACGATCCGGCCGGATCATTGGCGGCCAAGATTGACTATCTCGAAACGTTGGGACAGCGCGTGCTTGACCTTCACGGGCAGGGCAGGCCGCTTTCGGAGATCGTGCGGGCCGTGTGTGGCAGCCCGATGCTGATCGAATTCATCACGCTGGGGCACTTTTCGCGGCGGCGCTTGGTGCTTTCGTGCCTGGGATTGAACGGCGCTTGACAGGCGGTAGGGGCGACCCACCGGCTTGTCCAGGGCGAGGCACTGCCTCCCCACATCTATCTGCATGGCTGTGCCCATCTGGAGGAACGTGCCCTAGCGATACCCTTCCGCCTGCAAATTGAACAAGCGCGCATAAGCGCCATCAAGCTGTATCAACTCGGCGTGGCTCCCCATTTCGTGTATCTTGCCTGCTGACAACACCACGATCCGGTCCGCCATGCGCACGGTCGAGAAACGATGCGAGATGAGCACGGCGATGCGGCCCTCCATCAACTCGCCGAACCGCCGGAATACCTCGTACTCCGCCTCGGCGTCCAACGCAGAAGTTGGCTCGTCCAACACCAGCACTTCAGCCTTCCGCATGAACGCGCGGGCCAACGCGATCTTCTGCCACTGCCCGCCCGACAACTCCTGCCCCTTCTCCCAACGCCGCCCCAGCATGGTGTCATAAGCCTGGGGCATGTTCTCGATGATTGGGCTTGCACCGCCGCGCTCGGCCGCACCCTTGATGCGGGCGAGGTCGTCAAGCGCATCCACCTGGCCGAACCCGATATTTTCCCGCACTGTGAACTGGTAACGCACAAAGTCCTGGAAGATGACGCCGAATCGCTGGTGAAGGCTCGTCAGGTCATAATCGCGCAGGTCTACGCCGTCGAGCAGCACCTGCCCCTCCGTCGGATCGTAAAGTCGCGCAAGTAGCTTGATCAATGTCGTCTTGCCTGCTCCGTTGAGGCCAACCAGCGCGATGCGCTCACCGGGCTGAATGTGCAGATTGACGTCGCGCAGCACGTAGACATCAGAACCGGGGTAGCAAAACGAGACGTGCCTGAATTCGATGCCATGGCGAATGGGCGCGGGTGCGGCAAGACCATTCGCCGGCGCGACCAGCAGCGGCTGCAGTTTCAGATACGTCATCAAATTGTCGAGAAACAGGTTGCTCTCGTAGAGGCGATTCAAGCCATCGAGCAGAGATCGAATCGAGCTCTGGGATTGCCGGAAGATCGCCAGGAACATCGTCATGTCACCCAGGGTGATGCGGCTGGAGATCGTACGCAGGACGATCCAGGCATAACTGCCGTAGTAGGCCAGGTTGGATAACATGCCCCAGCCCAGCCCCGCGATTGTGCGTCGCTCGGCAATAGCCCGATCCTCCAGGTAGAAGCGCATGAACAACTCTTTATAGCGTTTCAGGAGCGGCTCACCTAGCCCAAAGAGCTTGATCTCCTTGACGGTGTCATTGCCCGTAAGCAGCATCTCCAAGTAGTTCAACAAGCGGGCTTCTGGCGCGCGGCGGCTGACAGCACGAAACGCACGCTCGGCGTATTGCGATTGTGAGAGAAAGGAGGGGATGGCGGACACAAAGACGATGACCGCAAGCCACGGGCTGAACCGCAAAAGCAAGACGATCAGGGACAGGAGCGTGATGAGCTGTTGCACCATCTGGAGTGTGGAATTGACGATGTTGAGCGCACTGGTGTCCGCCTGGCGCCGCGCATTCTGTAAGGTGTCGTAAAAGATGGGATTTTCAAAGAACTGCAGGTCCAGGCTGATCGCTTTGCGGATGATCAGGCTATTGACGTGGTTCGTCAATTGCGACTGGAGGATGCGGTCAGTCAGAGAACGCACCTGGCCTGTCACCGAACCGATCAGCACGAGTGCCAACTCCAACGCCAGGTAAGGCAGGACGTAGCGGAGTCCGGCGGCTGGCTCCATACCCTGGCGCGTAGCGTTCACGATTCCATCGATGATCAGCTTGCCGGCCCACGCCTGTGCCGCCGGCAAGACGGCGGCGGCTAGCGTCAAGCTGACTCCCGCCAGTGCAGCGAGCCGGCTGGCCGACCACACCAGGCGAAACGCTTCCGGCGTATTGCGCAACGCCTCCCAGAACTCGCGCACCTGATTGCTCGCGCGGGCAGGCAAAGAAACCAAACGCTGGCTGAGCGAGATAGAATTATTCATCACCCAACGGGCCGCGCAGCAGGGTCAATTGGCTGTTGACCACCTGGGCTTGCGCCCAGGCAATACCGAGTGTGTTGCCCTCGATTTCGACGATTTGTTGTCCGGCCGAGCCGCGATGTGCCGTCTTGTCCAACATTCGATTGATCAGAACCTGCTTGCCTTTACCTGCAATACCTGCGACACCTGACATATTTTACTCCTTTCTAATCCGTCGTTTCTATCCTTGTCCCCAACAACTCGCTGAGTGACTTGGTTTTTGTGTTCATCGTGACCTCTTTCAACTCGGTGCGACTAACCCTCGAAACACCAGGCGGACGCCGTAGCACAGTTGCGCGTTGACGTTCACCTCCTCCGGCGCATAGACCCAGTGCAAGAACGTGCCACTCAGCAACGCGTCCAAGACCCGCGCCGCCTGGCGCGCGTCCGCTGGCGCAAACTCGCCGATCTCGATGCCCTCCTGGATGATGGCTTCCAACAGTCCTGTCAACTGGCCGATAAAATCAACGATCACCGCGCGCATGTCCTCGCGGCGCAGACCCAGGGCGTAGAACTCGTGCAAAACATGCATCAGCGGCAGCACTTGCTCCTCAGCGATGAGCGCTTCATAGTAGGCGATGAGACGCTCTATAGCCGTGCCCGGAAGCTCGCGCGCGGCCCGTAAACGAGCCAATTTGTGAGCAAAGAGCTGCTCGGCGATGGCGTGGATGAGCGCGCTCTTGTTGTCAAAGTAGAGGTAGATGGTGGCTTGATGCTGGCTGCCTCGGCGATATCATCCATCGTGGCGCCGTCAAAGCCCTGTGCGGCAAAGACGGCGGTGGCGGCTTTAATGATCTGGGCGGTGCGCTGCGCGGTGACGTTCGGTTTAGGGGACATCAAGGCACCTTCCTTGATTTGAGGTAATAACTAACCATTTGGCCATTGTACCAAAAACGGACAGTGATGTCAAGTCTTGTGTTGCTCTGCGCTCAGGGCATTCGAAGCGAAAGGCAATTGCGGGCATACATCCCCCACAATGGCGTCATTTTGCGGCCTGGCGCCCCACTTACCTCCCCGAA
>JAFGFO010000361.1 GCA_016931085.1 Thermoflexales bacterium
CGGATCGAGCGAGATGCGCATCATCCTGCGCCACATGTTGCCCTCCTTCCTCTCCTACATTATCGCCGCACTGACGCTGAATATCCCTAACATGATCCTGTCTGAGACGGGGCTGAGTTTCATCGGTCTGGGCTTGCGCCCGCCGGCTATCAGTTGGGGGGTGCTGTTGCAGGAAGCGATGAACCTGCGCTCACTGGTGCTGTCGCCGTGGGTGTTGACGCCGGGCTTTGCCGTCGTGATTTCGGTGCTGGCGTTCAACTTTGTGGGCGACGGCCTGCGCGATGCGGCTGACCCGTATGCCCGCTAAGGACACAACCATGAACAATCGAACCGAGCCTTTGCTGGAAGTCAGGGATCTCAAGACCTATTTCTTTTTGGACGAGGGTACGGCCAGAGCAATAGACGGCGTTGATTTTGACATCCGGCGCGGACAGACCCTGGGCGTGGTGGGTGAAAGCGGCTGCGGCAAGAGCGTCACCGCGCGTTCGATCCTGCGGATTGTGCCCAAACCGGGCAAGATCGTGCAGGGCGAGATCACGCTGTACCGCGAATGTAGTTCCCACAACGGCAGCCGGCTCTCCGAAGGCGTCAAGCTCACCGACCTCGACCCGGCCGGCCCCACGATGCGCAGCATCCGAGGCTGCGAGATCGCTCTCGTGCCGCAAGAGCCCATGGCGTCGCTCAGCCCGGTTCACACCGTCGGCGATCAGATCATGGAAGCCATTATCCTTCACCAAAAGGTCAGCAAGGCCGAGGCGCGCGCCAAGGCCATCGAGATGCTTGACCTGGTTGGCTTCCCTCAGCCCCAGCAGCGCATAGACTCTTACACGTATCAACTGTCGGGTGGGCTGCGCCAACGCGCGGTGATTGCCATGGCGCTTAGCTGCCACCCCAGCCTGCTGATCGCCGACGAGCCGACGACGGCGTTGGACGTGACGACCGAGGCCCAAATCCTCAGGCTGATGCGCCGTATTCAGCAAGAGTTGGGCATGGCGATCATGTACATCACGCACAACCTGGGCGTGGTGGCGCAGATGACGGAAGACGTGATCGTGATGTACATGGGCAAGGTCGTCGAAGAGGCCACAGTGGACGACATCTTTCACAATCCTTTGCACCCTTACACGCAGGCCTTGCTGCGCTCTATTCCCCGCCTGGGCCAAAAGACCCACGAGCAGCGGCTGGAATCCATTCGCGGCACAGTGCCTGACCCATACTCGATCCCCAAGGGCTGTTCTTTCCATCCCCGCTGCAGCCGGCGCATCCGTGGCGTATGCGATCAGCAGATCCCGCCCAATGTCGAGGTCAAGCCGGGACACAAGGCCAGGTGTGTGCTCTATGCATCATAGGTGGTGGCATCACTTATGATGCTGTCAAAACCATGTTGAGTGACTTGTGCCTGTGGATCGCAGCCCACAATCGTTGATGGTGCGCGCTCCACAGTTGCCTTTTGACCCAATCATCATGAGGAGTTTATGCCCATCCACACTGTTCGTTACGAACTCGAAAACGGCTATGTCCACAATTGGCTGGTCGCCGGCCCCCAGGCCATCCCCGTGCTCGACCTGGAACACTTCCAGGGCGACGATTGGAAGTTGCAGATCGCCCGGCATTATTACGAAACCGAGTCAGGTGTGACTCAAATGCCGGTGATGGACGATGTCGCCCCAGCGGGCGGCGCAGAATGGGAGTGGCGCAACGTTCACTGCGATGACGATCATTATTTAGACTGTACGGCCTTTTATCACACATGTCACTATCTGCTGACATGGGCGTACTGCCAGGTCGTGAGCCCGGCGGCGCAAGAGGTGATGTGCATCCTGACGACCAATGGCCCGGCCGACGTGTGGTTGAATGGCCAACACGTTCACCGGCAGGAGCATTTCCATCACCAGTTGCCGCACAGTGTCTCTTTTCAGGTCAAGCTTACCGAGGGGACGAACGAGTTCCTGGTGCGCTGTGAGGAGGTAGCCGCGCGCGAATGTCCTTACGCGATGGCGCTGCGCTTGACGAACTTGCCGCCAGAAGCATTCATCTTATTGCCTACCTCGCACGAGGGCGTGGCTCGCCGCCAGAACCTCGAAAAGGTGATCGGGGCGGCGTATCTGGATCGGGACATTTTCGTGTGGGATGATGAGATCACGGTGCATTGGCCCCCCGACTTGGCCGCGTCGGCGGCGCTGACGGCTCGCCTGCAAAAACCATCGGGCTGGATTTACGCCGAAGCTCGCCCTCAAGTAGCCGCCAGCAAGCAGGTCCGCCTGGGTGCGCCTTATCAAGTTCCGGAAGGCCCATTTCAGGTCTTTTTGATACCAACGCTTCAAGAGTATTATGAGGACAGATTGCGCGTCGAGCGCAGGCTCGCCTTGACTACGATGCGCAAGCGCTATTCGCAATCGCCTTATGGCACTTTTGACGAGCGCCGCGCAGAAGCCCTGCTGGATGCCGCCCAGCGCGATGACGATAACATTTTCTCCGAGATCGCCAAGATGGCCTTGGGCTATTGGGCCGACGTCAAGACGGATGTCCTCATGGAATCCATCGCGGGGATCAACCAGCGCAAGGATTGCAGTGACTTTTACCTGGTGGCTCTTTTGGGGATGCTGCGCCGCTACGGCGACAACCCGTCTTTCCCTCAGTCACTCAAGCAGCCGCTGCAAGAGTGCGCGCTCAACTTCAAGTATTGGGCGGACGAACCGGGCGACGACGCGATGTGGTTCTGGTCGGAAAATCACCAGATTCTCTTTCACACCTGCGAGATCTTGGCCGGCCAACTCTACCCCGAGCGCGTCTTTACGAACGTCGGACAGACGGGGCAATGGCACCGGGAAAAAGGCGAACGGATGGCGCTCTCCTGGCTGCGCAAGCGGGGGACGGGCGGCTTTAGCGAATGGGACTCGAACTGCTATTTCGAAGAGGACTTGCTCGCGCTGGCGCACCTGGCCGACCTGGCCGAAAGCGCAGCAGTTTATGACCTGGCCACGGTCGTCACGGACAAGATGTTCTTGACGATGGCGCTCAATTCGTACAAGGGCACTTTCGGCTCGACGCACGGGCGTACCTACACGCCGCACATCAAAGGCGGGCGGTTGGAATCCACCGCCGGTGTCAGCCGCCTGATGTGGGGCCTGGGCGTATTCAACAGCCACATACGCGCGACGGTGAGCCTGGCGTGCATGGAAGACTATGGCTTCCCATTGATCATCGGCGACATCGCCGCCGACCTGCCTGAAGAGATGTGGAACCGCGAGCGCCACGCCGGCCAACTGGAAGAGTGGTGCGACCGGACGACGGGTGACTGGGAAGTGAACAAGGTGACGTACAAGACGCCCGACTATATGCTGTGCTCGGCGCAAGACTATCACCCGGGTGAAAGCGGGCTCCAACAACACGTCTGGCAGGCCACGCTGGGACCGGATGCAGTCGTCTTTGTTTCGCATCCACCCTGCCTGAGCGAAGAAAACTCGCACCGGCCCGGCGCCTGGCACGGAAATGTGAGCCTGCCCAGGGCGGCGCAGTGGAAGGATGTGCTCGTCGCCATTCACAAATTGCCGGACGACGACTGGCTGGGCTTTACGCATGCCTACTTTCCCGCCTGGGCCTTTGACGAGTATGCGCTGCGTGACGCGGCGGACGGCAGTGACCGCACGTGGGCCTTTGCTCGCAAAGGCGAAGGCTACCTGGCACTCACGGCGGCGCGAGGGTTAGAGTTTATCACGCGCGGCTCCAACGCCTACCGCGAGCTGCGTTCCTACGGCCTGCATAATGTGTGGCTGTGCCACATGGGGCGCGCCGCGCTCGACGGCGATTTCGCCACGTTCCAGGAAAAGATGCTCGCGCTCGACGTAGCTTTTGATGAATTGTCCGTTCGGTGTGGCACCTTGCGCGACGAGACCCTGGCCTTTGGCTGGCAAGGCCCGCTGCTGCGTAACGGCGAGGTGCAGCCCATCAGCGGATTCCGGCACTATGACAATCCGTATTGCGTCGCCGACTGGCCGGCGTCCCAACTGGAGGTCCGCTACGGCGACCAGGTCATGCGGCTGGATTTCGGCCAGTGATTTTTTCACCTTCCATGAAAACTCTACTGAAAAAACTTGGATTTGAACCGCAAAGGTGCCAAGACCGCCAAGTTTTATATTGAAATTCTTTGCGTCTTTTGCGCCTTTGCGGTGAAAAAGATCTTATTTCAGCGAACTCATGAAAGTCATGCTGGTTTTCCCACCCCCCTGGACACCGGCGATGCCGCACCTGGCCTTGCCGGTGCTTGCTTCTTTTTTGCGCTCGCACGGCGTACAAGTCATTCAACGCGATTTGAACCTGGAAACGTACGACGCCGTCTTGAGCCGCGCCTATCTCGAGCAAGTTGCCGACCGCCTCAGCCAAGTGGCGCAGGCGCGAGAAATGCCGGAATCCGTCCGGTGGGCGCTGACCCAGGGGCCAGGTCTGGCCGCGCGCGTCGAAGCGGCCAAAGCCGTCTATCGCGGCCCCGACTTTTACGATGGGGCCAAAAGCTTGCAGGCGTTCGAGATCATCGTTCAATCGCTCGAGCTGGCCTCGCTGCCGTTCCATCCCGCCCGGCTCGATCTCTTGAATCACGTGCCGGCCTCGCCGGTCGATAGCAGCCGCAGTCTGCTGCAGGCAGTGCGCGATTCGCGGCACAATCTATTCCTCGACCTTTTCCGCCACATCATTCTACCGGACATTCAACGCGAGCGGCCTGACATCGTCGGCATCTCGATCCCGACGATGGGGCAAATGCTGGCCGCGATGACGCTGGCGTACCTGATCAAGCAGGCCGGCCTGCTGTGCCACGTCACGCTGGGCGGGCCGCACATCAGCATGCTGCGCGATCAACTCCCGCACGCCCCGGCGCTGTTCGGCCTGATCGATAGCGCCGTGATGTTCGACGGGGAGACGCCGCTGCTGCGCCTGGCCGAGGCGATTGACGGCGGTGGCGACCTGGTACAAGTCCCCAATTTGATTTACCGGGCAGGTGGCGAGATTCAGGCGAATCCAACTGGGATTCGCAAGAATCCGATCAAGCCGCAGGCATGGCACAAGACGGCCCGCAAAGCGCCCCCCCCCGATTTCGATGGACTGCCGCTCGACCGCTACCTCGCGCCCGACCTGGTGCTGCCGCTCATCACGGCCCACGGCTGCTATCACGGCCAATGCGCTTTCTGCAATGTGGGCTACGGCGCGGGCCGGGGCTTTTATCCACTGCCGGTCGAGCAGGTGCTCGAACACATCACAAGCTTGCGGGAAAAACATGGCGCGCGCCACATCTTTTTCGCCGACGAGGCCATCCCGCCGCGCACGCTGCGCGCCCTTTCAACCGAGTTGGCCAGGCAGGGCGCGCCCGTCGATTGGTGCGGCTGCGCCCGCTTCGACCGGGCGCTCTCGCAGGAACTCTTGGAGAGCATGGCAGGCGGCGGTTACCGGATGGCGCTGTTTGGCCTGGAGACGGCCTCAGAGCGCGTGATTCAACACATGATCAAGGGCACGCAGCGCGAGACGATGGGCCGCGTCCTGGAGGAAAGCGCGCGGGCCGGCATCTGGAACCATACCTTCTTCTTCTTCGGCTTCCCCACCGAGACGATGGACGACGCGCAAGAGACCATCAATTTCATCTATGCTCATCAGACGGCGATTCACTCGGCCTCGCCGGGCGTGTTTATCCTGGAGCGTTACTCGCCTGTCCATCTCAACCCGGAAAAGTTCGGCGTCCGGCACATCGTCCAAAGGCCGGACCAAGATCTCGCCATCTATTTCGATTATCACGTCGAATCAGGTCTGGACGACGAGATGGCCGAGACGATTGTCGAGCGCTTGCTGGATGTATGGCCCAGCAAGCGCTACGGCCAATACTATGTCCACGACGTGTATCGTTTTTTGTACGCCAGTCACTTGCACGCTCAAGGCCAGCCATTTCCGCCCTGGCTGATGGAGGAAGGTGGAACGAGCTAGCCAAGCGTTTGGCCTGCCCTCAATCACCCGGGCCGCGCGGCGAGCCCGATTTACACAGGAAGAAAACAAATGTCACTAATGGAAAATCTGACTAAACACGTCCAGGCGGGCGATACGCTCAAGCCGTGGATCATGCTGGGGCCATTCAATCACGACGTGTCGAGCCAGGTCAGCGGCCTGTCGTATTTTGAAAACAAGACTTCACAGGTGGGCCGCGCGGCGATGAACGAGGTCGTGGACGAGGCTCTTAGGCTTTTGGCGCAGTCGCCTGTGGAAGGACAGGAGAGCGCCTTCCACGGCGAATCGGCGCGCTGGAAGCTGGTGCGCGGGCCGGAGAAATATCTTTCGTGGGGCACGTATAACATCAAAAATCACTTGGGCGCAGCGTTTCTTTCGGCCCTCGTCACGCCGGACGAGCCTGGCGCCCGGCGATGGCGGCTGGTTATCAGCGACTTGCGCGCGCTTGTGTCGATCAATGGGAGCGTCGTTTTCGACAGCGCGAACGCTTCTCCCCAGGTCGCCGGCATCATTTACGAGTACCACTTTGAAGCGGCGCTGCAGGCGGGTGAGAACGTGTTGAACGTCGGACTGTTCCGGCTGGCGCGCATGGCGCAAGTCGGGCTGCGATTAGAGCTCGCCGATGGCGACGCGACCGTGTGTGTGCCGCTTGCGCCGGGCGTGCCGCTGCCAACGCGCGCGTTGGTGGAAGAAGAACTCGCCAGCCTCCGCCTGGCGCGCGACGTGTTTTACCCCGGGCACGATGTGGCTTTGCATTTGGGCCAGGCTTGCGCCAGCGGCGACCCAGCCAGCGGCTTCAAGCTGCACGTAGAACTCGTTTCGGGCCAGGACGAGCTGCTGCAGACCGCCCTGCCAACGTCGGCGGGCGCAGTCAAGCTGGCGGCCGGCCAGGAACTGGTTGATGGCGTGTATCATCTTCGCTGCACGTGGCTGGACAAGGCCGGCAAGCCTGTCACGACGACGTCGTTCAACAACGTGCACAAAGTCACGCCCGTAGCCGCGCCGCAGGGCTACGACAAAACCGAGGAACGCCGCCGGCTCGTGCTGGAGCACTATGCCACCAATCTCGAAACGGGCGACCGCGGCGATATCTGGACGCACGTCGCGCGCTATGCCTTGGGGCAGCGCGATCGCGTGCACGAAAAGGTGATCCGCTGGACGTGCGAGTTTATCGCCGCGCGCAACGACTGCGCCGATTTCGCCATCCAGGCCATTTTGAGGCTGATGTTCTGGGAGCGCGAGCAACGCCGGCTCAGCCCCGAAATCAATGCGCTGATGAAGGACACGCTGCTCGGCTTCAAGTATTGGGTGGACGAGCCGGGCGACACGGTCATGTACATGGGATCGGAGAACCACCGGCTGCTGTTCCACGTGGCCGAGTGGATGGCGGGCCTGCTGTTCCCCACCGAAGAGTTTACCAACAGCCGCCAGAACGGGCTGTATCACTCGCACAAGGCCTGGGGGTACATCACCGAATGGCTGCGCCAGCGCGGGCGCTTCGGCTTTGACGAGTGGCACTCGAATTCCTATTTCCCCATCTGCATCGCGCCGCTGCTCAACGTGTATGATTTCGCCACCCACGAAGGCCAGTACAAGCTGCGCCAGATGACGGGGGCCGTGCTCGACGAGATGTTTTTCAACCTGGGCGCCGATTCTTACCAGGGCGTCTGGGGCACGACGCACGGGCGCAGCTATGGCATCTACGTCAAGTATCCCGATTTCGAGGGGACGGCGGCGCTGTGTTGGCTGCTGTTTGGCAATGGCTCGCTGACCAAGGGCACCTCGGGCATGGCGCCGGTCTGCCTGGCGACGAGCACTTACCGGCTGCCCCACATCATTTTCAACATGGCGACGGATGCGACGAGCGTGATCGAATCCAAAGAGCGGCACGGCATCCTGCGCGGCACAGCGCGACACGCCGACTTTGTCGTCTATCGCACGCCGGACTATATGCTGAGCGGCCTGCAGGACCATCGCAAGGGCGAGTTCGAAAGCTCGACGCACACGGCGCAGTTGACACTCGGCAACAAGGCTAACATCTTTTGGTCGTGCCCGCACACGTGCGGCGAGGGATCGGGCCTCAGG
This sequence comes from Thermoflexales bacterium, assembly GCA_016931085.1. Next base: position 8,071 of record JAFGFO010000361.1, read on the forward strand.
CCGGATTACTGGTCGGGCAACACCGTCATGCCGCGCGTGATTCAACACAAGAACGTCATGTCGCTCACCTTCCGCCTGAACGAGTTTACCTGGATGAGCCACTGCTGGTTCCCGCAGGAACTGTTCGACGAGGTCCGTTTTGCGGGCAACTGGGTTTTCGTGCGCGTCAAGCGCGGCTACGCCGGCATCTATTCGCAGAACGGGATGAAAGTCGGCGATGAAGGGCAATACGCCGGGCGCGAGCTGCAGTGCTGGGCGAAAGAAAACACCTGGCTGGTCGAGTGCGGGCGCGAGGCGGATTGGGCCTCGTTCGATGCGTTCGTCGAGGCCTTGAGCGCGGCCAAGATCACGGCGCAAGGTGGCACGCTCGCGTTCGAATCCCCTTCGGTCGGGCGATTTGTCACCGGCTGGGAGGCGCGCCCCACCATCGACGGCGAGCCGGTCCAGTTGAGCCGCTACCCGCTCGTGGACAGCGCGTGGGCGCATGCGGCGTTTGGCTCCGGCGAGATGACGCTGCGCTACGGCGACGAAGTGTACGAGTTGTGGTTCAATCAGTAGGCCGCCGCGCGGCAGCCTCTATGAACGGCATGAACACATCCACCGATCCCGTTTTGTCAGGACTGCTGAGTGTCGCTCAAGACGCCGGCGAGCGTGCGCTGGCGGCGCGTTATGCGCCCGCCATTCGCTTTGACGCGCGCGAGCCGTTCCTGCCGCTGGCGGCGGGTTATACCATTTTTCGCCACGACGCTTCCTCGCCTTCCTTCAGGCAGGGCTATGCGGTGGATCTGAATCCGCCCGATCAAGCGGCGGCCAGTTTTGCCATCGAGTACGCCATCTGGTGGGATTGGGATATCGGTCACCTGTACGAGCTGGAGCATGTCTGGGTTTTCGTGGACGAGAGCGGGCGGGTGGTACGCGGCGAAGCCAGTTGGCACGGCGGCCATCACGACATGCGCCACGATGGGGCGCTCGCGCTCGAAGGCGATCACCTCGTGCTCTACAGCGAGCCTGGCAAGCACGCCTTTGCCCCAACGCCCGATTGGTTTCGAGAGCGCCGGCAGCGCATGAAGCGAGCAGAGACGCGCGAGCTGGCCGGCATTGATGGCGTGTTGATCGCCCCCTACCTGGAGGGCAAGGTCAAGCCGGCCCCGCTCAAGACTCGTCTGGCGCACACCTACCTGGCGCGGCGAGCGTTTGAGCCTAGCTCGGATTTCTCCCAGCTCTTTCAGTTCACGCCCGAGATGCTCGTCCCCTGGCCCGCGCTGCTGACCTGGATGCCGCTGCGGGTAAACAGCATCCTCGAACAGTTGGCGCACGAGATCGCGCCGGCCGGCTATCGCTTCTGGCGCATCGGGCATCGCGGCGCGGCCGCCCACGCACCAGGCAACACCCTGCTCGGCTTCCGCCAAGCCGCGGCCCTGGGCGTGGATTTGGTAGAATGTGACGTGCGGCAGACCGCCGACGGCCAGCTCGTGCTTGCTCACGACGCTCACCTCACGGATGCGAACGGGCGTGTCCTGTTCATTGGCGGAAGCACGCTGGCCGAACTGCGGGCCATTGACCTGGGCCAAGGCGAGCGCGTGCCGACACTTGCCGAAGCGATCGAGCTCTGCCAGGAAGAGCAACTGGGCGCGTACATCGAGTTGAAAGAATGGCAATCCGTTCCTGCCGTGGCTGAAATCATTCGTAAGCATAAATTCGCGAAGCAGTGCATCGTCTGCTCGTTTCGTCCCGATTGGCTGATGGAATTAAAAGTCATCGCGCCCGAGCTGAGCACGTCTATCTTGTTTGATTCGCCTCACCTCGATGCGGTCAAGCTGGCGCAGTCTGTTCAAGCCAGTTTCGTTCATCCCTGCTGGGGGCACTTGCCCAACCCCAGCGCCCTGCTGACGCCGGAATGGGTGGCGCGCGTGCGCCAGGCTGAGTTGGGCATCATCTGCTGGTGCGAAGGGCGCCCGGACGAAATCGCCGCCCTGCGCCGCGCGGGCGTGGACGGCATGTGCAGCGACGCGCCTGAATTGCTGCTCGATTGAACACGGATTTTCATGGAAAACCAACAAGGAGGCATCTTGTGAAGTTCTCAACGGTGCAAGCCAAAGGCCTGGCGCGATGTCTCGTCGCGGAAGGCATCGATCCCCAAAAGCTCCGTATCCACATTTCAGAGGTCGAGGCTGGGAGCCGCTCTCATTCCTCGCATACGCATACGGGCGTGGAAGCGTTCTATATGTTGGAAGGCCAGGCCGCCATCGAGGTCGAGGATGAACGCTACTCGCTTGGCCCGAATCAAGTCATCGTGCTCGACCCAAGCCGTCCACACGGGATTTCCAACGCTGGCTCGACGCGAATGCGGTACATGGTCATTATCGCTCAGTGAAGCTGGTAGGCTCGAACAAACTTTTAAGGAGGCAAAAATGTCGAAAGCGATCAAAGTGAGCGTGATCGGCGCAGGCAGCGCCCAGTTTTCGTTGGGCCTGGTCAAAGACCTGTGCTTGACGGAAGGCCTGGCCGGCAGCCACGTGTCCTTCATGGACATTGACGAGGAACGACTGGACATGATCTACAAGCTGGGCACGCGCTACGCCCGGCAACTGGGGTCGTCGCTGACCTTTGACAAGACGACCGAGCGCAAGGCGACGCTGCAAGACGCCGATTTCGTCGTCAACACGGCCTACGTCCTGGGCCACGTCATCGAGGCTGACATGCGCAAGCTGGCCGCCGACAAATACGGCTACTACCACACCGGCGGGCAGTTCGGGGCGTACCACCAACTGCGCTTGATGCTGGACGTGGCTCAAGACATGGAAGCCATTTGCCCCGACGCCTGGCTGATCCAATCCGGCAACCCGGTCTTTGACGGCTGCACGCTGATGACGCGCGAGACCGGCGTCAAGGTGTGCGGGTTGTGCCACGGCCATTATCACTATCGTGAGATCGCCGCGACGATTGGCCTCGACCCCGACCGTGTGACGTGGCAGGCGCCGGGCTTGAATCACAACATCTGGCTGACGCATTTCATCTACGAGGGCAAGGATGCTTACCCGCTGATTGACGAATGGATCGAGACTCAAGGCGAAGAATACTGGCGCACGCACGTCGCCACGATAACGCACGACGCGCAAATGTCGCGCGGCGCAGTGCACCAGTATCACATGTAC